>NZ_JBCNNF010000191.1:0-12877 GCF_039594555.1 Inquilinus sp.
CGTCGAGGTCGCCGAGGCGCCGACAGGGTTCATGACCATCAAGCGCCATGTGTTCAGCCGGATGATGGAGCATTATCCGGAGCTCAACTACGTCCCCGACGGGCTGCCGAACAATCCCGAGGCGCCATTCTACTGGCTGTTCTTCGACTGCATGGTCGACCCGGACAGCAAACGCTACCTGTCGGAGGACTATGCTTTCTGCCGCCGGTGGCGGGACATCGGCGGCAAGGTCCATGCCGACCTGCACTCCGATTTCGGCCATCTCGGCCAGCACATGTATCGCGGGAATTTCGCCGGAAGCGGCCTGGTCGCGTCGTTGAACACGGCCGGTGGCGACTGACGGCCGAGCCGACCATCCAACAGCCGGCAGGGGGCAGGCTATGGAGCAACACGGGATATCTGCCGGCGCGACGGTCATTCCCCTCGCGAGGCCGTCGGAGTCGTCGTCCGGAGACCGCCGTCGGAGCGATCAGCAAGGGCCGCTTCGCACCGCCGAGGTTTCACCCTTCGTCACCCATCGCTGGGACAGTACGCCGGGATCCGGATGGCGCCATGACGGGGGGCACGACCGCCACACCGCCGATCTGGCCCATGTCCGGTACCTGCCGGACGGCAGCCGGATCGAGACCTGGTACCGGGGCAACCGCCTGAACCGCGTCGACGGGCCAGCCGTCATCGAGAGGGCGGCCAGCGGCCGCATCCTGAGCCAGGAATGGTGGATCGACGGCCGGAACATCACCGACGTGGCGGAGGCGTATGTCCGCGAGACGGGCGCGCGATGCCCACTCGACCCCGGCCATCAGAGCCTGCTTCTCTGCCGGCAGCTTGTCGGCAATGGCGGGATGGTGATGTTCGCCGACAGCCTCGGCTGGCGGTCGATCCTCACCGCCCTGTGCTATGTCGGGCCATTCTGGGCCCTGCTCGGGCTGTCGATCACCCTGCTCCGCTAGACTCGCCCGGCCTCAGCACCCCGGCAGGTTCACCGCGAGCCCGCCGGTCGATGTCTCCTTGTACTTGACGCTCATGTCGCGGCCCGTCTGATGCATCGTCTCGATGCAGGCGTCGAGCGGCACGACATGGCTGCCGTCGCCGCGCAGCGCCAGCGAGGCGGCGGCGACGGCCTTGATGGCGCCGAGGCCGTTGCGCTCGATGCAGGGAACCTGGACGAGGCCGCGGATCGGATCGCAGGTCATGCCGAGATGGTGCTCGAGCGCGATCTCGGCGGCGTTCTCGATCTGCGCATTGGTGCCGCCCAGGGCGGCGCAGAGGCCCGCGGCCGCCATCGCCGCGGCGGAGCCGACCTCGCCCTGGCAGCCGACCTCGGCGCCGGAGATCGAGGCGTTGGTCTTGATGATCCCGCCGACGGCGGCCGCGGTCAGCAGGAAGTCGCGGATGCCCTCATGGGTCGCCCCGACGCAATGGTCGCGGTAGTAGCGGATCACGGCCGGCACCACTCCGGCCGCGCCGTTGGTGGGGGCGGTGACGATGCGGCCGCCGGCGGCATTCTCCTCGTTCACCGCCATGGCATAGACCGACAGCCAGTCGTTCGCCGCATGCGGCTGCGCGCGGTTGGAGCCGCGTTCGGCGAGCAGCGCCTGGTGGATGGCCCGCGCCCGGCGCCGCACCTTGAGGCCGCCGGGCAGCGTGCCGTCGGCGGCCAGGCCGCGATCGATGCACTCGTCCATCGCCTGCCAGATCCGGTCGAGGCCGGCATCGAGGTCCGGGCCCTCATTGGCGCGCTTCATCGCGGCGATGCCGAGGCCGGCGGCCTCGCCCATGGCCAGCATCTCCGCGGCGGTGGCGAAAGGATAGGGGCGCGCGATGGTGTCGGACGCGGCGCCGCGGTCGGCGAGTTCCCGCTCGGTCAGGACGAAGCCGCCGCCGATCGAATAGTAGGTCTCGGCGAAATGGAGGTCGCCCGCGGCATCGAAGGCGCGCAGGACCAGGCCGTTGGCATGGCCGGGCAGCGGCGGGCCGTAGTCGAAGACGACGCCCGTCTCCGGGTCGAAGTCCAGCGGGCCGACGCCGGGGACGTCGATCCGGCGGCTGGCCCGGAGATCGGCTTCGCGGCGCTCAGCCGCGTCGGGGTCGAGCGTCTCCGGGCGGAAGCCGAGCAGGCCCAGGATCACGGCCCGGTCGGTGGCGTGGCCCTTGCCGGTGAAGGCGAGGCTGCCATGCAGGCTCGCCTCGATCCGGGCTGGCGCGCCGGCGCCGGGCACACGGCCGGCCCCGGTGCGGAGCGCATCGAGGAAGCGGGCGGCGGCGAGCATTGGCCCCATGGTGTGCGAGCTCGACGGCCCGATGCCGATCTTGAAGATGTCGAAGACGCTGAGGAACATGCAGCCTCTGAGCACGATCCGGGCACATGCGCCCGGATCATCATAGCGGTGAAATCGTGATCCGCTCCACGCGGCCAACGGCGGCGAGCATGCGCGTTCCCCCTCCCCGACGCTAGAGGCCGGCCGCGAGCTCTCGGCCGGCGAGATCGAGCAGCGCGCGCACATGCGGGGCGAAGGAGCGCCAGACCGTCAGGTGGAAGCGGTCCTCGGCCTCCCGGGTCAGCACGACCTGGACGGTGTCGAAGATTGTCCGGGTGCCCGTACCGACCGGCAGCCGCGCGAGGTCGAGCGGGCAGCCGGTTGCGAGCAGGTCGAGCACGGCCGGGCCGGCCAGCGACAGGGTGATCTCGCGGTCGGAGACCTCGACGGCGCTGAGCGGCAGGCGGGTCTCCAGCCCGGCCAGCCTTGCCTTCAGCGCGGCCCCCTGCTCCTCCGGCGCCTCGACCAGCCATTCGTCGGGCCCGAGGCGGAGCACGCTCCGCTCCCCCTCCACGATGCGGGCGCCGATCCGGTCCGGAAGGGCGAGGCCGTGGGCGGCCAGGGCGGCGCGGTCGGCCGCCCGCAACGAGATCCGGGTGGCCGGCGGAAGCTCGGTGACCGTCACGGCGGGGCGCTGCAGGGTCATGTCGTTCATGGCGCTCTCCATCAGGCGCTGAGCCGGGAGCCGTCGGGGTCGTAGAACACCGTGCTCCTGACGATTCGGGCCCTCAGCGTGCGGTCCGGCATCGGCACGTGCAGCGTCTCGCCGTCGCGGTCGCGGCCGTCGACGATGACCGCCATGGCGATCGACCGGCCCAGCGCCTCGCTCCAGTAGGAGGAGGTGACGTGGCCGAGCATCGTCATCGGCTTCGGCTGGTCCGGGTCGGCCACGATCTGGGCGCCTTCCTGGAGCACGGCCTTCGGGTCCTCGGTCAGGAGGCCGACCAGCTGCTTGCGGCCCTTCGCCACCATGTCCGGCCGCGCGAGCGAGCGCTTGCCGACGAAGTCCGGCTTGGCCTTGCCGATCGCCCAGGACAGTCCGGCATCGTCCGGGGTCAGCGTGCCGTCCGTGTCCTGGCCGACGATGATGTAGCCCTTTTCGGCGCGCAGCACATGCATCGTCTCGGTGCCGTAGGCGCAGATGCCGTACTGTTGTCCGGCCTCCCACAGCAGGTCCCAGAGGGCGCGGCCATGGCGGGCGGGCACGTTGACTTCGAAGCCGAGCTCGCCGGTGAAGGACACGCGGAACAGCCGCGCCGGGAAGCCGGCCACCGAGCATTCGGCCACCGACATATGCGGGAAGGCGGCGTCGGAGAGGTCGAGGCCCTCGACCAGAGGTTCCAGGAGCCTGCGGGCGTTCGGGCCGTTCAGGGCGACCGTCGCCCATTGCTCGGTGGTCGAGGTCAGCCAGACCTTCAGCTCGGGCCATTCGGTCTGGAGATAATCCTCCATCATGTTGAGCACGCGGGCGGCACCGCCCGTGGTGGTGGTGACGTGGAAGCGGTCCGGCGCCAGCCGGCCGATCACGCCGTCGTCGCGGATGAAGCCGTCCTCGCCGAGCAGCAGGCCATAGCGGCAGCGGCCGACGCCCAGCTTGGCCCAGGGGTTGGTGTACATCCGCTCCATGAAGGTGACGGCGTCCGGCCCCACCACCTCGATCTTGCCGAGGGTCGAGGCGTCGAAGATGCCGAGCGAGGCGCGGGTGGTGCGGCATTCGCGGGCGACGGCGGCGTGCATGTCCTCGCCCGCCTTGGGGAAATACCGGGCGCGCCGCCACAGCGCGACCGGCTCGAACACCGCGCCGTTGGCTTCGGCCCAGGGATCGATCGGGGTCTTGCGGGTGACCTCGAAGGTCTCGCCCTGGTGATAGCCGGCGAAGGTGCCGAAGCTGGTCGGGGTGTAGGGCGGCCGGAAGGTGGTGAGGCCGACCTGCGGCGGCGGCTTCGCCAGGGCGTCGGCGGCGATCATCAGGCCGTTGATGTTCGACATCTTGCCCTGGTCGGTCGCCATGCCGTTGGTGGTGTAGCGCTTGACGTGCTCGATCGAGCGCATGCCTTCGCGGACGGCGAGGCGGATGTCCTTGGCGGTGACGTCGTTCTGGTAGTCGATGAAAGCCTTCGCCGTGGCCGGATTGCGGTCTGTCGGCAGCTCCTTGCAGGTCACGCCCGTGCCGGTGCGGTCGGCCGCAACCGTGTGGGCCTGCGGCGCGGCCATGCCGCCGGCATCGCGGGCGGCCCGGGCGCCGGCGGCGGCACCGTCCGTCAGCGCCGCCGCGATGCCCCACAGGCCGCGGCCCGCGCCGGCGATGTGGACGGCCTCGGACTTGGCGCCGGGCAGGAAGGCCTGCAGCGTCTCGTCCCAGGCTAGGCTGCCGCGGGTGTGGCTGAACAGGTGCAGCGACGGCGTCCAGCCGCCGCAGATCAGCACCGCATCGCAGGCGATGGTGCGGGCCGTGCCGGGCCGGCCGTCGCGGATCGGGGCCACGCGCAGCGACGTCACGCGCAGACGTCCTTTGGTGCCGGTGGCGCTGTGCGCCAGCAGCGCCTCGATGCCCAGGGCGCGGGCCCGGGTGGTCAGCGCGGCGTCGACCACCGAGCGGATATCGACGATGGCGACGGGCTTCGCCCCGGCCTCGGCAAGGTCGAAGGCGGCGTGCCAGGCGCTGTCGTGGGCGGTGACGATCGCCGGGCGGTCCCCCACCTTGACGCCGTAGCGATGCAGATAGGTCTGGGCGGCGCCGGCCAGCATCACGCCGGGACGGTCGTTGCCGTCGAACACCAGCGGCTTCTCCAGCGCCCCCTGGGCCAGGACGACCTGGCCGGCGCGGACCCGCCACAGGCGCTCGCGCGGGGCGCCGGGGGGAACGGCCGACAGATGATCCGTCAGCCTCTGGCACAGGCCGAGAAGGTTCTGGTGATAGTAGCCGATCGCGGTGGTGCGGGGCATCACGGTGACGTTCGGCAGCCGCGCCAGCTCGGCCAGGGTGGCGGAGAGCCAGTCCCAGGCCGGCTTGCCGTCGATGACGATGCCGGGTTCGGAGAGCAGGCTGCCGCCGGGCTCGGAAGTTTCGTCCACCAGCATGACCGAGGCGCCGGAGCGGCCGGCGGCCAGCGCCGCGGCGAGGCCGGCCGGGCCGGCGCCGACGACCAGGACATCGGTGTGGGCGAAGCGGGCGGCGTAGCGGTCGGCGTCGGGCTCCGACGGCGAGACGCCCAGGCCCGCCGCCCTGCGGATGATGGGCTCGTAGACGCGGTCCCAGAAGGCACGGGGCCACATGAAGGTCTTGTAGTAGAAGCCCGCCGAGAACAGCCGGCCGAGCCGGTCGTTGACCGCGCCCAGGTCGAAGGATAGCGAGGGCCAGCGGTTCTGGCTGGTCGCCTCCAGGCCGTCGCGCAGCTCCTGGACCGTGGCGCGGGTGTTCGGCTCGAAGCGGCCGGGACCGCGGTGGGTGCCGACCAGCGCGTTCGGCTCGTCCGACCCGGCGGAGACGACGCCGCGGGGCCGGTGGTACTTGAACGAGCGGCCCATCAGATGGATGCCGTTGGCGAGCAGCGCCGAGGCCAGCGTGTCGCCCGCGAGGCCCGTATAGGACCTGCCGTCGAAGCTGAAGCGGACCGGGCGGCCGTGATCGACCCGGCCGCGGCCGGGAAGGCGGTGGCTGGTCATTCGCGCCCTCCTGCCAGGCCGGCGAGGTCCGGGCGGGGCTCGCCCGCCTTGTAGGTGAGGAGGAAGCGGTCGGACACGGTCTCGCGCACCGCGTTGAAGAAGCGGGCGCAGCCATGGATGTGGCGCCAGCGCTCGAAATGATGCCCGCGCGGGTTGGTGCGGATGTAGAGGAAGTCCCGCCATTCCTCGTCGGTCAGCGCCATCGGGTCGGCCGGCCGGGCGATATGGGCCTCGCCGGCATAGGCGAATTCCAGCTCCGGGCGATCCTGGTCGCAATAGGGGCAATGGATCAGCAGCATCGGTCGGGTCCTCAATGCGCCACGGCGGCGGCGGCGGCCTCGTCGATCAGCCGGCCGGTGGTGAAGCGCTCGAGCGTGAAGGGGGCGTTGATCGGGTGCGGCTCGTCCTTCGCGATGGTGTGCGCGAAGACGTGGCCGGAGCCGGGCGTCGCCTTGAAGCCGCCGGTGCCCCAGCCGCAATTGACATAGAGGCCGGGCACCGGGGTCTTGCCGATGATCGGCGACCGGTCGGGCGTGACGTCGACGATGCCGCCCCAGGACCGCAGCATCCGCATCCGGCGGAAGATCGGGAAGATCTCGCAGATCGCGGCGAGCGTGTGCTCGATGATGTGGACGCCGCCGCGCTGCGAGTAGGAGACATAGGCGTCGGTGCCGGCGCCGATCACCAGCTCGCCCTTGTCGGACTGGCTGATATAGGCGTGGACCGTGTTCGACATGACGACGCAGGGGAAGACCGGCTTCACCGGCTCGGACACCAGGGCCTGCAGCGGGTAGCTCTCCAGCGGCAGGCGCACGCCCGCGGTGTCCATCACCACCGAGGTGTTGCCGGCGGCCGAGACGGCGACCTTCTTGGCGGCGATGAAGCCCTTCGCCGTCTCGACGCCGGTGACGTGGCCGGACGCGTCGCGGCGGATCGCCGTGACCGGGCAGTTCTGGATGATGTCGACCCCTCGCGCCGCGGCGCCGCGGGCATAGCCCCAGGCCACGGCGTCGTGGCGGGCGGTGCCGGCGCGGCGCTGCAGCGCGGCCCCGACCACCGGGTAGCGGGCGCGGGGGTCGAGGTCGAGCGGTGGGCAGAAGGCCTTCGCCTCCGCCGCCGACAGCCACTGGTTGTCGACCCCGTTCAGGCGGTTCGAATGGACATGGCGCTGGAAGGACTGCACGTCATGGACGGTGTGCGCCAGCATCATCACGCCGCGCCTGGAGAACATGACGTTGTAGTTCAGCTCCTGCGACAGGCCGTCCCAGAGGTCGAGGGCATGGTCGTAGAGCCGTGCGCTCTCGTCATAGAGATAGTTCGAGCGGATGATCGTGGTGTTGCGCCCGGTGTTGCCGCCGCCGAGCCAGCCCTTGTCGATCACAGCGACATTGGTGACCCCATGCTCCTTCGCCAAATAGTAGGCGGCGGCGAGCCCGTGCCCGCCCGCGCCGATGATGACGACGTCATACGCCGCCTTCGGCTCGCGCTCCGGCCATTGCGCGGTCCAGTGCTTCTGGCCCGTGAGGGCGCCCTTGATCACCTGGGCGAAGGAGAAATGCGTCATGCGCGCCTCCCGATATCTCCGGGCGTATGGATGCCGGAATCCGCGGGGCCGGGGCTGTATGAAAGCGTCAGAAATGTTGTACGCTGACGGCAGCAGGGGGCGGCCATGGCAAAGCTGAACGTCGGTTTCATCCTGGCGCGGCGGTTCACGCTCTGCGCGTTCGCGAACTTCGTCGATGTCCTGCGGCTGTCGGCGGATGAGGGCGACCGGTCACGCCCGATCCTCTGCAGCTGGAAGGTCCTGTCGCCGACGACGGACCCGATCGCGTCGAGCAGCGGCGTCTCGGTTCAGCCCGACGAGCGGCTGGGCGATCCCGCGCGGTTCGACTATCTCGTCGTCGTCGGGGGGCTGGTCGACGAGATCGAGAACCTGCATCCCGACACGGTGCGCTTCCTCCGGCGCGCGGCCGAGGCCGGGGTGCCGCTGGTCGGGGTCTGCACCGGCACCTTCGTCCTGCACCGGGCGGGGCTGATGCAGGGGTATCGCGCCTGCGTCAGCTGGTTCCATCACGAGGATTTCCTCGAACGGTTCGACGGGCTGGAGCCGGTCTCGGACCAGATCTTCGTCGTCGACCGCGATCGGCTGACCTGCTCGGGCGGCGTCTCCTCGGCGCACCTCGCTGCCTTCATCGTCGAGCGCCATCTGGGACGGGCGCGCGCCGCAAAGAGCCTGCACATCATGATCATCGACGAGGCGATGGCGGCGGAGGAGCCGCAGCCCGGCATGCCGCTGGCCCTGGCCACCGACGACCCTCTCGTCCGCAAGGCCCTGCTGGGCATGCAGCAGTCGCTCGACGCGCCGCTCTCGATCCGCCGGGTGGTGGCGCGGCTCGGCGTCAGCCGGCGCAAGGTCGAGCGGCACTTCCGCGAGGCGCTCGGGATGACACCGCTCCAGGCCGACCGGCTGATCCGGATCGAGCAGGCCAAGCACCTGCTGGAGACGACCCGGCGGTCGGCCACCCGGATCGCCGCGGACACCGGCTTCTGCGACCTGCCGCACCTGATCCGGGTGTTCCGGGCCCATGAAGGCATGACGCCGGAGGCGTTCCGCCAGACGCGGCAGTGACGGGCTTGCCCGTCTGTCGGCCTACTCGGCCGCGCGGTCGATCGCCGGATCCTCCATCCCCTCGGCATCCAGGGATTGCAGCAGCCAGTTCCCGCCCTGCAGGCCAAGCGAATGGTTCTCGCCGCCCTGGATCAGGCAGACGGTGATGTCGCGCAGCAGCCTTTCGACGAGGTGGTCCCGCGCCAGCCCGTTGGCGCCGAAGATCTGGATCGCCTCCATCGCCACTTCGAACGCGGTCTGGGTCGCCGTGGTCTTGGCGGTGATCGAGGCGAGAAGATGCGGCCCCTGCCCGGAGAGATTGTAGGCCACACCGCGGCGGACGGAGGCGCGGCAGATCTCGAGCTTCCGCCACATCTCCCACAGCCGCCATCGGACATGCTGATGCGCGACCAGCCTGGCCCCGCCCTGTTCGCGCGACCGGGCATAGTGCAGGGCGCAGTCGAAGGCGGCCTTGGCGACGCCGCCGGCGATGGCGGCGACGTTCATGGCGCCAGAGGTGTGCGTGCCGGCGAAGGAGGGATAGAAGCCGTCCTGGCCCCGGACGACACAGCGGGCGGGAACGCGGACCTCGTTGAACCGGACATTCCCGGTCGGCAGCGTGCGCTGGCCGATCTTCTCGACCGGCGGTCCGCGCTCGACCCCCGGCAGGTCGAACGGGACCAGCAGGGCGATGCCGGACACGCCGCCATCCGGCCGCGCGATGCCGCCGCCATAATCGGCGGGGCAGTGGATCAGGGCGCATTCGGCGATCGGGGCGCAGGAGATCCAGTCGGACGACACGCCGTTCAGGATCACCTCCGGCCCGCGCATCACGGCGCGCAGGCTGCCCTCGGACTGCCGGGCGCCCTTCGCCAGCTCGAACCCGGCATGGTCGATGGCGTCGGACCCCCGGTCGGCCAGGATCGCGATCCAGCAGCCGCGCAGCGGGCCGAACCGCTCGATCAGCTCCGGGTCGCCGGTGGCCGCGGCCGTCGCCGCCGCCATCTTCGAGGTGAAGGCCGCGACGGCGAGCCCGGCGTCGCCATAGGCCAGCTCCTCGAACACCAGCGGCAGCATGCGCTTGCGGCGATCCGGCCCGAGCGCCGCCAGCCAGGCCGGGTTGATGCCCAGATCGTCGAAGCGCGCCAGGTAGTCCCACAGCGGCGAGCCTTCGCCGATCACATCCGCCGCGGACATCGGGTCCAGCCTGGCGGCGGTCGGGCGCATCACGCCCAGCGCAAAGCTGCGGATCCGCTGCTGAACCTCCCGCTCCTCATCCGTCAGCCCGGCGTCGAGCCCGCCGAATCCGAGCTGGGGCGGCGCCACGTTCTGAAATGTCCGCATTCCGGATTCCCTTGTCACGACGATGCAGTTACCAGCGGACCAGGGCCGCGCCCCAGGTCAGGCCGCCGCCCATCGCCTCGATCAAGACCAGGTCGCCCTCGCGGATGCGGCCGGCGGAGACGGCGTCGTCCAGGGCCAGGGGGATCGAGGCGGCGGCAGTGTTGGCGTGCCGGTCCAGCGTCAGCACGATCTTCTCTTCCGGCAGCTCCAGCTTGCGCGCCGTCGCCTCGATGATCCGCCGGTTGGCCTGGTGCGGCACCAGCCAGTCGATGTCCGCGGCGGTCAGCCCGTTCGCCTTCAGCGCCTCCTCCGCCACCGCCGCCAGATTGGCCACCGCGTGCTTGAACACTTCGCGCCCGTCCATCCGGACATGGCCGACCGTGCCGGTCGAGGACGGGCCGCCATCGACATACAGCTTGTCCTCGTGGCGGCCGTCCGAATGGAGATGGGTCGAGATGATGCCCCGTCCCTGCGGGCCGGCTTCGGACAGGCCGGCCTGCAGGACGACGGCGCCGGCACCATCGCCGAACAGCACGCAGGTGCCGCGGTCCGACCAGTCGAGCAGGCGCGAGAACGTCTCGGCACCGATCACCAGCGCCGTCCGCACCTGGCCCTGGCGGATCATGGCGTCGGCAATCGACAGCGCATAGACGAAGCCGGAGCACACGGCCTGCACGTCGAAGGCAGCACCACCGGTCATGCCCAGCGCGGCCTGGACGCGCACGGCCGTGGCCGGGAAGGTGCGGTCCGGCGTGGTCGTCGCCAGGATGATCAGGTCGAGCTCCGCCCCTGAGATCCCGGCCCGGCCCAAGGCGGCGCGGGCGGCCGCCACGGCCAGGTCCGACGTCGTCTCGCCCTCGGCGGCGATCCGGCGTTCGCGGATGCCCGACCGCTGCACGATCCAGTCATACGAGGTGTCGACCCGCTGCGCCAGCTCGTCATTCGTCATCCGGCGCCGGGGCAGGGCCGAGCCGCAGCCGACCACGTGGGCGCGGCGCACCAGGGCGGGATCGGTGCCCGGGGCGATGCCGGCGACCCGTGTCAGGGCGCTTTGCCGGTCGGTGCGGATCAGGGTGTCGAGCTCGTCCATTACATCCATCCGGTCACTCGGCCACCAGGGGCACAGGTTGCACGACAGGCTTCGCCGCGGCCCCGAGGAAGCCGGCCACAGCCTCGACGGCGGGGGAGCGCATGATCGAGAAATGATCGCAATCGAAGCCCAGGATCCGCAGCGGCCCGGCGGAGAGGGCCTCCAGCGGTCGGGCCGCCGCCTCGGAGCTGCCGGCGTTGCCGGCGCGCAGGGCCAGCGCATAGGAGAGAGGCGCCCTGACGGGCTGCGGCCGGTGCCCGGCCAGCGCCGCAGCGTTCGCGGCATGGATCCGCAGCACGCGCTCAACGGTGGCAGGGTCGGCGACGGCGCGAAGCCGGCCCAGGCCGTGCTGCTCGTCGAACACCGCCTCGAACTCCGGACGGGCGATCATCCGGTCCAGGACGCAGTCATCTCCGTCCCCGCCCACGATATCGGCCAGGCGGCGGAGCTGGCGGGCGTAGTCGCCATCCGGCAGGGGGCTGTCGATGGCCGCCAGCCCGGCGATGCGCGCGCCCTCCTCCTCCCACTGGGCCGTCATCTCCTGGGCGACGGCACCGCCGAACGACCAGCCGCCGACGATGTCCGGAACCCTGCCGGCGGCGTCGAGCACGGCCCGGCGGTATAGCCGCGCCAGCTCGGCCAGCGGTCGATAGCGGACATCACCGGCCTCGGCCTCGGGGTGCCGGATGCCGAGGATCCGGGCGTCGCCGGGCCAGGCCTCCGCCAACTCGCGGTAGCACAGCGCATCGCCGCCGACCGGGTGGATCAGCGCCACCAGCGGGCCCGAGCCGTCTCGGAGCGTGAGCACATGGTCGGCACGGCCCACCGACCGCATCAGCGTGACGGTCGTCTCCACCGGCTCGGGGGCTGCCTGGACCGGTGCCGGCCCGGCCGGTTCGCCCTCCGCATAGAAGGCGGCGATGCCGCGCAGCGAGGCGCCGGCGGCGAACCAGGCCATGGGGACGGCCTGCCCGAAGGCCTGCTGCAGGCGGCCGCGGATCGCGGTCAGCGCCAGCGAGTCGAGACCGAGGGTCACCAGGGCCGCGTCGGCGTCCCCGTCGGCCGCGTCGCCGAGGACGGGCCGGACGATGTCGGCGACCGCGGCCAGCGTGTCGGCGGCCAGCGCGGCCACCGGGGCGGCAGCCGCATCCGTCCCCTCGCCATGGTCCGGGGCGGCCTGCACCGGCTGCGGATGATCGCCGCGCGGCTGCAGCCCCACGGCCGGCAGCTCGATATGCTTCAGGTCGAAGGCCGTGGTCGGCGCCTCGACGGGGGAGGGCGGGGTGCCGTAGAGGCGCGACCACTCCGGCGAATGGCCGGCGCAGTACAGGCGGGCGCAGGCATGGGCCAGGCCGTCGGGCTCCGGCTCCTCGTCGCCATCGGGGCCGTCGCAGAGCGAGGAGATCGCCCGGGTCCAGTCGCCGGAGGCCGCCTTCGCCAGGTTGGACAGGGCTTTGCCCGGCCCGACCTCGAGGAAGGTCACGCCGTCCTTGGCGATGGTGTCGAGCGCCTGACGAAACCGCACCGGCCGCTCGGCCATGTCGACCCAGTGGCCGGCCGTGGCGACCTCGTCCCCGGCGCGGCGGCCGGTGACGGTCGAGATCATCTCGATCTCCGGCCGCTGGAATTGGATCGGGGCCAGGGCATCGCGGAGCGGCTCCAGGATCGGGGCCAGCAGCGGCGAATGGCCGGGGGTGTCGTAGGTCGGCACCCGCGACACCCGGATGCTCCGCTCCAGCAGCGCCTGCTCGGCTGCGGCGACGGCCGGGGCGGTGCCGCTGAGCACCGTCTGCTCCGGCCCGTTGATGGCGGCGACGAACAGCTCCGTGCCGAACCGGAACACCGTCCCCA
>NZ_JBCNNF010000192.1:0-12866 GCF_039594555.1 Inquilinus sp.
CCTGGAACGGCATCGGCAAAGCCCCCCTTTGCCGTCCAGGAAACCTGTCAACGATGTATCCGGTCCATTCTGTCCACTATCTAACCGGTTCGGACCATTTAGTCCCCCCTCCCCTCGCGGGAGGGGGTTAGGGGGAGGGGGTTTTCGATGCCGAGGACGAGCCGATCCAGCCTCTGACTGCGAAGCCTGTATTTTGCCCACGCGCGCAGACGCGCGCAGTCCCCTCCCCCTACCCCCTCCCGCAAGGGGAGGGGGGACTAAATAAGGAGACCGCTCACTCTGCCGGGGTCTGCACAGCCGCCGCCGGCCGCATCGCCTCGGCCGGCAGCACCACGACCGGGGCCGCGCCGGACCCGGCCGCCCCGCCGCCGAGCTGGACGTTGGGGACCGCGCCGGTCCAGTTCTTCGTCGCCTCGGCCCGCAGGATCTCGGCATAGGCCTCGGCCGACCCGGCCGCCTTCGCCTTGGTCGAGATCACCTCCGCCTCCGCCGCGCCGACCTCGCGCTTGGCGCCGGCCTCGGCCTCGGCGCGCTTGGCGACGTCATAGGCCGCGGCGTCGGCCGCCAGGCGCACCGACTGGGCCTGCGCCTCGGCCTGGGCGATGGCCACGCGCTTCTGGCCATCCGCCGTCGCCGCGGCGGCGTCAGCCTCGCCCTTGGCGACGGCCACGGCCTGCTCGGCCTCGGTCTGCTTCACCTTCAGGATGTTGATCGCCGCGAGCTGCTGGTTGCGGGTCTGCACCGTGACCTGGATGTTCCGCTCGAAATTCTCGTCATACTTGATCTGGGTGATCTGGATGTCCTCGACCTTGACGCCGAACATGTCGGCGGCCTGGGCCTGGATCGCCGATAGGATCGAGCTTTCCAGCCCCTTCTTCTTGTCGGCGATCTCCAGCGCGTTGACCTGGCCGAAGACGTCGAGCGTGCGGCTCTGCACGAAGGGGATCACCTTCTCGCTGACCGTGCCGCCGCCCATGTCGCCGACCTGGAACAGCGCCTTGAGCGGGTCGGAGAAATGGTAGGTCAGGCTCATGTCGATCGACACGAACTGGTTGTCGATCGTCTTCACATGGATTTCCGGGATCGGGATCTTCTCGATCGAGGTGCGGATGGTGTGGACCGAGTCGACGACCGGCAGCTTGAAATGCAGGCCCGGCTGCACCGGCTGGTCGCTGACCAGCCTGCCGAAGCGCAGCACCGCGCCGACCTCGTTCTGGTTGACCGTGAAATAGGACGACATCACCAGGATGACCGCGATCGCCAGCACGACGACGAGGGTGACGTTCGACCTAAGTTTCGCGAGCAGGGGGTTCATGGCAGCTCCGATGTCCGGACGCCGCCGTTCCGACTCGTTGCGGTCGGATGCCGCAGCGGCGCCCGGCCCGGAGACTAGGGGCCGCACTGGGACAAAATCATGGCGCCCGCGAGGATTCCCGTGTCGGGATCGGGCGAAACGAAAAGGGCCCCGCCGAGGCGGGGCCCGATCGGTGGCCGCTGATCAGCGCTCGACCGTCAGCCAGCGGCTGAGATGGTTGTCGAGGACGTTGTCCTGCCACCCCTTCACCGCCGGCGAGAGCATGCGCTTGCTGGTGTAGACATAGATCGGGATGATCGGCTGGTCGGCCAGGAACATCTGCTCGCCCTTGGCCAGGATCTCGCCGCGCTTGCCGAGATCGGCCTCCGCCGCCGCATCATCCATCAGCTTGTCATAGCCCGGTTCGGCATAGCCCGGATAGTTCTGCTCGCCCGCCGTGCTGCGGAACAGGTCGAGGAAGTTGCTGGGATCGTCGAAATCGCCGATCCAGGAGGTGCGGCTGAAGTCCTTGTATTCCTTCTTCCGCAGCGAGCTCTGCAGCGTGCCCCATTCGACATTGGTCTGCGTCACCTGCACCCCGAGCTTCTGCTTCCACATGGCGCCGATGGCGACGGCGATCTTCTTGTGGCTTTCCGAGGTGTTGTAGGTGATGTCGACGGCCAGCGGCTTGTCTGGGCCGTAGCCGGCCTTGGCGAACAGCTCCTTGGCCTCGGCGTCGCGCTGGGCCTGGGTCTCTCCCGCCTCCTTCGGCGTCCAGGCGGCGAAGTTGCTCATCCCCGGCGGCACGAAGGTGTAGGCCGGCAGTTCCCCGCCCTGGGTGATCTTGTTCACCAGCACGTCGCGGTCGATCGCCAGCGACAGGGCGCGGCGCAGCTCCGGATGGCTCTTCCAGGGCTCATGCGTCAGGTTGATCGCATAGTAGTAGGTGCCGACATAGGGCGCGATCCGCACCTGGTCCGGCACGGTCTGCTTCAGCTCGGGGATCTGCTGGCCCGGGATGGTGTAGGTGTAGTCCAGCTCGCCCGCCTTGAAGCGCTGCAGCTCGGCGTCGACATCCTCGGTCACGAAGTAGCGGACGGTGTCGATCTTGACGCTGGCGGCATCGTGGAAGCTGGGGTTCTTCACCAGCTTCACATGCGACTGCGGCACCGCCTCGGCCAGCATGTAGGCGCCGTTCGACACCAGATTGCCCGGCTTGAGGTAGTCGTCGCCGAACTTCTCGACATTGGCGCGGCTGAGCGGGAAGGTCGAATGATGGGTCAGGGTCGACAGGAAGTACGGCGTCGGCCCGACCAGCGAGACCTCGAAGGTGCGGTCGTCCACCGCCTTGACCCCGAGCGCGTCGGCCGGCTTCTGGCCCAGGCGGATCTCCTTGGCATTGACCACCCGGTCGATGAAATAGCCGTAGGGGCTGGCCGTCTTCGGATCGAGGAGCCGTTTCCAGGCGAAGACGAAATCGCCCGCCGTCACCGGCGTGCCGTCGGACCATTTGCCATCGGCGCGCAGCTTGAAGGTGTAGGTCTTGCCGTCGTCGGAGACCGTCCAGCTCTCGGCCGCGCCGGGGATCGGCTGCGCCTTGGCGTCCTGGGTCAGCAGGCCCTCGAACAGGTCGTTCTGGATGTTCGCCTCGGCCACGCCGGACGATTTCTGGATGTCGAGCGTCTCCGGCTCCGAGCTGTTGCCGACATTCAGCACCATCTCGGCCAGCGCGGCCGACGCCGTCCCGCCCAGCAGCGCCGCCGCCAGCAGGCTGCGGACGAGAACCCTGGAGAAGCCTTGCATCATCGTTTATGTCCCCTGTTGGACTGACGCCTTTTTCGGGCGCCAAGGCTATGGCCTAGACCACTCCCCCGTCCCTGCCAAAAAGAAGGAAGGTCTTAACCTGGGGTCATGGTCCGCCGGCCCGCGCCGGGCGCCGATTGCGGCACCGCCGCGCCTGGGCTAACCAGGACGGAGCAAGGAGGAGTTCCCGAGAATGACCGACAGCCCCGCCGGCGCCCTGGCCGGCCTCAAGGTGCTCGACCTGACCCGCGTGCTGGCCGGCCCCAGCGCCACCCAGATCCTGGGCGACCTCGGCGCCGACGTGGTCAAGGTGGAGCGGCCGGGCGTCGGCGACGACACGCGGAAATGGGGCCCGCCCTTCCTCAAGGATGCCGACGGCGCCGACACCAGCGAGAGCGCCTATTACCTCAGCGCCAACCGCAACAAGCGGTCGATCGCCATCGACTTCACCCAGGGCGAGGGCCGCGCCCTGCTGCGCCGGCTGGTGGCGCAGGCCGACGTGCTGGTCGAGAACTACAAGCTGGGCGACCTGGCCCGCTACGGCTTCGGCTATGACGACCTGAAGGAGGAGTTCCCGGGGCTGATCTACTGCTCGATCACCGGCTTCGGCCAGACCGGGCCCTATGCGCCGCGCGCCGGCTACGACTATTTGGTCCAGGCCATGGGCGGGATCATGAGCCTGACCGGCCCGATCGAGGGCGAGCCGATGAAGGTCGGCGTCGCCATCGCCGACCTGATGACCGGCACCTACGCCACCATCGGCATCCTCGCCGCGCTCGACCACCGCCGCCGCACCGGGCGCGGCCAGATGGTCGACATGGCGCTGCTGGACACCCAGGTGGCCTGGCTGTCCAACGCCGGCCAGTACTACCTGACCTCGGGCGTGCCGACGCCACGCACCGGCAACGGCCACCCGACCATCGTGCCCTACCAGGCGTTCCGGGCCTCGGACGAGTACCTGATCCTGGCGGTCGGCAACGATTCGCAGTTCGCCAAGTTCTGCGAGGTCGCCGGCCGGCCGGAGCTGTCGTCCGATCCGCGCTTCGCCACCAACCAGGCCCGGGTGCGCAACCGCGAGGTGCTGGTGCCGATCGTCGCCGGGCTGATCGCGGAGAAGTCGCGCGGCTTCTGGCTGGAGGCGCTGGAGGCGCGGCAGGTGCCCTGCGGCCCGATCAACACCATCGACCAGGTCTTCGCCGACCCGCAGGTCGTGGCCCGCGGCATGCGGATCGAGATGCCGCATCCGCTGGCGCCGGAACCGGTCGCCCTGATCGGCAGCCCGATCCGGCTGTCGGAGACGCCGGTCACCTATCGCCACGCCCCGCCGGTGTGCGGCGCCGACGGCGATGCGGTGCTGCGCGACTGGCTCGGCGAACCGGAATCCGATTCCAGGCGTTAGTAAGGGAAAGCTGAGCCTGGCGTCACGCGCCGGCGAGGCGCACGCAACCCATGAGCGGGATGCGTGCGCCAGCAGTCCCGTCGTGCCTGGCGCCGAGAAGACGGAGTGTAGAGACATGGTCAAGACAGTCCATGCGGCGTCCGCCGCCGCCCTGGCTGCGTTGCTGGTCGCAGCGCCGGCCATGGCCCAGACCGTCATCGTGCCGTCACCGGCCCCCACGGTGGTCACGCCGGCGCCGGCCGTGCAGCCGGCACCGGTGGTCGTCGCCCCGCCGCCGGTGGCCGAGCCGGTAACAGCCTATCCGGTCGACCCGAACACCCGGGTGCAGCAGCCCTATGTCATGCAGGGCGGCGTGCAGCCCGTGAACCCGCCGGTGACGGCGATGCCGAGCGGGCCGGCCCCGGCCGATCCGCGCGAATACGCCACCGACACGCCGATCACCGTGACCGGCCATGTCGACGGCGTCACCCATCTGGGCGGCGTCACCTCGTTCCGGCTGCAGACGCCGACCGAGGCGTGGACCGTGGTGGTGCCGGGCGACACCGGCCGCATCGGCGGGTCCGCCACCGTGACCGGCTATCCGCATGTCGAGATACGGAACCAGCTGCTGGCCCAGACCATCCGCTGACGCGGTCGCCGCCCATCGCGACCAATGGCTGAACAAAAAAGAACCCCGGCGTCGAGGCCCGACGCCGGGGTTTCGTGAATGATCGCTGGAAGGGGGAGAGAAGCGATCAGTTCACGGGGTTGGACGACGGCGCGGCCGTCGTCGAGCTCGCCTTCCGGTGGGCATGCTTCTTGGCATGCTTGGCGGTGTGCGCACGATGATGCGCGTGATGGGTGGTCTTGTGGGCGGTCGCCGCCGGCGCGGCAGTGGTGTCCGCCGTGCCCGACGTCTGGGCAAAAGCCGCGACGGGCAAGGCGAGGGTCATGATGCCGGCGAGAAGAAGTTTACGCATAGTCGAGCGCTCCCGGGAGCCGTGTCTTAACGGCACATCCGACAGTGCCGCACGGCCAAAGAAGGCCATGAATCGGGGTCTCGCAGCATCTTAACTCTTGGTAAGGCGCCTAAACTCTTCGTAAACTTACAGCCCCGGCTGCATCGGTCCGGCGCGACCTTGCGGACCGGCCCACGGATGGTGATCGCCGCCGAGACGGCCGGGTTTGCGATCGATCCTTCGGACATACCGCACACTTTCGATGCCGACAGGCGAGGCGAAAGACTGAGCTGCCGCACGAGCTTCGCATATTCTCTTATCGAAATTCGATAAAGCCTTATTGACCATCGATAAGAGTCGCCGCATAGTCGCGTGGTGATTCGACTGGGTGAGTCCCGTTCATGAACCGCGTCGCGCGCCTCAGCAGCGTGCTCCGTCTGACTGTCACGGTCCTGGCCTGGCTCATCCTGCTGGCGACGATCCCGTTCCTGATCTGGGTCGTCCTGTACGGCAAGGCCGACCTGTCGGACGGGGTCAACGCCCCGGTATCGTCGCTGCCGCTGCTGCCGGTGGTGGTGTTCGTGGCGCTGTACGCGCTGCGGTCCCTGCTGATGGTGGTAGCGCTGTTTTCGCTGCGCCGGATCCTGATTCATTTCGGGCACGGCCAGTTCTTCACCCGGGATTGCGTCGTCTCGTTCCGGCAGATCGGCCTGCAGCTGGTCATGCTGGCCGCGGTCGACGTGCTGACCCCGATCATCACCGCCCTGGCGCTGTGGCTCACCGAGCCGCGCTTCGACGCGTCGGATATCTGGATCCTGTTGACCGATCTCCCCTTCATGCCGTTGGTGGGCGGCCTGTTCGCCCTGATCATGGCCCATGTCCTAGGACAGGCGGCCGATCTGGCCGAAGACGCAGCCCTGACGGTATAGCCGGATGCCCATCATCGTGCGCCTCGACGTTGTTCTGGCACAGCGGAAGATGAGCTTGACGGACCTGTCCAACGCGGTCGGGGTCAGCATTCCCAATCTGTCGATCCTGAAGACCGGCAAGGCCCGCGCGATCCGCTTCTCGACCCTGATGGCGCTGTGCCGGCACCTGGAGTGCCAGCCGGGCGACCTGCTCGAATACGTGCCCGGCCCCGGGGACGACGCCCCCGAGCCGCCCGACTAGACCATCCCGCCCGCGGGCGGATGTTTCCGAAGCCTACCGATCGACCCAGCGAGGATCCGATGATTTCCCGCAGCGCTTGCGCCTTGCCTGCCGCCGCCCTGCTCGCCTTCGGGCTGCCGCACGGCTCCGCCGGCGCCGAGCCCGATGCCGGCCTCGCCGGCTCCAGCTTCATCGTCGGCCTCGGGGCCGGCGCCGGCTTCGCCCCGACCTATGAGGGATCGAAGCGCTACGAGTTCGTGCCGGTTCCCGCGATCAGCCTGTCCTGGAACGACACGCTGGTGATCGACAACACCACCGCCCGGCTGACCGTGATCCGCACGCCCTGGCTGCAAGCCGGCCCGCTGGCCGCCTGGCGCCCGGGACGTCAGCAGGATGACGACCACCGGCTGAAGGGCCTGGGCGATGTCGACGATGCCTTCGACCTCGGCGCCTTCGCCCGAGTCGGGTTCGGCGGCTGGTCGGCCTCGGTCTCGGCCCGGCAGGACGTGATCGACAGCGGCGGCGCGCTGGTCAACCTCGAGACCGGATACGAGCTGCCGCTGTCGGATTCCTTCAGCCTGACCGTCGGCGCCGATGCGACCTGGGCCAGCGGCGACTACATGTCGGCCAATTTCGGCGTCACCCGCCACCAGGCCCGGCGCAGCAAATATGACGAGTTCGATGCCGGGGCCGGCTTCAAGAATGCCGGCCTGTCGCTGGGCGCCAGCTACGCCCTGAGCGAGCGTTGGTCGCTGAACGCCGTCACCGGCTACGAGCGGCTGCTGGGCGACGCCGCCCGCAGCCCGATCGTCAAGCAGGGCGGCACGGCGGACCAGGCCTATGGCTTCGTCACCATCACCTATCGCTTCGGCCTGTAGCGCCGGGGCCCAACCGGGGAGTGGGATGCGATGATTCTTCGAGCCTGCTTTATCCTGATGCGCAGCGTGGCCCGCGGCTTGGCCTGGGTGTCCGGCCGCCCCAGCCGCCAGGTCCGGGTGGTGCGCCTGCTGCCGCATGGCGCCCCACCCCGCCGCCGGCCGGCACCGGTGCTGCGCGTGATTCACGACTCGCGGCGGTCCGGTGCGCCCATATGGGCCGGGCGAGGCCGGAGATGACCGCCGCCATGCTCTGGCTCGGCAGCGTCCTGCTGTTCGCCGAACCCTATCTCTGGGTCGGCACCGTGCTCTGGCTCGGCGGCATCCTGCTGTTCGCCGCGCCCTATCTCTGGGCCTGCGCACTGTGCGTGGTCTCCCGGGACCGGCCTCCCGCGACCGAAGGCCCGGGCCCGCAGCCGCGACAGGAATGATACGATGACGGCACCGACGTCGTTTGCCCGCAAGCAGATGCAAGGACGAGAGATGATCATCCGCAATCGCCGCCGGCAGGCCCGCTGGCTGGTCCTGGCCGCGGCCGTCGCCCTGGCCGGCTGCGGCGTCGTCGCCGCGCCGTTCCGCGTCACCGGCGCCGTGGTCAAGGCCGTGCCGGTCGTCGGCCACCCGGTCGCCGCCCCGCTGGACGCCACCGGCGACGCCATCGACTGAGAGACCATTTGGAAATGCTACCGGCGCGGCCGTCTGACGGCGAGCTCGAGCGCTTCCGGTGCCCACGCAGCAAACGCGCGCTGCACTCCGGTTCTCGAACCCACCGCCAGCCGACTCGCGCCAGCGCATTTCCAAACGGTCTCTGAGAACCGGCCCGACTCGCCGGGCAGCCATCCCGGCGAGCCGGGTTCCGTGGACCGCCGGCACCGGCTATGGTCGGCGCCCTTCTGCACAGCGCCGCCGACCATAGCCGGTGATGACCGACGACGACTCTTCGACCGCCCCGTCCGGAAGCATCTTCCGCCATCGCGGCTTCGCCTATTACTGGACCGCCCGGCTGATCGCGACCTTCGCGGTGCAGTTCATCAGCGTCGCCGTTGGCTGGCAGGTCTATGACCTAACGCGCGACCCGTTCGATCTCGGCCTGGTCGGGCTGGTGCAGTTCCTGCCCTCGCTGGCGCTGGTGCTGGTCACCGGCGCCGCGGCGGACCGCTACAACCGGCGCAGGATCATGGCGGTCTGCATCGCCGCCGAGATCGTGTGTGCGCTCGGGCTGCTGGCCCTGACCATCGGCGGCGACCACCGGGTCTGGCCGATCTTCGTGGTCCTAGCCGGCCTCGGCATCGCCCGCGCCTTCCTGGGCCCCGCGGTGCAGTCGCTGCTGCCCAACCTGGTGCCGCCGGAAGAGCTGTCGACCGCGATCGCCTGGAACTCCTCCTCCTGGCAGATCGCCACGATCAGCGGCCCGGTGATCGGCGGCCTGCTCTACGGCGTGGCGGCGGAAGTGCCCTATGCCCTGGCCGCGGCGCTGATGGCGGCCTCGATTGGCCTCGTGGCGCTGATCCCCAAGCCAGCGCAGAAGACCGTGCCGGAGCCGGCGAGCTGGGAGGGCCTGGGCGCCGGCTTCCGCTATATCTGGGGCGAGAAGGTGGTGCTGGGCGCGATCTCGCTCGACCTCTTCGCGGTGTTGCTCGGCGGCGCCACGGCGCTGCTGCCGGCCTATGCCCGCGACATCCTCGATGTCGGCCCCTGGGGCCTGGGCCTGCTGCGCGCCGGCCCCGGCATCGGCGCGCTGGTGGTGGCGATCTGGCTGGCCCGCCGGCCGATCGAGGACCAGGCCGGGCTGATCATGTTCGCCTGCGTCGCCGGCTTCGGCGCCTTCACCTGCGTCTTCGGCGCCTCCACCCTGCCCTGGCTGTCGATCGTGGCGCTGGCCCTGATGGGCGCCTTCGACATGGTCAGCGTCTATATCCGCGAGACCCTGATCCAGCTGTGGACGCCGGATTCGCTGCGCGGCCGGGTGAATGCGGTGAACATGGTCTTCGTCGGCGCCTCGAACGAGCTCGGCGAGTTCCGCTCCGGCATCTCGGCCTCGCTGATCGGCGTGGTGCCGGCGGTGGTGGTCGGCGGCCTGGGTACCATGGCGGTGGCCGGGCTGTGGTCGGCCTGGTTCCCGCAGCTGCGCCGCATCCGCCACCTGAACCACGCCGCCTGAGATCGCCGTTCCCCCAGCCGGGAAAATCGCCATGATGGAGCCGGCGCAGGAACGGATTCGCTCATGTCCCCATTCGACCCCTCCACGACCTGGGCGCTCGCCGCCGCAGCGGTGCTGGGCTATCTGCTCGGCTCGATTCCGTTCGGGCTGGTTCTGACCCGCATCGCCGGCCTGGGCGACATCCGCAGCATCGGCTCCGGCAACATCGGCGCCACCAACGTGCTGCGCACCGGCCACAAGGGCCTGGCCCTGGCGACGCTGCTGCTGGACGGCGGCAAGGGCGCCGCCGCCGTGCTGGTCGCCGGCCTGTTCGACCCGCTGCTGGCGGTGCTGGCCGGCGGCGGTGCCATGCTGGGCCACATCTTCCCGGTCTGGCTCGGCTTCAAGGGCGGCAAGGGCGTGGCCACGGCACTGGGCACGCTGCTGGCGATCATGTGGCCGGTCGGCGTGCTGTGCTGCCTGATCTGGCTCGCGATGGCGGTCCTGTTCCGCTATTCGTCCCTGGCGTCGCTGACCTCGGTCGCCGCAGGGCCGGTGCTGGCCTTGGCCCTGTCGGGCGTCACGATCTTCGGTGCGGTCTGGACCGATCTACCCCGCGCCGCCCTGGCCCTGTTCATTGCCGTGCTGGTGTTCATCCGTCATGACGGCAACATCCGCCGCCTTCTGCGCGGCGAGGAGCCGAAGATCGGCCAAAAGAAAGCCGCGGCGGGCTGAGATGGGCGGCCTGGTTCGATCCCCTCTTTCCCGTGTCATTGCCGGGCTTAACCCGGCAATCCAGAGGCCACGAAGAGCTGCTCTTGAAAGCCCCTGAATCCTCGGGTCGAGCCCGAAGATGACAGCTTAAAGTTGGTCCGCCCGCTTCCGCATCAATTGCCGATTGACCCGGCCGCCGCCAAGCCCCGAAGCTGGCGGGATGACGATCCCCCGGCGCCCCCTGAGCGAAGCCGAACGGCTGGACTGGCTTCGCCTGGCCCGGACCGACGCCGTCGGACCGATCACCTTTCATCACCTGATCGCCCGCTACAGTTCCGCCGGCGCCGCCATCGAAGCGTTGCCGGAGCTATCGCGCCGCGGCGGTCGGCGGGTTGCGCTGAAGCCGCCTCCGGTGGCCGAGGCCAAGCTCGAGCTGGAGGCGCTGGCCAGGATCGGCGGCCGCCTGGTCGCCGCCTGCGAGCCGGATTATCCCGGCATCCTGGCGACGATCGAGGACGCGCCGCCGGTGCTGTCGCTGCTGGGCCGCGGCGATCTGGCCGCCCGGCCGATGGTCGGAATGGTAGGCGCCCGCAACGCCTCGCTGAACGGCCGCCGCTTCGCCCATGGCATGGCCCGCCAGCTGGGCGAGGCCGGCTTCACCGTCGTCTCCGGCTTCGCCCGCGGCATCGACACCGCGGCGCATGAGGGCGCCTTCGCCACGGGCACGCTGGCGGTGCTGGCCGGCGGCATCGATATCGTCTACCCGCCGGAGAATGCCGGGCTCTATGACCGCCTTGCCGAATCCGGGCTGGTGGTGGCGGAATGCGCCCTCGGCACACAGCCGACCGCCCGGCACTTCCCGCGCCGCAATCGCCTGATTTCCGGCCTATCGCTGGGCGTGGTCGTGGTCGAGGCGGCGCTGCGCTCCGGCTCGCTGATCACCGCCCGTATGGCGGCCGAGCAGGGCCGGCAGGTGCTGGCGGTGCCGGGATCGCCGCTCGACCCCCGTGCCCAGGGCTGCAACCGACTGATCCGCGGCGGCGCTACCCTGGTCGAATCGGCCGAGCATGTGGTCGAGGCGCTGGCGCCGCAGATTTCCAGCCCGTTGCTCCGTGAGCCGGCTCCACTGGCACCCCGCCCCTCCTCCACCCTGGTCCCGGAGGCAGGCGACGGGGCCGGGACCGACCGCGACCGGGCCATGGCCCGGGTGCTGGAGCTGCTGTCGCCGACGCCGACGGCGGTTGACGAACTGTTGCGCGATTGCCAATTGTCTCCGCCGGTGGTGCTGACCGTGCTGCTGGAACTCGAACTCGCCGGCCGGATCGAGCGCCAGCCCGGCAACCGGATCAGCCTTCTCTGACTCGCCGTTACTGGTGAGTCCGTTCCTGGCGCCGCCCCCCGGCGGTGCCGTCGTCAGAATTGAGTGTGGCGCTTTGGCAGACCAGACCCTCGTCATCGTCGAGTCGCCCGCGAAGGCCAAGACGATCAACAAGTATCTCGGCCGCGACTATACGGTGCTGGCCAGCTTCGGCCATGTCCGCGACCTGCCGGCCAAGGACGGCTCGGTCCGGCCGGAGGAAGACTTCGCCATGGACTGGGAGCTGGCCGACCGCGGCAAGTCCCGCATGGACGAGATCGCCCGCGCCGCCAAGGACGCCAACCGCGTGCTGCTGGCCACCGACCCGGATCGCGAGGGCGAGGCCATCTCCTGGCATGTGCAGCAGCTGCTGCGCGACCGCCGCGGGCTGAAGGACCTGGAGATCCGCCGGGTCACCTTCAACGAGATCACCAAGTCGGCCATCCTCGATGCCGTCGCCCATCCGCGCGACCTCGACCGCGAGCTGATCGAGGCCTATCTGGCCCGCCGGGCGCTGGACTACCTGGTCGGCTTCACCCTGTCGCCGGTGCTGTGGCGCAAGCTGCCGGGCTCCCGCTCCGCCGGCCGCGTCCAGTCGGTGGCGCTGCGGCTGATCTGCGAGCGCGAGCTGGAGATCGAGCGGTTCAAGCCGCGCGAGTTCTGGAGCATCGAGGCGGTGTTCCGCACGCCGAAGGGCGAGGAGTTCACCGCCCGGCTGACCCATCTGAACGGCCGCAAGCTCGACAAGTTCGACCTGCCGGACGAGGCCTCGGCCCGGGCCGCGGTGGCGGCGATCGACCCGCTGGCCTTCGCCGTGGTCTCGGTCGAGACCAAGCAGGTGCGGCGCCACCCGGCCCCGCCCTTCACCACCTCGACCCTGCAGCAGGAGGCGTCGCGCAAGCTGGGCATGAGCGCGACCCAGACCATGCGCACCGCCCAGCGCCTCTACGAGGGCGTCGATATCGGCGGCGAGACGGTCGGCCTGATCACCTATATGCGGACCGACGGCCTGACGCTGGCCGGCGAGGCCATCGCCCAGGCCCGCCAGGCGATCGGCAACCTGTACGGCCCGAACTATGTGCCGGGCCAGCCGCGGGTCTACAAATCGACCGCCAAGAACGCGCAGGAGGCGCATGAGGCGATCCGCCCGACCGACCTGCGCCGGCGGCCGGAGGACGTGTCGCGTTTCCTGTCGCG
>NZ_JBCNNF010000193.1:0-12765 GCF_039594555.1 Inquilinus sp.
CCGGCTCCGGCGCCGCCGACAGCAGCGCCTGCGTGTAGGGGTGGTGCGGCGCGCCGTACACCGCCGCCTTCGGCCCGGTCTCGACGATCCGGCCGAGATACATCACCGCCACCCGGTCGGCGATGTGGCGCACCACCGCGAGGTCATGGGCGATGAACAGGTAGGACAGCCGCTTCTGCTCCTGCAGGTCCTGGAGCAGGTTGACGATCTGCGCCTGGATCGAGACGTCGAGCGCCGAGACCGGCTCGTCCGCCACGATGAAGGCTGGGTCGACCGAGATCGCCCTGGCGATGCCGATGCGCTGGCGCTGGCCGCCGGAGAACTGGCGCGGATAGCGATCCATGGTGGCGGGCGGCAGCCCGACCTGGCGCAGCAGCTCCGCCACCTTGTCGCGCCGCTCCTTCCGCGAGCGGACCAGGCCGAACACCTCCAGCGGCTCGGCCACGATATCGGCAACGCTGCGCCGCGGGCTGAGCGAGCCGTAGGGGTCCTGGAAAATCATCTGCACCTGCCGGCGCATCGCCCGCATCTGGCCGCGCGACAGGCCGGTCAGGTCGGTGCCGCCGACGAAGACATGGCCGGCGCTGGGCTCGATCAGCCGCAGCAGCAGCCGGCCGAGGGTGGACTTGCCGCAGCCGGATTCGCCGACCAGCGCCAGCGTCTCGCCGCGGCGGATCTCCAGCGACACCTCGTCGACCGCCCGCACCGCTGGACGCGGCCGACCGAAGCCGAGGCCGCCGCCATCCTGGAAGGTCTTGGTCAGCCCCTCGGCCCGGACCAGGGTTTCGCTCATCGCATCGCCCTCGCGCTGGGCGCCGGCTCGGCGGCGCCGGCGGAGGCCGCCTCGGCCGTGACCCAGCAGGCGGCGCGGTGCTGCGGGCCGAAGCTGAACATCGGCGGCCGCTCCACCGCGCAGCGGTCGACCCGCAGGGGGCAGCGCGGCTGGAACGGGCAGCCGGTGCCGAGGCTGCCGGCCTGCGGCACCGAGCCGGCGATCTGGTACAGCCGCCGCCGGTCGTCGTTCAGCCGCGGGATCGATTGCAGCAGCCCCTGGGTGTAGGGGTGCGACGGCCGCCGGAAGATCGAGCGGACATCGGCATCCTCCACCACCCGGCCGGCATACATCACGATCACCCGCTCGCAGATATCGGCGATGACGCCGAGATCGTGCGAGATCAGCAGCACCGCCGTGTTCAGGGTGGCGCGGATTCGCTTCATCAGGTCCAGCACCTGGGCCTGGATGGTGACGTCCAGCGCTGTGGTCGGCTCGTCCGCGATCAGCAGCTTCGGGTTGCAGGCGACGGCCATGGCGATCATCACCCGCTGGCGCATGCCGCCGGAGAACTGGTGCGGATAGGCGCCCAGCCGACGCTCCGGGTCGGGGATGCCGACCAGCCGCAGCATGTCGACCGTCTTGCGGCGGCGCTCCTCCCGGCTGACATGCTCATGCAGCAGGATAGCCTCGCCGATCTGGTCGCCGATGGTCATCACCGGGTTTAGCGAGCTCATCGGCTCCTGGAAGATCATGGCGATGTCGCGGCCGCGGATCTCCGGCATCCTCGACCGCGGCAGGGCCAGCAGGTCGGTGCCCTCGAACAGGATGCGGCCCTGCGCGATCCGGCCCGGCGGCTCCGGGATCAGGCGCAGGATCGACAGCGAGGTCATCGACTTGCCGGAGCCGGATTCGCCGACGATGCCGAGCGACCCGCCGGCCGGGATCTCGAAGCCGACGCCGTCGACCACCCGCAGCGGCGCGGCCTTCGCGCCAAATTCGACGGCCAGGTCCTCGACCTTCAGCAGGGGCGCGGTCACGGGGCGGTCTCCGGGTCCAGGGCGTCGCGCACCGCATCGCCGAACAGGTTGAAGGCCAGGACGACGCAGGTGATGGCGAAGCCGGCGCCGATGATCGGCCAGGGCGACCCGAACAGGTTGTTCAGCCCGTCGCGGATGATGTTGCCCCAACTCGGGTTCGGCGGCTGGGTGCCGAGCCCGAGGAAGCTGAGCGAGGCTTCAAGCCGGATCGCCGAGGCGACCCACAGCGTCACCAGCACGACGATCGGCGCCGCGATGTTCGGCACAATGTGGCGGAAGATGATCACCGGCGTGCGGACACCCACCGCCACCGCGGCCTCGATATACGGCTCCTGCTTCACCGACAGAGTCTGGGCCCGGGCGACGCGGGCGAAGCCGGGCACGAAGGCGACCGTCAGCACGGCGACGACGTTCCAGAAGCCGCCGCCCAGCGCCGCGGCGATGATGATCGCCAGCAGCAGCTCCGGGAAGGCCAGCAGCAGGTCGACCAGGCGGGAGATGATGCGATCGACCGCGCCGCCGAAATAGCCGGCGACGACGCCCATGGTGGTGCCGACGATCGCTGCCAGGACCGGCGACAGCAGGCCGAAGATCAGCGAGTTGCGGGAGCCGTAGATCATCCGGGACAGCACGTCGCGGCCGAACTGGTCGGTGCCCAGCCAATGCGCCCAGGACGGGCCCTGGTTGATCTTGAGGATGCTCTGCGCCAGCGGGTTGTAGGGCGCGATCCAGGGCGCGAGCACCGCCACCACCACGAAGACGGCAATGACCAGCGTGGCGAAGATCGTGGCCGGGCGGCCCAGCACGATGCGCAGCAGGATCGCCAGCCGGTTCGGGGCGGGGGCGATGATGTCGGCGGTGTCGATGATCACGGCCATCACGCCACCCGGATCCGCGGATCGACGACGATGTAGAGCAGGTCCATCACCAGGTTCACCAGCACCACGAACAGGGCGAAGACGATGACGCCGCCCTGGATGACGGCGTAGTCGCGCTCGGTGATCGCGCCGATCAGCAGCTTGCCGATGCCGGGGCGGTTGAACACCAGCTCGATCGCGACGGAGCCGGACAGCGTCGCCAGCAGGCTGAGGCCCATGCCGGTGGACAGCGGCAGCAGGGCGTTGCGCAGCCCGTGCCGGTAGATCACCCGCCGCTCGCTGGCGCCCTTGGCCCGCGCCGTCCGGACATAGTCCTTACCGAACACCTCCAGCAGCGAGGTGCGGGTCAGCCGTCCGAGAAAGGCGGCCTTGACGAAGGCCAGGGTCAGCGCCGGCAGCACGATGTGGTGCAGCCGGTCGATGAAGCTGTCGCCGCCGCCATTGATCGGGAACCAGCCGAGATTGAGCGAGAAGGTGATCAGCAGCAGCGCGCCGAGATAGAAGTCCGGGATGGCGTAGCCGATCAAGGAGAACACCCGCACCCCGGCATCGGCGGTGCGGTTGCGGTGGGTCGCCGCCAGCACCCCGAGCGGGATGCCGGCGGCGACGCCCATCACCATCGCCGCGATCGTCAGCTCGATCGTGAAGGGCAGGTTGTACGCCAGCAACTGCAGGACGGAGGTGTTGTTCATCAGCGACCGCCCGAAATCCAGGGTCAGGACGCCGCCGATGAAGTTGAGGTATTGCTGCCACAGCGGGACGTTCAGCCCCATCTTCTCGCGGAAGGCCGCCAGCTGGTCCGGCAGCGCGTTGTCGCCCAGCGCCGCCAGCGCCGGATCGCCGGGCAGGATGCGCATGCAGACGAACACCAGCGTCAGCACCAGCAGGATGGTCGGAACCGCATCCAGCAATCGCCACATCAGATACCGCGCCATGGCGGGCCCTCCCCTGCCGGATCAGGCGACGGTCTTGGTCGCCCGGTGGAAGCGCCAGCGCGCATAGCCGCTCTTCACCGGGTAGCCGAGATCGACATTGCCCCGGCGCGCGGTGGTGAAGGACAGGGTGGACAGGCCGATCAGCGGCAGGTCGCGCAGCACCTGCAGCTCGATCTTGCGGCAGAGGCTGTCATAGGTCGCAAAATCGGTCGCCGCGAGGGCCTGGGTCAGCAGGTCGTCGATGCCCGGCATGACCACGCCGTAATGGCTGTAGTTGCCGCCGCCCTTGCCGTCCGACTTGACCTCGGACTGGGCCGACAGTTGCTGGAAGTACAGCTGGGTCGGGATCGGCGGATAGCTCGCGGAATGCATCGCCAGGGTGTTCTTGTCCGACCGGTTGTCGGCGTGATAGGCGGTGTGGTCCTCGATCCTGAGATCCATGTTGAAGCCGGCCAGGCGGATCTGCTCCTGCACGATCAGCATGGTCGAGGCATAGTCCTCGCGCTGGCTGCACAGGGACGGGAAGCTGATGCCGTCCGGGAAACCGGCCTCGGCCAGCAGCGCCTTCGCCTTGTCCGGGTCGTAGGGGTAGCGCAGCTCCTCCGGCAGATCCTCGGTCTTGAAGCCGGCCGGGAAGAAATCGGGCTGCAGCCCGGCCATGGTTCCGCCCATCGGCGCCAGCGCCTGCGCCACGGCCGGCCGGTCGATCGCATGCATCAGCGCCTGCCGCACCTTCAGGTTGTCGAAGGGCTTGCGGGTCAGGTTGATGTGCAGGGTGTTGAACGACCCCGGCACGGTCATGTCGATCTTCAGCGTCGGGTCGCGCTGCTGCATCGAGGCGACCCAGCCCGGGGCGCGCACCGCCTCCATGATGTCGATGTTGCCGGACAGGAGCGCCAGCGTCCGCGCCGAGGTGTCGGCGATATAGACGCATTCGACCGTGCTGATCTTCGCCTTCGGGCCCCAGTAGCCCTCATGCCGCTTCATCACCGTGCCGACCTGGGTGTCGAACTTCACCAGCTCGTACGGGCCGGTGCCGACGGCATCGGTGCCGAAGGCGTCGCCCATCTGCTCGGCCGCCTTCTTGCTGACGATCGAGGTGTTGTTGTTGAACACCGAGGAGCCGAGGAACAGCGCGTCCGGCCCCTTCAGGGTGATGGTCACCGCATAAGGCCCGTTGGCGACGACATCGGCGATGTTCGACAGCACCGTGGTGTTGGTGCCGGAGGTCATGGCCCGCTTGAACGAGTAGACCACGTCCTCCGACGTCATCTCGCCGAAGCCTTTGTGGAACTGCACGCCCTGGCGCAGCTGGAAGGTCCAGGTCCTGGCGTCCGGCGACGAGGTCCAGCTGGTCGCGAGCGTCGGCAGGTACTCCTCCGGCTTGATCGCGAAGGTGCCGTCCTCGGGGCGGACAAGCTGCTCGTAGATCTGCTCGGTCGCCCAGTTGTCGGAGCCCTGGGTCGTCAGGTTCGGGTCGCTGTAGCGCGGCCCCTTCGCGGCGATGCCCATGCGGATCACATCCGCATTCTGGGACGCATCCTGCGCCCGGGCGCCGCCGAAGCCCGCCAGCGCCGCGGTGGCGACGCCGAGCTGAAGCACATTTCGCCTGCTGAATCCCATGGCCGTGTCTCCCTTGTCTCTTATCGGCGCCCGCGCGTAGCGCTGTCAGCGCCGCTTGTTGATTTCCGCCTCGTCGACCTCGAGCCCGAGCCCAGGGCCCTGCGGGATCGCGAAGCGGCCGTCCGCCGGCCGCGGCGGATTCCGGAAGCCGATATCCATCCGGCCGGACGCGTCGGCGTACTCCGCCGGCTTGGTCAGGTGCATCAGCGCCGCCAGCACATGCAGGTTGGCGACATGGCCGATGGTCGGCTGGGTCTGGTGAGGCACCAGCTCAACCCCGTGCGCGTGGCAGATCGCGGCGCATTGCATCAGCCCGGTGATGCCGCCCATCTTGACGATGTCCGGCTGCACCATGCGAACCCCGGCATGGATCATGTCGACCAGCGCCTGCAGCGTGTAGGTCTGCTCCGCCGCCGAGACGGTGATGTCGAGCCGCTGCGCCACCTCGCCCATACCGCGCACGTCGTAGTGCTGCACCGGCTCCTCGAACCAGACGTAGCCGAGCTCCTCGAGCGCGCGGCCGACACGCATGGCGCCGCCGACCGAATAGCCGTTGTTGGCATCGAAGGCGAGCGGGAAGTCGTCGCCGACCAGCTGGCGCACGGCCCTGGCCTTGGCGATGTCGCCCGGGATGTCGAGGTCGAGGATCGAGCGGTCGCCGTCGCGGCGGATCTTGATCGCCGCCGGCGTCTCGCGCCGCCAGCGCGCCTCGACCACCCGCACCACCTCGTCCACCGGGCGCACCGCGTTGCCGCCGATCGAGGCATAGAACGGCACCTCCGCCCGCCAGGCGCCGCCGAGCAGCTTGTGCACCGGCAGGCCCAGCGTCTTGCCCTTGATGTCCCACAGCGCGATGTCGACCGCCGCCAGCGCGCCGGTCAGCGCCCCTTCCGGCCCCAGCTTGACGTTGCGGTGCAGCTGCCGGTCGTACAGCACGCCGGTGTCGAAGGCGTCGGCGCCGACCAGCCCGGGTGCCAGGTCGCGCTCGATGATGCCGATCGAGTGCAGGCCGCCCTGCATCGGCGAGGCCTCGCCCCAGCCGACGACGCCGTCCTCCGTCGCGATCCGCACCAGGGCGCTGCGGCGGCCGGGCGGATCGCCGGGCTGCCAGCTGACCTGGAAGGCTTCGACCGATCTGATGCTGGCTCTTGGGGCCACCGTGTCGCTCCCGTCCTATGGGCTACCTTACTCTTCTTGCATCCGTATGCAACAACCATGCGGACGGATGGTCATGCATAGATCGAAGTCCGGCGGAACCGCGCCGCCACCCGGGCGCCATCGACCACCAGCAGCTCCTCGGTCTCGACATAGTGCCGGCCCTTGCGCTCATAGACGGCGGTGACGGTGCCGGAGGTGGCGAGGCGCTGGCCGGGGGCCACCGGCGCGAAATGCTGGGCCTCGCCCGCCACGAACACGACTGGGGCCGGGAAGCGGAAGCTGCGGTTGGCGTCGAACATCGTCCGCCGGATCAGGCAGCCGGAATGGACCAGCCCGCTGTCGAGATAGATCGGGTGGCGCTCGTCGAAGGCGGCCAGCGAGCGCCGGAACTCCTCCTCCGTCAGCACCGCGTTGCGCGAGCCGAGGCGGGTTCCGACCGCGATGCCGCCGGCCTCGACCGCGGGCGGCGGGTCCGGCAGCGGCAGGATCGGGCAATCCGCGACCGCCGGCGGCAACGGCTCCGCCAGCGGCATCGCCACCCAGCCGGTCGCGACCTCCTCGCCCTCCTGGTTGCGCAGGATCACCTCGGCGCGTTGTTCGGCGCCGGTCTCCGCCAGGGCCGAGGCCTGGGCGGTCAGCACGTCGCCGTCATGCACCGGCCGGCGGAAGCGCGCGCCCATGGCGCCGCGCCGGGCCCAATCGGCGCCCCAGGCATCGATGGCGATGCGGCTGACATGGCCGTAGACGAAGGCGCCCGGGATCAGCGCGGCGCGGAAGCCCGTGCGCCGCGCCACCGCGTCGTCATGCACCGACCCGCGATAGCCGGGATCGTCGTCGAGGCGGATCGGGATGCGCAACGTGCGGGGAAACTCGGCCATGGTCAGGCTCCCGGCCGGGGTTCGGTGGCGATCGCGCCGCTGGCCTCGACCGCCGCGATCTCCGCCGCCGTCAGGCCGAGGATGTCACGCAGCACGTGGCGGTTGTCGGCACCGAAGCGAGGCGCCGCGCGGCGCTGGCTGCCCGGCGTGGCGTCGAGATGGATCGGCAGGCCGGGATACGGATGGCGGCCGGCATCGGGATGGTCCAGCACCGTGAAGAAGCCGCGATGCGCCAGGTATTCGCTGCGGGCCAGGTCCTGCGCGGTCTGCACCGGCGCCGCGGGCACGCCGGCCGCCTGCAGCCGGGCCGCCACCGCATGCTTGTCCTGGCCCCGGGTCCAACCGGCGATGATCGCCGTCAGCGCCTCGATGTTCTCCTGGCGCGCCGCCAGCGTGGCGAAGCGCGGGTCGGCGGCGAGGCTCCCCAGCCCCATCACGACGCACAGGGCCTGCCACTCCGCCTCGGTCTCGGCCGCGATCGCCACCCACTGGTCGTCGCCGCGCGCCGGGAAGGCATCATGCGGCGCGGCATAGGGCGAGCGGTTGCCGTTCGGTTCGGGATCCCGGCCGGATTCGATCGCCGCCAGCAGCTCCGGCCCGATCAGCTGCATCGCGGCCTCGACCTGCGGCACCTCGATATACTGCCCCTCCCCCGTCCGCTGCCGGTGCAGCAGCGCGGTCAGGATGGCGGCCGCGGCGTTGAACCCGCCGATCGGGTCGAGATAGGAGGGGCCGGTGGTCTCGGGCTGGCCGCCGGGATAGCCGATCATGCTGGACATACCGGCCGACATCTCCATGGTCGGGCCCAGCGCGGCATAGCGCGCCATCGGCCCTTCGGCGCCGAAGGCCGGCAGCTCCGCCACGATGATGTCCGGCCTGACCTGCCGCAGGGTTTCATAGTCGAGCCCCAGCCTGGCCAGCGTGCCGGGGCGGAAGTTGCAGATCACCACGTCGCTGACCGCCGCCAGGCGCCGGATGATGTCGCGCCCCTCCCCCGTCTTCAGGTCGAGGATGCAGGACAGCTTGTTGATGTTCTGCGAGTTGAAGTGGAAGGCGCGGTCATAGGGCCGGCCGCCCGGCACGCCGTCGGGGAAGTTGATCGGGTTCGGCACCTCCTTGTTCAGGCGCCAGGAATTGACCCGGGTCGGGGATTCGACATGGATCGGCTCGGCCCCCAGGAAGCCCAGCACCCGGCCCGCCATCGGGCCGGCCCAGGCCGTGGTCAGCTCGAGCACGCGCAGGCCGGCCAAGGGACCAGGCCCGGCCGGAGCGCCGCCGCCCTCCGGAGCCGCCGCTGGCGTCCAGCCGGCATCGGCGCCGGCAGTCGGGGCGGCCGGGCGCACCTGCCGCGGCGTCCGGCTGAGGCGGAACGGCGGCCCGAGGATCAGCCGCCCCTCCGCTGTCTCCCAATAGCCGCGCTGGGCCAGATGGGCGCTGCCGTACAGCTCGGTCGGGCGATAGGCCTTGGCGGCGATCACCTCTTCCTGCTGCAGCGTGGCGACAAAATCCTCGGCGCGGAGATCCGCGACCTTATCCTGGATGATCGCGAACAGCTCGGCCCAATGGGCGCGACGCGGGATCGGGGCGCCGAAGCGCTCGTCATGCTCGATGGACTCGAGCCCGAGCGCCCGGCAGACCGCGCTCCAGCGATGGTTGTAGATCCAGATGCAGACCCAGCCGTCGCGGCAGCGCACCTGGCCAGCCGGGATGTTCGGGTCGCCCCGGCCCTTCACCGTGCCGTTGTAGATGTGCTGCAGGACATACGGAAAGCACATCGCGGCGGCGGTTTCCGCCTCGTCCAGGGTGACGGCCTGGCCGAGGCCGGTGCGCTCGCGGGCGAAGAGCGCGGCGGTGACGCCGACATAGGCGGCGAGGCCTGCGGCGAAGGAGGCGCGGCGGCCGCAGCCATACAGCGGCTCGCGGCCATGGGCGCCGTTGTTGTGCATCATGCCGGACAGGGCCTGCAGCACGATCTCCGGCCCCTTCCAGGCGGCGAGCGGCCCGTCGGCGCCGAAGGGGCTGACCACCGCGGCGACGCAGCGCGGGTTGCGGCGCAGCACCTCCCGCGGCTGCGAACCCGGCGACAGGATCGCGACATCGGCGCCGCGCAGCAGCCGGTCCAGCGCCCCGCGCCCTTCGGCATCGCCCTGGTCGAGGCTGATCCGGCGCTTGCCGGTGTTAAGGTGGAAGAACAGCAGCGACCCGCGATCGCCCGCCTCGCTGAAGGGCGGCAGCCGGCGCAGGGCCGATCCCTCCGGCGGCTCGACCAGCACGACCTCGGCGCCGAAATCGGCCAGCAGCCGGGCGCAGTACTGACCGCCGACGGTCTCGGACAGGTCGACGACCTTCAGCCCGGCCAATGCAGACATGGCGGCGCCTCCCCCGGCATTCTCGTTGACTAGGACGGTATCGAGTCTTGCATCCGTATGCAACACCTCTGCATAGTGCCGGTGGCGATGACGGCCGGGGCGGATTCCGGCCGCAGCCGTGCTATGGCTGAGGCAGGCGACAGCGAGGGGAAGCGACCTTGAGTTCCGGAGACCTGCGCAAACCGATCACCGCGCGCCAGCTGGCGCGGATGATCGGCGTCAGCCAGTCCGCGGTCTCGCGCGCCTACACGCCCGGCGCCTCGATCTCGCCGGAGATGCGGCAGCGCATCCTGACCATGGCGGACAGCCTGGGCTACAGCCCCAACGCCATCGCCAGCACCCTGTCGAAGCGGCGCAGCAACATCGTCGGCATCGTCGTCTCGGCGATGCGGAATCCGTTCTACCCGGTGCTGATCGAGACGCTGTCGCGCGGCCTGCAGCAGGTCGGGCAGCAGAGCCTGCTGTTCAACCTGACCCCCGGCGCCGATATCCGGCAGCAGCTGGCGGCGCTGCGGCAGTACAGCGTTGACGCCGTCGTCATCGTCTCGGCCGCCCCTCTCTCCGGCGCGGCGCTGAGCTGGGCGACCGAAGGCCGCACGGCGATCATGATCAACCGGACGGTGCCGGATTCGAGCCTGACCAGCGTCTGCTGCAACAACGCCGACGGCGCCCGCGCCATCGCCGACCATTTCCACGCGCTGGGCCGCCGCCGGGCCGCCTTCATCGCCGGCGTGCCGCATGCCAGCGCCAACCTCGAGCGGCAGCACGCCTTCATCGCCCGGCTGGCGGAGCTGGGCATGACCCTCACCGCCTCGGTCACCGCCGGCGAGTACAGCTATGAAGCCGGCTACCAGGCGGCGCTCGAGGTTGCGCGGACCGGCCGTCCCGAGGCGATCTTCTTCGCCAACGACATCCTGGCCGTGGGCGGCATCGACGCGCTGCGCGACGAGCTGGGGCTGTCGGTGCCCGGCGACATCACGGTCGCCGGCTTCGACGACATCGCCATGGCCGGATGGCCGCGTTATTCGCTGACCACCTTCCGCCAGCCGCTCGACGCCATGGTCGAACGGACGGTGCAGCTGGTGACCGGCAAGGCGGAGCCGGCCGAAGGCAATGTCCACCTGCTGCCAGGCGAGCTGATCGTCCGCAAGACCACAGTGGGGTGAGGCAACCGGCAATACAGCCGGACCGCGCGATAGGCCCGCGGCGTCATCTCAGACCTGCAGTGCGGTGAGATACGGCTCGTTGTCCAACGTCGGACCGTCGAGGAGGCGGGCGAGATCGAGCCCCTGCCCTGCGGCGTGCTGGTGCCGGGCGACGCATGGGCACCTCGCTTCAGTGCACGCCGGCAAGCCGCTTCCACATGCGCGAGGAGAGCATCCGGGCAGTGGATGGTCTCACCCAGGCATCCACGCGATGTCAGCCTTGTGCGCTATCGAACTCCGCCTGGGCCTTTTGCAGCTCGGGGCCATGGGCAAGGGCCCATTGGTAGAGCGCTTCGAAGGGAAGCTGCAGGGATCGTCCGAGCGGTGTGATCGTGTATTCGACGCCGACCGGGGTCGTGGGCAGCACATGACGCTTCACCAGGCCGTTCCGCTCGAGCCGTTTCAGGGCGTCGGCCAGCGCCTTGTGGGTGATGCCGTCCAGCCGGCGCATGATCTCGTTGAACCGGGACGGCCTCGCGCACAGCACCGTCAGGATAAGCACCGACCATTTGTTGGCGATGTGCTCCAGGATCGGTCGGGTGCTGCGCGCATCGATCAACGCCTCGTCCATCGCACCCGCTTCGGCCGAATGTGGCTTGCGCCCTCTCGCGCTCGTCTTTCCGCCCGGCGGCGACATAGGTATACTCCACGATATCTACGCAATACATAGTGCGTAATTGACCGTAGGTATAGGTTTTATATCTAGTCGGCCCATCGCTCATGGATGGAGACCACATCATGAAACTGGCCGATAAGATCGCCGTGGTGGTCGGCGGCGGCAGCGGCATCGGCGCCGCCATCGCACAGCGCTTCGCCGCAGCGGGCGCACATGTCTACGCGACCAGCCGCACGGCGCCGGAGGACGGGCCGGACGCGACGCAAGGCGTCGGCGAGGGCAGCGTTCGCCTCATCCGCGCCGATGCCGGCGCCCTCGCGGATCTTGCCGTGGTCTTCGCGAAAATCCGGGCAGAGCGAGGACGGATTGACATCCTGGTGTTCAACGCCGGCTTATCCGAGTTCTCGCGGCTCGAGGAGATCACCGAAGACCATTTCGACCGGACCTTTGCACTCAATGTCCGCGCGTTGGTGTTCGCGACCCAGGGCGCCGCCGCGATGATGCCGGCCGGAGGGACCGTTGTCCTGGTCGGCTCCATCGCCGGCGACATCGGCACCAAGGGCTATGGTGTCTACAGCGCGACCAAGGCGGCGGTGCGCTCCTTCGCCCGGACCTTCGCGAACGAGCTGGCGCCGCGAGGCATCCGCGTCAACGTCGTCAGTCCCGGCCCGACCGACACCGCGATGTTCGCGGCGGCATCGGACGAGGTGCGTACGACGCTAATGGGCCTGATCCCGCTCGGAAGGATGGGCAAGCCGGACGAGGTGGCCGCGGCGGCGCTCTTCCTCGCCAGCGGGGAAAGCAGCTTCACGACCGGCGCTGAACTCGTTGTCGACGGCGGCATGGCCCAGGTCTGAGGTTGCACTGGCCGACGCGCTCGCCGACCAGAACCGTCGCCTCGATGACGATCATCGAACGGGCCCAGACCTTGAGGGCGTCTCATGCTGCCACTCAAGCACCTTCACTCGCTGTCCCGGAGTGCCTCCGTACTCGGTGGTGAACGGCGGCAAGATTCGTCTCTCGCCAGGCGTGACAACAGCCGCCTCGCCGTCCGCCAGCGAAGGGCCGGTTCAATATTCGCCTAACCAGCCTTTACGATGCGGAAACCCTCGATCTCCTTGACCACCGGCAGGCCGCTCCAGCGATCGCTGTCGTGCAGGATGATCAGGCGGCTCATGTCACCATCGATGGCGTCGTTGATGCGGTCGATGGTCTTCAGCTGCTCCCAGACGCTGCCGACGCCGTTCGCCAGGGGCACATAGACGCCGTCATGGTTGTGGCCGCGGATATT
>NZ_JBCNNF010000194.1:0-12717 GCF_039594555.1 Inquilinus sp.
CGCCGCGGCGCCAAGACCCGGGACATCCCGGTGATCATGCTGACGGCCCGGGGCGAGGAGGGAGACCGCGTCCGCGGCCTCGATTCCGGTGCCGACGACTACGTCGCCAAGCCGTTCTCGACGCCGGAGCTGATGGCCCGGATCAAGGCGGTGCTGCGCCGCACCTCGCCGTCCAGCGCTGGCGATGTCCTCAGCTACGCCGATCTCAGCATGGATCTCGGCGGCCACCGCGTCCGCCGCGGCAACCGCGACGTCCATCTCGGCCCGACCGAGTTCCGTCTGCTGCGCCACTTCATGCAGCATCCGGGCCGGGTGTTCAGCCGCGAGCAGCTGCTCGACATCGTCTGGGGCCACGACGTCTATGTCGAGCCGCGGACCGTCGACGTGCACATCCGCCGGCTGCGCAAGGCGCTGAACGACGAGAGCGAGACCGATCTGATCCGCACCGTCCGCTCCGCCGGCTATTCGCTGGACGTCCAGGCCCAGGTCTGATCCTGCCCGCGGACTGGAACTATCGCCCACGGCTGATGTTGTCTTTCGGCAAACGGCACGGAGATGTCGCGTGAGCAAGGATTCCTGGCTGTTTCTCCGCATCTGGGCCCGCGCACCGCTGAAGGTCGCGGCCTGGGCGCCCTCGGGCCCGGCCGTCGCCCGCGCCTTCGCCCGGCATATCGATCCCCGCTGCACCGACCCGGTGCTGGAGCTCGGCGCCGGCACCGGCAGCCTCACCGAAGGTCTGCTGGCGACCGGGCTGCCGCCGGAGAAGCTGGTGGTGGTCGAGAAGATGCCGGAGTTCTGCGCCGTGCTGCGCCACCGCTTCCCCGGCGTCACGGTGCTGGAAGGTGACGTCGCCGAGATCGGCCCGATGCTGGACAAGGCGGGCATCAAGCGCTTGTCGATGGTGGCGTCCAGCCTGCCGATCATCTGGTTCCCGCTCGACCTGCAGCGGCAGATCATCGACGCCGCCTTCGCCCGCATGGGCCGGTCCGGACGATTCCTGCAGCTGACCAACCAGATCCTGTCGCCGCTGCCGCGGCGCAAGCTGGGGCTGCAGGGCCGCATGGTCGATTTCGTCTGGCGCAACCTGCCGCCGCTCGGCGCTTGGAGCTATCGCCGTCCTGCGGGCCTCGCCGACGCGACCTGACGTCGAGCCCCCCTTCCGAACAGCGTCATTGCGAGCGCAGCGAAGCAATCCAGGGGCCGGTGCGCACCAGCCCCTGGATTGCCTTGTCGGCTTCGCCTCCTCGCAATGACGAAGGCAGGCCCGACACCGGTCTAAAAGAAGAAGCCCGCGCCACCCCTCGGGGCGGCGCGGGCTTCTGTCTGTCGAAGGCCCTTTACTTGCCCGGCGCGTTCGGCACGAACCAGCCGCTGGGCAGGCCGTTGGCCTGGCGGCGCGGCTCGCTGGCATCGGCGACCTGCTGAGTCTGGGCCCGGCCGGCCTTGGCCGAGGCCAGGCGGACCGGCGGGGCATCGGGGATCGGCGCCATCCGGGTCGGCGCCACGGCGGCGGCGCGGGCGGCCAGAACCGGGGCAGGCGCAGCGGCCGCGACCTGGACCGGGGCAGCCTGAACCTTGGCCGGAGCATCCGGGATCGGTGCCATCCGAATCGGCGCCGGACGGGCGACCGGGGTCGCGGCGGCGACCTGGGTGCTGCCGTCGGGGATCGGCGCCATGCGCACCGGGGCCGGGGCGACCGGGCGGGCCGCCGGGGCCGCGGCTGCCACCTGGGTGCTGGTGCCGTCCGGGATCGGCTGCATCCGCACGACGCCGGGCTGCTGCACCACGCGGACCGGCGGCAGCGCCGAGGCGGTCACGGTGCTCGAACCGTCCGGGATCGGCTGCATCGCGGCGACCACGGTGGTGCCGCGGGTCGACGAGCCGTCGGGGATCGGCTGCATGGCCGCGACCACCGTGGTGTTGCGGATCGACGACCCATCCGGAATCGGCTTCATCGCCGCCACCACGACGGTGTTGCGGGTGGAGGAACCATCGGGGATCGGCGCCATGCGGATCGTCGCCGGCACCTTCTGCTGGATCTGGGCGGCGGCGTACTGGGTCATCCGGTCGGTGTCGCCGTCGCGGCCCGGCATGATGCCGGCGATCTGCGGGGCGATGATGTCCATGTAGCGCTGTGTCTCGCGTGGCAGCGGGCGGCCTTCCTCGACATACTGGCGGTACCGCTCCGGCCCGGCATTGTAGGCGCCGAGGAAGCCGGGATAGCCGTACAGGTCGTACATCTCGCGGATATAGGCGGCGCCGGCCAGGATGTTGTCGCGCGGCTCGTAGGCGTCGGGGCCCAGGCCGTGCACGTAGCGCAGCTCCTCATAGGTGCCGGGCATGACCTGCATCAGCCCCATGGCGCCGGCATGGCTGGTGATCGGCTGGCCGCCCTTCCAATGGGTCTGGCCGCCGCTCTCCACCTGCATCACCGCGCGGATCCACTGCTCGGGGATGTTGAAGCGGCGCGAGGCGTCATGGATCTCGGCGCCCCAGGGGCCGCTGGCGACCACGGGTTTGGGCTTCGGCGCCTCGGCGCAGGCGGCGAGCAGGCTCGCGAGCAAGGCCGTGGCCGCAACCGTCCTGGTCCAGCGGGTTGTCCCTGGCATCTTCCCCTCCATGCTCCCCCAAAACCAAAAGCCCGGCAGCGGCGCTGCGGGGCCTCAAAATTGACACAGGCCCTTAACGTATACGGACAAGTGCTTCATTTAAAGAGGAAAAACGCGAACACCAACCCCCTCGGCGGCGCATTTCCTAGGCAGGATGCTGACTGAGAGCGGGCAATCCGTCGAGCGAAATCGTCACATGAATGATGCCGGGCTCGTCCGCCACGTCCTCCCGGGCGAATCCGAGCTCCCGGGCCATGCGCAGCATGCTGGTGTTCTCGCGCAGCACCTCGCCGAAGATCCGCTTCAGCCCGCGGTCGCGGGCATAGTCGATGATCTCGGTCATCAGCCGGTGGCCGAGGCCCAGGCCCTTGAGGTCCGAGCGCACCATGATGCCGTATTCGGCGGTCTCGCCGTCCGGGTCGGCGATGATGCGCACGGCGCCCAGGATGACGCGCCGCCCGTCCTCCTCGGCCTCGGCGGCCAGCGCCATCTCGCGGTCATAGTCGATCTGGGTCAGCCGGGCGGCGAATTCGTGGCTGAAGCTGCGCATGGCGCTGAAGAAGCGCAGCCGCACATCCTCCGGGCTCGACCGCTGCAGCATCTCGCGGATCGCCGGCTCGTCCTCCGGCCGCACCGGCCGCAGCGTGATCTCGCGGCCGTCGCGCAGGGTCAGCTGCTGCACCAGCCGCTGCGGATAGGGGCGGATGGCGAAGCGCGGCGTGCCCAGCGGCAGCGGCGGCCGCACCCGGATCGCGGCGCCGGGGGCCAGCACCCCGCCGGCGCCGGCCAGCAGCGGGTTGATGCGCAGCGTCGTCACCTCCGACAAGTCGGCTGCCAGCTGCGACAGCTTGACCAGGGTCAGCGCCACGGCGTCCAGGTCGGCCGGCGGCCGGCCGCGATAGCCCTGCAGCAGCCGCCACACCCGGGCGCGCATCATCAGGTCGCGCGCCAGCACGGCGTTCAGCGGCGGCAGGCCGGCGACGCCGTCATGCAGCAGCTCGGCCGCGGCGCCGCCCTGGCCGAACAGCAGCACCGGGCCGAACAGCGGGTCGTCATCGATGCCCAGCACCAGCGGATGCGCCTCGGGCGGCGGGGCGGCGTCCTCGGCCGCCAGCGGGATGCGATAGGCCTCCAGCACCGACCGCGCCTCGGCCGGTGTCAGCTCCGCCCGGCCGTCGGCCAGTGCCGCGGCGATCACCGCCCGGGCGGCTTCGGCATCCGGCTCGAACTCGTCGGGCAGGGCCGGCGGGGTCTGCATCAGCAGCATCTGGTTCCGCCGGTGCCGGGCCAGATGCATGAAGGCGCGGGCCGCCTGACCCGGCGTGTCATAAGCGGGGATATGCGCCTCGGCGAACAGCTGCCGGGCCTCGGCGGCGGCGCCCAGCCAGCTGGCCAGAACCGGCGGGCGGCGCCCGTCGCGCTTCGCCGCGCCGGCGACCACGCCGGCCACCGCCCGGGCGGCCTCGACCGGGTCGGCGATGGCGCTGGGGCCGTCGACCACCAACACCGCATCGTGGCCGGGATCGGCCAGCAGCGCCTCCAGCGCCCGGGCGAAGCGCTCGCCCGGCGCCGCGTCGCCCAGGTCGATCGGGCCGGAGGAGGCGGCGGCCGCTCCCTTCGGCAGCACCGTCTGCAGCCGCACCAGCGTCGTCTGCGCCGGCGCGGCCACGACGCCGCCGGCCTCGGCCAGCGCCTCCGCCGCCAGCAGGCCGAGGCCGGAGCCGTTGGTCAGGATCGCCAGCCGCTCGCCCCCGACCTTCAGGCCGCTGGCCAGGGTCTCGACCGCGTCGAACAACTCGGCCAGGTCGAACACCCGCAGCATGCCGGCGCGGCGGAAGGCGGCGTCATACACGGCATCCGGGCCGATCAGCCCGTCGGCGTCGCCGGCCCCCGGAGCGCCGCGGCCGGGCCGGATCACCACCGCCAGCCGGGTGCGCGCGGCGATGCGGGCGGCCGACATGAATTTGCGGGCGTGGCTGATGGTCTCGACATGCAGCAGCACCGCGCGGGTGCGGGCGTCGGCGGCTAGCCAGTCCAGCATGTCGGCGACGTCGACATCGGCCATGCCGCCCAGCGAGACGACATGGCTGAAGCCGATGCCGCGCCGGGTGGCGCGGTCCAGCACCGCCGCGGCGACCGCGCCGGACTGGCTGACGAAGGCGAGGTCGCCGGCAATCGGCGCGACATGGCCCAGGCTGGCATTGACGCCGTGATGCGGCACCATCAGGCCGAAGCCATCGGGGCCAAGGATGCGCAGCAGATGCGGCCGGGCCGCGTCCAGCATCGCCTGGCGCAGCCGGGTGCTCTCAGTCCCCTTCGCCGCCGGCGGGCGGTCGGTGCCGACGATGGCGACGGCGCGGGTGCCGCGGCCGCCCAGCTCGGCGATCAGCCCGGGCAGGCTCTCCGGCGGCGCGGCGATCACCGCCAGGTCCGGCGCCGCCGGCAGGGCCGAGATAGTGGGGTAGGCGAGGGCGCTGCCGACCGAGCGGGCGCCCGGGGTGACCGGCATCACCGGCCCGTCGAAGCCGCCGGCGAACAGGTTGCGGGCCAGCACGGCGCCGACCGGGCCGTCGGCGATCAGCGCGATCGAGGCCGGACGGAACAGGGCGTCAAGATTGCGCACCGACATCGCAGGCTCCCGCCGGACACCATCGCATCAGGGTGGCGGACGGGAGGCGCGGGCTCAAGCGGGGATGTCAGGCTCCCGCGCCGAGCGCCGCCCGGTATCGCTCCGCCATCGCGTCGTCGAAGCAGCAGAAGATCACCCGCTGCACCGCAGGCACCTGCGGCAGCATCTCCCTCACCGTGGTGACGGCGACGCCGGCGGCGCGGTCGGGCGGGAAGCGGTAGATGCCGGTGCTGATGGCCGGGAAGGCGATGCTGGCGCAGCCATTCTCCTGCGCCAGACGCAGCGCGGCGCGGTAGCAGCCGGCCAGCAGGTCGTCCTCGCCGTGATCGCCGCCCTGCCAGACCGGGCCGACGCAATGGATCACGTGCCGCGCCGGCAGCCGGTAGCCCTTGGTGATGCGGGCCTCGCCGGTCGGGCACCGGCCCAGCGTCCGGCATTCGGCGAGAAGCTCAGGCCCCGCGGCGCGGTGGATGGCGCCGTCGACGCCGCCACCGCCCGTCAGGGCGGAATTCGCCGCGTTGACGATCGCGTCGACCCGCAGCCGGGTGATGTCCCCGACCGTGATCTCCAGCGACGCGGTCACCGCGCGGCGTCCATCGGGATTACTCCGCGGCGCTCTTCTTCTCGGCCTTGGCGCGCTCGATGCCGTCGACGATCATCTCCGCCGCCCGCTGCGGGCCGTCCCAGCCCATGATGCGGACCCACTTGCCCTTCTCCAGGTCCTTGTAGTGGGCGAAGAAATGGGCGATCTGGTCGCGCAGGATCTCCTGCAGATCCTCGTAGCTCTGCACCTTGTTGTAATAGGGGTGCAGCTTCGACACCGGCACCGCCAGGATCTTCTCGTCCTGGCCGGCCTCGTCCTCCATCAGCAGCACGCCGACCGGGCGGGCGCGCAGCACGGCGCCCGGCATCACCGGCTCGCGGCCGACGACGATGACGTCGACCGGGTCGCCGTCGCCCGACAGGGTGTGCGGAATGAAGCCGTAATTGCCCGGATAGGACATCGCGGTGTGCAGGAAGCGGTCGACGAACATCGCGCCCGATTCCTTGTCGAGCTCGTACTTCACCGGCACCCCGCCCATGGGGTTCTCGATGATGACGTTGACGTCGAAGGGCGGGTTCACCCCGACCGCGATCTTGCTGATGTCCATGTCGGCCCTGGTCTGTGGTCCTCGAGGGTTCCGGGCGCGGACCATAAAGCGGTCCGCGCCCCGCGGCTAGTGCCCAGCCATTCCCTCCCCGCGCATCGCCCCGTCTTTTTTGTGCGGCGCAGCGAAGCCTGTCAGCGCTTCTGGGCGATGACGTCGTAGGCCGCCAGCGCCGCCGCGGTCACGATCTCGTTGACCGTGGCGCCCATCTGCACTACCTGCGCCGGCTTCTCCAGCCCGCACAGCAGCGGGCCGATCAGCGAGGCGCCGGCCAGCTTCTGGATCATCTTGGCGCCGATATTGGCCGCGTTCAGCGCCGGCATGATCAGCAGGTTGGCCGGGCCGGACAGGCGGGCGAAGGGGTACAGCCGCTTCATCAGCGCGTAGTCCAGCGCCACCTCGGCGGTCATCTCGCCATCGTACTCGAAATCGACCCCGCCGGCCTGGGCGCGGGCATCCATGATCGTCACCGCGTCGCGGATGCGCTGGGTGAACTCGCGCATCGGCTGGCCGAAATTGGAGGAGGAGACGAAGGCCAGGCGCGGCTCATGCCCCAGCGCCCGGGCCTTGGCCGCGGCCTGCAGGGCGATGTCGACCAAGAGGTCCGGGTCCGGCCGCTCATGCACCGTGGTGTCGGCGATCAGCACCGTGCCGCCGCGCACCGTCAGCATCGACAGGCCGAAGGGCACATGCTCCGGCGCCGGGTCGATCACCCGGGTGATCTCCTCGAAGCAGGTGGTGAAATTGCGGGTCAGGCCGGTGACCATGGCGTCGGCGTCGCCATGCGCGACCATGCAGGCGGCGAAGATGTTGCGGCCCTGGTTGACCATCCGCGCCACGTCGCGCTGCAGCAGCCCCTGGCGCTGCAGCCGGCCGTAGACGAAGTCGATATAGCGCTCATTGTGCCGCGACAGCCGGGCGTTGTGGATCTCCAGCTCCGCCACCGTCGCCTCGGGCAGGCCGATCCGGGCCATGGTCTCGCGCACCCGCTCCTCGCGGCCGATCAGGATCGGCGTGCCGTAGCCCTGGGCGCGGAAGGCGATGGCGGCGCGGATCGTCCGCTCCTCCTCGCCCTCGGCGAAGACCACACGGGTGTCGCTCGACGCCACCTTGTCGAAGATCAGCTGCAGCTTGTCCGCGGTGGGGTCCAGGCGGCGGCGCAGGCTCTGGCGATAGGCGGCGACATCGGTGATCGGCTTGCGGGCGACGCCCGATTCCATCGCGGCCTGGGCGACGGCCAGCGGTACCTCCTCGATCAGCCGCGGGTCGAACGGCACCGGGATGATGTATTCCGGCCCGTAGCGCAGCCGGCGGCCGGAATAGGCGCTGTCGACCTCGTCCGGCACGTCCTGCCGGGCGAGGCGGGCCAGGGCATGGGCTGCGGCCAGCTTCATCGCCTCGTTGATGGTGCGGGCGCGGACGTCCAGCGCGCCGCGGAAGATGTAGGGGAAGCCGAGGACGTTGTTGATCTGGTTCGGATAGTCCGACCGGCCGGTGGCGATGATCGCGTCGCGGCGCACGGCGCGGACCTCGTCCGGCGCGATCTCCGGGTCCGGGTTGGCCAGGGCGAAGATGATGGGCTTGTCGGCCATCGACTTCACCATCTCCTGGGTCATCGCGCCCTTGACCGACAGGCCGATGAAGACGTCGGCGCCCTTCACCGCGTCGGCCAGCGTCCGGTGCGGCGTGTCGACGGCATGCGCGGCCTTCCACTGGTTCATGCCCTCGGTGCGGCCCTGGTACACCACGCCCTTGCTGTCGCACAGGATGATGTTCTGCGCCGGCACGCCCAGCGACTTGAACAGCTCGACCGAGGCGATGGCGGCGGCGCCGGCGCCGTTCAGCACCAGGCGCGTGTCGCCGATGCTGCGGCCGGTCAGCTCCAGCGCGTTGATCAGCCCGGCGGCGGCGATGATCGCTGTGCCGTGCTGGTCGTCATGGAACACCGGGATGTCCAAGAGCTCGCGCAGCCGCGCCTCGATCACGAAGCAGTCCGGCGCCTTGATGTCCTCGAGATTGATGCCGCCGAAGGACGGGCCCAGGAAGCGCACGCAGTTGACGAATTCGTCGACGTCGCGGGTGTCGACCTCCAGGTCGAAGCCGTCGACATCGGCGAAGCGCTTGAACAGGACGGCCTTGCCCTCCATCACCGGCTTGCTGGCCAGCGCGCCCAGGTCGCCCAGGCCCAGCACCGCGGTGCCGTTGGAGATCACGGCGACGATGTTGCCCTTGGCCGTGTAGTCGTAGGCCGTGGCCGGATCGGCATGGATCCTGAGGCAGGGCGCGGCGACGCCGGGGGAATAGGCCAGCGACAGGTCGCGCTGGGTGGTCAGCGGCTTGGTGGCGCTGATTTCCAGCTTGCCGGGGCGGCCCTGGGCGTGCAGGGCGAGGGCATCGTCGTCGAGCGAGGTCTTGGTTGTCATTGTTATCCGGCGGCGCAACGGGACGGGCCGAGTAATGGACCCTTCGGCGGGACGGACCGTCAAGCCCTTACGGGCAGGGGCGACTGTGGCTTCGATGCAACGTCGCGCCATCTTCGCGCGGCCTCTTGAAAAGCCGCTTGCGCAGCGCAGCGGCGATCCCGTACTCCTTGGGACCACTCCAATTCCAGGGAGGATCGTGCAATGACCTTCGCTTACAATCTCCGCGGCAAGGCCGCCTGAGCGTCTGCACGATCAGTTCTCGTCGACTCACGACCTGACATTTTCCCTGCGCTGACCTGATCGCTGCCGACACGCCGGACGACCCTCACGGGCCGCCTCCGACGACTCCGCATCCGATCGTCCCTTCAACCGTCTACCCCCATTCCGCCCGGCATCCCGCCTGGCGGATTCGCCCCGTCCGACTCCCATCGGCTTGCCCCAATTGGCTTGACCATTGGCGGCCGGACGGTTTTCCCACCTCCAGATCTGTTGGAGATCATCATGCACATCTCGACCGAGAAGCGTGCCTTCCGCCCGTCCCTGTCGCTCGTCGTCGTCGCATTTGCGGAGCTGGGTCGCGTCCTCGTGACGCCGCGCCGGAAACCCCGCGACACCGACTCGCTGAGCGAGCATCTGAGACGCGACGTCGGGCTACGATCTTGATACGGGCGCGGGGCGGGGCCTTCGGATTCCGCTCCGCCGCTTCCCGTCCTTAGATCGACCGCCGTCCTTTCGCCTCGGGCCGGGCGCGACCGCACGTCGCCGCCCGGGCAGCGGGGCATCCGACGTTGGATAGGACTATAATCATGTACGCATATCGTGCGCCGCCCCAGCCGGCCGCGCCCGCGGTGCGGCTTGTCCCCCTGGTCACCGCGCAGGACCGGGCCGTGTTCGGCTCGCTCCGCGTCGCGCCGGGCCAGGCGGAATTCGTCGCCAGCAATGCGGAGTCCATCGCCGAGGCCGATGAGTCGCCCTGGTGCGTGCCGCTCGGCGTCTGCGACGCCGCGCATGGCGGGCCGGTCGGCTTCGTCATGCATGCGCTGGACCCGCAAGACGGCCATCGCTGGATCTACCGGCTGATGATCGATGCCCGCTACCAGGGCCGTGGCTTCGGCCGCTCCGCCCTGCGGGCGACGCTGGGCATCCTCGACCGGCTGCCCCGCGGCGAGCGGGTGCTGCTCGGCGTCGTGCCCGGCAACGCCGCCGCCCGCCGGCTCTACGCCTCCGAGGGCTTCGTCGAGACCGGCGAGACGCTGGGCGACGAGCTGGTGCTGCAGCGCGCCCTGCACCGAGTCGAGGCCGCCTGACCGGCGGCCTCGGCGTTCCCTTCCGTTTTAGACCGGTTGAAGCAGGAGATCGGCGCAACCGCGTTCCGGCTTCGTCCCTTGCGTGCTAGGGTCCGCGCTTCGCCGATCCGATCCCGCTTGCCGTGCCGAACGCCTTGCCCGACAGCAGCACCCCCGCGACGACCGACAGCCCCGTCACGCCGATGATGGCGCAGTATCTGGAGGCCAAGGCGGCCCATCCGGACTGCCTGCTGTTCTTCCGCATGGGCGATTTCTACGAGATGTTCTTCGACGACGCGGTCAAGGCCGCGGCGGCGCTCGACATCGCCCTGACCAAGCGCGGCCAGCACCAGGGTGAGGACATCCCGATGGCCGGGGTGCCCGCCCACAGCCACGAGGCCTATCTGGCCCGGCTGATCCGCCAGGGCTTCCGCGTCGCCCTGTGCGACCAGACCGAGAGCCCGGAGGACGCGAAGAAGCGCTCCGGCAAGACCCTGGTGCGGCGCGAGGTGGTGCGCATCGTCACCCCCGGCACCGTCACCGAGGATGGCCTGCTCGAACCCCGCGCCGCGAATCATCTGGTGGCGCTGGCCGATGTCGCCGGCACGCTGGCCATCGCCGCGGTCGACATCTCCTCCGGCGAGCTGGTGACCGAGCCGACGGCGCCCGACCGGCTGGCCGCCGCTTTGGCCCGCTTCGACCCCAGCGAGATCCTGCTGCCCGAGCGGGTGCTGCAGAATCCGGATCTGTTCGAGCTTTTGGGCGAATGGAAGATGCGGCTGACGCCTCAGCCGGGCGCCCGCTTCGACAGCGAGAACGGCCGCCGGCGCCTGCAGGACCTGTTCCATGTCGGCACGCTCGATTCCTTCGGCAGCTTCGAGCGCGCCGAAGTCGCGGCGGCCGGCGCCCTGGTCGACTACATCCAGCTGACCCAGAAGGCGTTGCCGCGCCTGTCGCCGCCGCGCCGCCTGCCGCGCGGCGCGGTGATGGAGATCGACGTCGCCACCCGCCGCAACCTGGAGCTGACCCGGACCCTGTCGGGGGACCGCCGCGGCAGCCTGCTGGCCGCGATCGACCGCACCGTCACCGGCCCCGGCGCCCGCATGCTGGCCTCGCACCTCGCGGCGCCGCTGACCGACCCCGAGGCGGTGGCCGAGCGGCTCGACGCCGTCCAGGCGCTGGTCGAGGACGGAAGGCTGCGCGACGACCTGCGCACGCTGCTGCGCGCCTGCCCGGATGCGGAGCGGGCGCTGACCCGGCTCGGCCTCGGCCGCGGCGGGGCGCGCGACTTGGCGGCGATCCGCGACGCGCTGCGCCAGGGCGGCGCTCTGCGCGAACGGCTGGGCGCGCCGCGCTTCCTCGACCTGCCGCCGCTCCTGTCCCGCGCCGCGGCGGAGCTGGGCGAGCACGACGCGCTGGTCGACCGGCTGACCCGGGCGCTGGCCGAGGAACTGCCGCTGCTGGTCCGCGACGGCGGCTTCATCGCCGCGGGCTATCTGCCGGAGCTGGACGAGGTCCGCACCCTGCGCGACGAATCCCGCCGGCTGATCGCGGCGCTGCAGCAGCGCTATGCCGACGAGACCAGGATCGCGACGCTGCGGATCCGCCACAACAACGTCATCGGCTATCACATCGAGGTCTCGGCCAACCAGGCGGACAAGCTGCTGCAGCCGCCGCATGCCGGCACCTTCATCCACCGCCAGACCATGGCCTCGGCCATGCGCTTCACCACGGTGGAGCTGAGCACGCTGGAACGGTCGATCGGCGAGGCGGCGGACAAGGCGTTGGCGCTGGAGCTGCGCCTGTTCGCCGAGCTGGTGGGCGAGGTCACCGGCCGGGCCGAGGCGATTTCCGGCGCCGTCCGCGCCCTGGCGTGCTTCGACGTCGCCGCCAGCCAGGCCGAGCTGGCGGTCGAGCGCCGCTACTGCCGGCCGAAGGTGACCGGCGATACCGGCTTCCGCATCAAGGGCGGCCGCCATCCGGTGGTCGAGATCGCCCTGGCCGAGGCGCAGGCCGGCCCCTTCGTCGGCAATGACTGCGACCTGTCGGACGACCGCCGGCTGTGGCTGCTGACCGGCCCGAACATGGCCGGTAAGTCGACCTTCCTGCGCCAGAACGCGCTGATCGCGGTGCTGGCCCAGATGGGCGGCTTCGTGCCGGCGGAGGAGGCGGAGATCGGCGTGGTCGACCGGCTGTTCAGCCGCGTCGGCGCCGCGGACGACCTGGCCCGCGGCCACTCCACCTTCATGGTCGAGATGGTGGAGACGGCGGCGATCCTGAACCAGGCCGGCCCGCGGGCGCTGGTCATCCTCGACGAGATCGGCCGCGGCACCGCCACCTTCGACGGCCTGTCGATCGCCTGGGCCTGCGTCGAGCACCTGCACGAGACGACGCGCTGCCGGGCCCTGTTCGCCACCCATTACCACGAGCTGACGGCGCTGCAGGCGCGGCTGAAGCGGCTGGCCTGCCACACCATGCGGGTCAAGGAGTGGCAGGGCGACATCGTCTTCCTGCACGAGGTGGCGCCGGGCACGGCCGACCGGTCCTACGGCATCCATGTCGCCCGGCTGGCCGGGCTGCCTGCAGCCGTGGTCGGCCGGGCGACATGGATGCCGTAGGACC
>NZ_JBCNNF010000195.1:0-12715 GCF_039594555.1 Inquilinus sp.
GCTGCGCGATTTCGACCTCTCCCCAAGGAGAGGTGAAAGGGGCTCGGCTCCGATTTCCTTCTCCTTGGGGAGAGGGAGGGGCCCGACGCCGAAGGCGGCGGGAGGGTGAGGGGAGCGGCCTTACCGCTAAGCAATCGTGCGCCGCTTCAGCGCTTCTCGTCGATCAGCGCGCGCAGGCGTGCCATTGCCTCGTCATGGGGAACGGAAGGCTGCGTGCTGGCCAGCGCCGCTTCCACCTTGGCGCGGAACCAGCGGTCATAGGCCTCGGCCTCTTCGACCGTGGCGAACTCCGACTCGATCGGGGACAGGACGCGGCTCATGTCCTCAATATAGGAGCTTTCCGGCCTGGTGACCACGGCTGGCCCCTCACTCCACCCCAGCGTCCTTGCGCAGCAGGGCGCGCAGCTCCTGGGGTAGGGCGGCCCAGTGCTGGTTGGTCAGGGCGCCGTGCAGGGCATAGAGTGCGTTGACCGTGATCAGCTCCGGCTGCGCCGCCTTCAGGCGCTGCCAGGCCTCGACCGGGCCGATGGCGCGCAGCTCCGCCTCGCTGGTGATGCCGACGGCGGCCAGCCACTCGGCGGTCTTGGGGCCCAGATTGGGCAGGGCCGAAATCGGACGCTCCCTCACGGCCGCAGCAGCCCCATGATGTCCTGGGTCTCGGCCAGCACCGGCGCGGCGATCGCCGCGGCCTTCTCGCCGCCCCGGCGCAGCACCGCGTCGACATGGCCGGGATCGGCCATCAGCCGACGCATCTCGCCGCCGATCGGCGCCAGCACTGCCACCGCCACATCGGTCAGCGCGCCCTTGAAGGTCGAGAACGGCGCGCCGCCGAACTCGGCCAGCACCGCGCCGATATCCTTGCCGGCCAGGGCGCCGTAGATGTTGACCAGGTTCTCGGCCTCCGGCCGGCCGGCCAGCCCCGCCGCCTCGGTCGGCAGCGGCTCGGGGTCGGTCTTGGCGCGGCGGAACTTCAGCGCGATGGTGTCGGCGTCGTCGGTCATGTTGATGCGGCTGTAGTCGGACTCGTCCGACTTGCTCATCTTCTTCGACCCGTCGCGAAGGCTCATCACCCGTGTGGCGGAGCCCAGGATCTGCGGCTCCGGCAGCGGGAAGAAGTCGACGCCGTAGCGCTGGTTGAAGGACTGGGCGATATCGCGGGTCAGCTCCAGATGCTGCTTCTGGTCCTCGCCGACCGGCACATGCGTGCCCTTGTACAGCAGGATGTCGGCGGCCATCAGCACGGGATAGGCCAGGAGGCCGTGCATCGCCGTGTCCTGCTGCTTGCCGGCCTTGTCCTTGAACTGGGTCATGCGCCGCAGCCAGCCCAGCGGGGTGACGCAGGAGAACAGCCAGGCCAGCTCGCTGTGGCCGGGCACCTGGCTCTGCGCGAACAGGATGCTGCGCTCCGGGTCGATGCCGACGGCCAGCAGCGTCGCGGTCAGCTCGCGGATATGGGCGCGCAGCTCGCCCGGCACCTGCGGCACGGTCAGCGCGTGCAGGTCGACGACGCAGTAGATGGTCTCGAACTCCGCCCCGTCCTGCAGCGCCACCCAGTTCCGCACCGCACCGAGATAGTTGCCGAGATGCATGTTGTGGGTGGGCTGGATGCCCGAGAAGATGCGCTTCATGTCCGCCGGTGCCGCAGAGGGGTGGGGAAGGCTGGGTTATGGCCGGCCCCGTGGCGCCGGGTCAACCCGCCTGATGCCCCCGGCGCCGGAACCTGGCGAGTTCGCCGCGGTCGACCGCGCCCAGCAGCAGGCAAAGGGCAGCGTAGAGGGCGGCGCCGCCGGCGATCAGCGCCGCCAGGGCCGTGCCGCCGGCCGCCGTCATCCCCTGGCGGGCCAGCAGCAGCCCGGCCGCCATGCCCAGCGCCGCCAGCAGAATCCGCCCGCCGCGCCGGCGCAGCCCGGCATCGACCGGCAGGGCGCCGCGGCGGCGCAGCGACCAGGCCAAGAGGCCCGCATTCGCCCAGGCCGAGACCGCGGTGGCCAGGGCGATGCCGACATGGCCCAGGGGCCGCATCAGCAGCACGGCGCCGGCCACCGCCAGGACCGTGGCGACAAGGGCGGTGCGCATCGGCGTCGCCGTGTCCTGGCGGGCGAAGCACAGGGTCGAGAACACCCGGATCAGGATGTAGGCCGGGATGCCGGCGGCATAGGCGCCCAGCGCGCCGGCCACCGCGACCGTCTGCTCCGGCCCGAAGGCGCCGCGCTCGAACAGCACATGCACGATCGGCCCGGCCAGCAGGATCAGCCCGGCGGCGGCGGGCAGGCCCAGCAGCAGCCCGTATTCGATCGCCCGGCTCTGCGTCGCCGTCACGTCTTCCGCCCGGTCCTCGACCAGGAGGCGGGTCAGGGTGGGCAGGAGGGCGGTGCCCAGGGCGATCCCGACGATGCCCAGCGGCAGCTGGGTCAGCCGGTCGGCGTAGTAGAGCGCGCTGACCGCGCCGGCCGGCAGGAAGCTGGCGATCAGGGTGTTCAGCACCATCTGGATCTGGGTGATGCCGGTGCCGATCGCGCCCGGACCCATCAGCACCACCAGCCGGCGCAGACGGGGCCCGATCCGCGGCGGCATCAGCCGCACCGGCAAGCCGTGGCGGCGGCAGGCTAGCGCCAGCCAAGCCAGCTGGACGATGCCGGACAGGGTGACGCCGATCGCCAGCGCCCGGCCGGGCGACCCGGCCAGATGCGTGCCGAACAGCAGCGCCGCGATCAGCACCAGGTTGAACAGGATCGGCGCGGCGGCGAAGGGGGCCAGCCGCTCCTGCGCGTTCAGCACGCCGCCCAAGAGAGCCGAGACCGACATCAGCAGCAGATAGGGGAAGGCCAGGCGGGCATAGTCCAGCGCCAGCGCCTCGCGCACCGGGTCGGCGACGAAGCCGGGGGCGATCACCGCCAGGATGGCGGGCATGGCCAGGAGGGCCAGCAGGGTCAGCGGGATCAGCACCGCCAGCAGCGCGGCCAGCACCTCGCCGGCGAAGGCCAGCGCGGCGGCACGGCCATTCTCGCCGCGCTCGGCCGCGTATTGCGGCACGAAGGTGACCATGAAGGCGCCATCGCCGAACAGGCGCCTGGCCAGGTTGGGCAGCTTGACCGCGATGACGAAGGCGTCGGCCACCGGCCCCGCGCCCAGCAGCGAGGCGGTCAGGATATCGCGGGCGAATCCGGCGATGCGGCTGACGGCCGTCAGCCCCCCGACCGTCGCCATGCCGCGGAGCAGGGACATGGCGCGAGCTTTAGCCGGGTTTTGCGGCGGCGGGAAGGCGGCTACCGTTATGGCCATGCTGGATGCTGGAGGGGTGATGGACGAGGGCGTCAGCCTCGCGGTGGTCGGCTACCCGCTCTGGTCCGATGCGGACCGCGAGTGGATCGAGGCGATCCGCCGGGAGCACGATGCCGCCAAGGCGGCGATGATCGAGGCGCACGTAACCCTGGTGTTTCCGACCAGGCTGCTGCCGGAGTCGGCGATGCTCGGCCATCTTCGCGATCGGCTGCGCGGTGTTGCGCCGTTCGACATCGCCCTCTCCGCCGTCGCGCCGGTGCCGGACGACCGGACCCCGGATCACTACGTGTTCCTGCTGCCTGGGGATGGCCGCGAAGCTCTCGTGACGCTGCACGACCGCCTCTATTCCGGTGCGCTGGCGCCCACACTCCGCCACGACCTGCCGTATCACCCGCATGTCACGGTCGCACGGCTTCGTGATGCGGCGACGGCCGCATCGGTGGCCGGGAAGATCCGCAGGCAAGGACGTTCCGTTCGTGGCCACATCGCAGCGATGACGCTGCTCCGCTGCTTTCCCGACAAGATTGAGACGGTTGCCGCCCTGCCCCTGTCCGGAGCTGGCTAGCTCTCGCATTGCCTCGACCACCCATGCCCCCTTGCCATAATTGCGAGGAGGCAACGCCTTCATCGGCTGAAGCTGTAAAGGGGACCTAGAACAAGCCGCTGCCTCTGCCAATTCAATCGATTACCATGCCGTGGCGGCAGCGCTTGACAGCGCGGCGACGCGGCGAGAGATTACGCCAAATTGTATGAGGATTGGATCGGCGGCGCCGAACCCGCAACCACAAGACAAACCGCAAAGCGTCGCAGTCGCTTTCACAGGGAGGAGCACATGGATCTCACCACATCGACGAGGCGTCGGGCTTGATCGTCCGGCGGCAGGCTGTGCGGCGCTCCGCGAGGAGCGCGCGCGAAGGCTCGGCCGTCGATCGGCGTGCGCCGGCAGTGCCGGCGGCAGGATTCCATCGATGCCGCAGTCACGGGCGGCCCGGCCGGAACGGCCGGGGGTGGCGCGGCATCATCAGCCGTCATGCGGCAACAGCACCCCGGGATCACACCCGGACGGCAAGCCCGGGGCGCAGAGAAGTCTAGCTAGAGGGAGAAAACGGTGAAGCTGATCTCTTCCATCACCGCGCTGGCGCTGGGGCTGTCCGCCTTTGCGCTGTCCGCGCAGGCGGCCGACAAGGGCCTCGTCGGCGTCTCGATGCCGACCAAGACCTCGGCGCGCTGGATCGCCGACGGCGACAACATGGTCAAGTCGCTGAAGGACAAGGGCTACGATGCCGACCTGCAATATGCGGGCGACGACATCCCGACCCAGCTGTCGCAGATCGAGAACATGGTCACCAAGGGCGCCAAGGTGCTGGTGATCGCTGCGATCGACGGCACCACCCTGACCTCGGTGCTGCAGCAGGCGCATGACGCCGGGATCAAGGTCATCGCCTATGACCGCCTGATCCGCGACACGCCGAATGTCGACTACTACACCACCTTCGACAACTTCCAGGTCGGCGTCCTGCAGGCCGGCTCGCTGGTCGACGCCCTGGGCCTGAAGAACGGCAAGGGCCCGTTCAACATCGAGCTGTTCGGCGGCTCGCCGGACGACAACAACGCCTTCTTCTTCTACAACGGCGCGATGTCGGTGCTGCAGCCCTACATCGACAGCAAGAAGCTGGTGGTGCCGAGCGGCCAGATGGGCATGGACAAGGTCGGCATCCTGCGCTGGGACCCGAACACCGCCCAGGCCCGCATGGACAACCTGCTGTCGGCCTATTACGGCGACAAGAAGGTCGACGCGGTGCTGTCGCCCTATGACGGCCTGTCGATGGGCATCATCGCCTCGCTCAAGGCGGTCGGCTACGGTTCGGGCGACCGGCCGCTGCCCTTCGTCTCCGGCCAGGACGCCGAGATCCCGTCGGTCAAGTCGATCCTCGCCGGCGACCAGTATTCGACCGTGTTCAAGGACACCCGCGACCTCGCCAAGGTCACTGTCGACATGATCGACGCCGTGATGGGCGGCAAGGAGCCGCAGGTCAACGACACCAAGACCTACAACAACGGGGTCAAGGTGGTGCCGTCCTACCTGCTGACGCCGGTGCCGGTGACCAAGGACAACGTCCAGAAGGTCCTGGTCGACAGCGGCTACTACAAAGCCGACCAGCTGAAGTAATCTGACGTGCCCCCAGGGCCCCGCGCCTCCCGGCGCGGGGCCCTGCCGTTGCGCCTGCCGCGGTCTCCGCGGCAGGCCGGCGCCCGTGGCGAGCGGAGCCCTGAGTGGATACAGTTAACCCCATGGTCGATACGATCCTGGAGATGCGGGGGATCACCAAGACGTTCCCGGGCGTGAAGGCGCTCAGCAACGTCAACCTCGCGGTCAAGCGCGGCGAGATCCATGCCTTGGTCGGCGAGAACGGCGCCGGCAAGTCGACGCTGATGAAGGTGCTGTCCGGCGTCTACCCGCACGGCTCCTATGAAGGCGAGATCCGGTTCGAGGGGAAGGAGCGGCACTTCCGCTCGATCGCCGATAGCGAAGAGACCGGCATCATCATCATCCATCAGGAGCTGGCGCTGGTGCCACTCCTGTCGATCGCCGAGAACCTGTTCCTCGGCAACGAGGTGGCCAAGCGCGGCGTCATCGATTGGAACGAGACGCTGACCCGGTCCCGCGCCCTGCTGGCCAAGGTCGGGCTGAAGGAAAACCCGTCGACACTGGTCACCAATATCGGCGTCGGCAAGCAGCAGCTGGTCGAGATCGCCAAGGCCCTGTCGAAGGAGGTCAAGCTCCTGATCCTCGACGAGCCGACGGCCAGCCTGAACGAGAGCGACAGCGACGCGCTGCTGCAGCTGCTGCTGGAGTTCAAGCGCCAGGGCATCTCCTCGATCCTGATCTCGCACAAGCTGAACGAGATCACCAAGGTCGCGGATTCGATCACCATCCTGCGCGACGGCTCGACCATCGAGACGCTGGATGCGCAGGGCGGCGCGGTCAACGAGGATCGCATCATCAAGGGCATGGTCGGGCGCGACCTGACCGACCGCTATCCCGAGCGCGAGCCGAAGCTGGGCGAGACGTTGTTCGCGGTGAAGAACTGGAGCGTCTACCACCCGCTGCATGCCGACCGGCAGATGATCAAGGGCATCGACCTGACCGTCCGCGCCGGCGAGGTGGTGGGCATCGCCGGGTTGATGGGCGCCGGGCGGACCGAATTCGCCATGAGCGTGTTCGGCAGATCCTACGGCCAGAAGATCACCGGCACCGCCACCATGCGCGGCCAGGCGGTCGACCTCTCCACCGTGCCCAAGGCGATCGCCGCCGGCCTTGCCTATGTCACCGAGGACCGCAAGTCGCTGGGGCTGGTGCTGATCGATTCGATCCAGCACAACATCCCGCTGGCGCATCTGCCCGGCGTCGCCCGCCGCGGCGTCATCGACGAGATGCGCGAGCTCGGGGTCGCGACCGACTACCGGCGCAAGCTCAACATCCGCTCCTCCGGCGTGCAGCAGCGGACGGTCAACCTGTCCGGCGGCAACCAGCAGAAGGTGGTGTTGAGCAAGTGGCTGTTCGCGGAGCCCGACGTGCTGATCCTCGACGAGCCGACCCGCGGCATCGACGTCGGCGCCAAATACGAGATCTACACCATCATCAACCAGCTGGTGGCGGCGGGTAAGGGCGTCATCATGATCTCGTCGGAGATGCCGGAGCTGCTGGGCATGTCCGACCGGATCTACGTCATGAACGAGGGCCGCTTCGTCGCCGAGATGCCGGCCAAGGAAGCCTCTCAGGAAAGCATCATGCGGGCGATCATGCGCTCGAAAGAACGGGTCTAGGGACCAAGGCAATGACCACCGACACCACCGCCCTGCAGGGTCGCGCCAACAGCCGGATCGGCGAGTTCCTGAAGAACAACATCCGCGAATACGCGATGCTTCTGTCGCTGGTCGCGATCATGGTGTTCTTCCAGTTCGCGACCGATGGCCGGCTGTTCACGCCGCTGAACCTCAGCAACCTGATCCAGCAGAACGCCTACGTCATCGTGCTGGCCTTCGGCATGCTGCTGGTCATCGTCAGCGGCCATATCGACCTGTCGGTCGGCTCGATCGCCGGCTTCGTCGGCGCGGTCGGCGGCGCCATGATGGTGTGGCAGGGCATCGACCCCTGGCTCACCGCCATCGGCTGCCTGGTGCTGGGCGCCGTGATCGGGGCGGCCCAGGGCTATTTCATCGCCTACCGCAAGATCCCGTCCTTCATCGTCACCCTGGCGGGGATGCTGGCCTTCCGCGGCCTCTGCATCATGGTGCTGAACGGCGAGCGCGCCGGGCCGGTGCCGGCCGATTTCCAGAAGATGTCCTCCGGCTTCATCGCCGAGCCGTTCGGCTCGATCCCGGAGCTGTTCACCGGCAACGGCAAGGTCTGGATCACGACGCTGCTGATCAGCATCGCCGTGCCGCTGATTCTGGTCTGGTTCAACGTCAAGAACCGGCGCAACGAGATCCAGCACGGGGTTGAGCAGGAGCCGCTGCTGTTCTTCGTGATCAAGAACGTGGCGACGGTGGTGGCGCTGGCCGGCCTCGGCTACCTGCTGGCCACCTATAACGGCCTGCCGAACATCCTGATCCTGATGGCGGTGCTGGTGGTGCTCTACGCCTTCGTCACCACCCGCACCACGCTGGGCCGCCGCATCTACGCGGTGGGCGGCAACGAGAAGGCGGCCAAGCTGTCCGGCATCAACACCGAACGGCTGGTGTTCCTGACCTTCATCAACATGGGCGTGCTGGCGGCGCTGGCCGGGCTGATCACCACGGCGCGCCTGACCTCGGCGGTGCCGCAGGCCGGCAACCAGTTCGAGTTGGACGCCATCGCCGCCTGCTTCATCGGCGGCGCCTCGGCCTCGGGCGGCGTCGGCAAGATCACCGGCGTGGTGATCGGCGCCTTCATCATGGGCGTGATGAACAACGGCATGTCGATCCTCGGCCTCGGCATCGACCTGCAGATGGTGATCAAGGGCCTGGTCCTGCTCGCCGCCGTCGCCTTCGACGTCTACAACAAGAACAAGGTCGGCTGAGCCTCGCAGCCGTCCGACCTGCAGGCGGGCCCGGCCTCCGGCGCCCGCCTTTTTCTTGACGTGAAGAGGGGCAACAAGGTGGCCGGGCGGCGGATTGCCGCGGCCCGCCGACACGACCACGACGAGCCTCTCTCCATGCAGACCCTGTCCGCCTTCCCGACCCGGCCGCTGCGGGTCCATGCGCCGCGCCCGAAGACCGTGCGCCGCATCCTGACGATCCTGCTCGCCGAGGCGATCCTGATCGCCCTGCTGGCGGGCGCGGTCTGGTGGATGGGCCCCAGCCTGCTGAACGATGCGCGGATCCGCCAGAACCCGGCGGTGGCGGAGGCTGGAACCGTCACGGACGGCGAGTGCAAGACCAAGCTGGCCATCACCTTCTGCGACGCCACCCTGGCCGCGCCCGGCGCCGACGGCGCCACGGTCAGCGCCAAGGTCTCCTACCTCTTCGTCGACCTGCATTTCGGCGACTACGACACCGATGTGGTGCAGAGCGCCGAGGATCCGCGGCTGCTGACCACCAGCCTGGGCCTCGACTATTTCTGGAACCGCGTCGCCAGCTTCGCCGCGGCGGTGGTCCTGCTGCTGGCCGGCATCGTCGGCCTGGTCCGCACCGGCTTCCGCCAGCAGCGGACGGAGCGCGAGGCCGTGGCGCTGGACGGCCAGCGCCTCAAGCCGATGGTGGTGACCATCCGCGGCGGCCAGAAGGTGAAGCGCACGATCACCTGGCGGCTGACCTACCCGTCGCCGGCCGGCGAGACCAAGGTCGCGGTGATGACCGGGTCCGACTTCATGCCCTTCACCCTCGACGCCCAGGGCAAGCGCGCCCTCGCCGTCACCGGCCCGGCCGGCGGGACGCCGTTCCTGATCGATTCGAACCTGGCCCGGCTCGAGCTGACCGAGGCGGAACGCACGGCGCTGCTGCAGGCGCAGCAGCGGGACCAGGCGGCGGGCTGAGGTCGCAGGCTGAGTTCGCCGGGGCGAACCCAGCCCGCGCGAGCGGTTATCCCCACCAGCGGTGGAAATGGTGCAGCGGGCCGTGGCCGCCGCCGACGGACAGGCGGTCGGCCGCTGCCAGCGCCCCGGTCAGATAGGCCTTCGCCTCGCGCACCGCCGATTCGAGGTCCGGCCGCTGCGGCAGCAGGGCGGCGATGGCGGCGGACAGGGTGCAGCCGGTGCCATGGGTGTTGCGGGTGGCGATGCGCGGCGCCGCCAGGGCCAGGGACCCAGCCGCCGAGAGCAGCAGGTCCGGGCTTTCCGCCTCCTCCAGATGACCGCCCTTCAGCAGCACGGCCTGCGGCCCCAGCGCCAGCAGCGCCGCGGCGATCTCCGGCATCTCCTCACGGCGCTGCGCCGGCGCCCGGCCCAGCAGGTCGGCGGCCTCCGGCAGGTTCGGGGTCACCACCGTGGCCAGCGGCAGCAGCTCCTCGCGCAGCGCCGCCACGGCATCCGGGTCCAGCAGCCGGTCGCCGCTCTTCGCCACCATCACCGGGTCGACCACCACCCGGGTCAGCCCGTGCCGGCGCAGCGCGTCGGCCACGGCGCGCACGATCTCGCCGGTCGCCAGCATGCCGATCTTGACCGCGTCGATCCGGACATCGGCCAGCAGGCAGTCGATCTGCTTCGCCACGAAGGTGGGCGACACCAGCTCCACCGCCTGCACGCCGCGGGTGTTCTGGGCGACCAGCGCCGTGATCACCGCGCAGCCATAGGCGCCGAGGGCGGAGAAGGTCTTCAGGTCGGCCTGGATGCCGGCGCCGCCGGAAGGGTCGGTGCCGGCGATGGTCAGGACATTGGGAATCATCTTGCCCGCCCCTCCGCCACCGCTGCGGCAATGGCCCGGGCCGCGGCCTCGGGGTCGGGCGCGGCGCAGATCGCCGAGACCACGGCGACGCCGTCGGCCCCCGCCGCGATCACAGCGGCCGTCCGGCCCGCATCGATGCCGCCGATGCCGACCGCGGGCAGCGGCACCAGCCGTCGCAGCGCCCGGAAACCGTCGACCCCGATCGGCGGCCGCGCGCCCACCTTGGTGGTGGTGGCGAAGACCGGGCCGATGCCGGCGTAGTCGGCGACGTCACTGTCGACCGCCCGCGCCTCCGCCGCGTCATGCACGGTGACGCCGACGATGCGGCCGGGCCCCAGCAGGCGCCGGGCCGTGGCCGCGGGCATGTCGCGATCGCCGAGATGGACGCCGTCCGCGCCGACGGCCAGGGCGACGTCGACCCGGTCGTTGATCACCAAAGGGACGCCATGCGGCGCCAGCACCGCCTGCAGCGCCCCGGCCGCCGCGATCAGCGCGCGCGTCGTGGCGTCGGGGTCGCGCAGCTGCACGATGGTGACGCCGCCGCGGGCCGCTGCCGCCGCCACCTCGGCCACGCCGCGCGGCCCGCTCAGCCGCGTATCGGTGACCAGATAGACCGACAGGTCGAAGCGTCGCCTCGCTTCCGTTGCCACTGCACCCATTCCGCTCCTCCGCTGCCGGCGAAGGGGATGTCGGCGATCGATCCTGAGGATCCGGGGCCCGGGGCGGGCATCGCGTGACGGCTCCCTTCGCTGGCATGACCCAGATCAGGTTCGACGGGTATGATCTCAGCCCGTTCCCGGGCACCCCGTGTCACTTCCGGACGCAGGCTCGCAAGGCGGGGAGGGGGTGTCAAACGGAAAGGACCCGGCGTTTCCGGCCGGGTCCTTCCGCAGTCCGCTCCGGGGACGGTCAACCCGGGAAGGTATAAGCAGTCTTCACCACCGTGTAGAACTCCGCGGCGTAGCGGCCCTGCTCGCGCGGGCCGTAGCTGGAGCCCTTCCGGCCGCCGAACGGCACGTGATAGTCCACGCCCGCGGTCGGCAGGTTCACCATCACCATGCCGGCCTGGCTGGCCCGCTTGAAGTGGCTGGCATGCTTCAGGCTCGAGGTGGCGATGCCGGCAGACAGGCCGAACTCGGTGTCGTTCGCCGTGGCCAGCGCCTGCTCGTAATCCTTGACCCGGATCACCGAGGCGACCGGCCCGAAGATCTCCTCGCGGCTGATCCGCATGTCGTTGGTGGTCTCGGTGAACAGCGCCGGCGACAGGAAGAAGCCCTCGGTCTCGCGGTTCAGCCGCTCGCCGCCATAGGCCAGCTTGGCGCCTTCCTTGACGCCGATGTCGATATAGGACAGGTCCTGGTCCAGCTGGCTCTGGTCCACCACCGGGCCGATATCGGTGCCCTGCTTTAGGGCGTTGTCGACCTTCAGCGACTTCAGCTTCTCGGTCATCGCCGCGACGAAGCGGTCATGGATGCCCTCGGTCACGATCAGGCGCGACGAGGCGGTGCAGCGCTGGCCGGTGGAGAAGAAGGCGCTGTTGGTGGCGGCCCCGACGGCGGTGTTCAGATCCGCGTCGTCGAGGATGACCATCGGGTTCTTGCCGCCCATCTCGAGCTGCACCTTCTTGCCGCTCTCGGCGCAGCGCAGGGCGATGCCGCGGCCGGTGCCGACCGAGCCGGTGAAGGTGATGGCGTCGACATCCTTGCTGGCGACGAAGGCCTCGCCGACCACCGAGCCGCGGCCCATCACCAGGTTGAACACGCCGGCCGGGACGCCCGAATCGACGATGATCTGCGACAGCGCCCAGGCGCTGCCCGGCACCAGGTCGGCCGGCTTGAACACGACGCAGTTGCCATAGGCCAGGGCCGGGGCCAGCTTCCAGGCCGGGATCGCGATCGGGAAGTTCCACGGCGTGATCAGGCCGATGACGCCGATCGGCTCACGCGTGATCTCGACATCGATGCCGGGGCGCACCGAAGCCAGCTTCTCGCCCTGGATGCGCAGCACCTCGCCGGCGAAGAACTTGAAGATCTGGCCGGCACGGGCGGCCTCGCCGATGCCCTCGGGCAGGGTCTTGCCTTCCTCGCGCGACAGCAGCCGGCCCAGCTCCTCCTTCCGCGCCAGGATGGTGTTGCCGATCTTGTCTAGCAGGTCGTGCCGCTCCTGCAGCGTCGTCATCGACCATTTCGGGAAGGCGGCGCGGGCCGCGGCGATCGCCTGCTCCGCCTGGGCGCGGTCGGCGCGGGCGTATTCGCCGATCACGTCCGACAGGTCCGACGGGTTCACGTTCTTCGACGCGTCCGGGCCTTCGACCCAGGACCCGGCGATGTAGTTGGCGTGGACGCTCATCTGGTTCCTCTCTCGACCTATTGTCGGATGAATGATGACTGGATAGGGCGGCCGGCCCGCGGATGCAACAGCGCTATGGCGTCTCGTCCTCAGCCGCGGTGGGCATCTCCGCTTCGGGCGCGTCCAGCTCGAGGACCGGCGCGGCCCGGTCCATCGGCAGCTCCTCGACCTCGCGCAGCTTGCGGTGGATGGCGCGGCTGCGGACGCCAATCTGGTGGAT
>NZ_JBCNNF010000196.1:0-12712 GCF_039594555.1 Inquilinus sp.
TGCTGGGCCTGACCGGCTGGCAGTTCGGCCGGGCGCCGACCGGCTTCATCCCGGTGATGGACCAGGGCTATTTCCTGACCGCGGTGCAGCTGCCGCCCGGCGCCGCCCTGGCCCGCACCGACGCGGTGATGAAGGCCGTCTCCGACCGGCTGGACGCGACCCCGGGCGTGGCCCACACGGTCTCCATCGCCGGCCTCGACGGTGCCACCTTCACCAACGCCTCGAACAGCGGCGTGGTCTTCGCCATTCTCGACCCCTACGAGGCGCGGGCGGCGCAGGGCCGGACGGTCGACCGGATCATCGCCGACCTGACCGCCCGCCTGGCCGATGTGCCGGAGGCGCGGGTGATCCCGATCAAGCCACCCTCGGTCCGCGGCATGGGCAACACCGGCGGCTTCAAGCTGATGGTCGAGGACCTGGCCGGCGGCACGCCGGAGGAGCTGGAGGCGGCGGTGCGCCAGGTCGTGGCTGCAGCCGGCCAGTCGCCCAAATTCGCCAATGTCTTCAGCCCGTTCAACACGGCGACGCCGAAGCTGTACGCCGATATCGACCGGGTGAAGGCGGAGATGCTGGGCGTGCCAGTCTCCCGGGTGTTCGAGACGCTCGAGATCTATCTCGGCTCGGCCTATGTCAACGACTTCAACCTGCTGGGCCGCACCTTCCAGGTCCGCGCCCAGGCCGATGCCCGCTTCCGCCAGGACCCGGCGGCGCTGGAGGGGCTGAAGACCCGCAGCGACTCCGGCGCCATGGTGCCGCTGGGCTCGGTCGCGACCTTCGAGGAGCGCGCCGGCGCCTATCGCATCCCGCGCTACAACCTGTATCCGGCGGCCGAGATCCAGGGCGCGGCGGCAGCCGGCGTGTCGACCGGCACGGCCCTGGACCGGATGGAGCAGATCGCAGCCGAGACGCTGCCGGACGGCTACGGCTTCGAATGGACCGAGGTGGCGCTGCAGGAGCGGCTGGCCGGCACCAGCGCGCTGCTGGTCTTCGCGGCCTCGGCGGTGTTCGTCTTCCTGCTGCTGGCGGCGCTGTACGAGAGCTGGACCCTGCCGTTGTCGGTGATCCTGATCGTGCCGATGTGCCTGCTGGCGGCGCTGACCGGGTTGCTGGCCTCGGCCATGGACGTCAACATCCTGGCCCAGATCGGCTTCGTGGTGCTGATCGGCCTGGCCGCCAAGAACGCGATCCTGATCGTCGAGTTCGCCCGCCAGGCCGAGGCGGCGGGCGCCGACCGCGCCACGGCCGCGATCGAGGCGGCACGGGTGCGGCTGCGGCCGATCGTGATGACCTCGCTGGCCTTCATCCTGGGCGTGGTGCCGCTGGTTCTGGCCACCGGCGCCGGGGCGGAGATGCGCCAGTCGCTGGGCGTCGTGGTGTTCTTCGGCATGATCGGCGTCACCGCCTTCGGCCTGATCTTCACCCCCACCTTCTATGTCGCCTGCCGCGGGCTAGAGCAGGCGGCCGGGCGTCTCCGCCGGCGTCCCGCCCCCTCACTCCCGGAGGCTGCCGAATGAGCACCAATGTGATCGCTGCCACCGCGCGCCGCGCCGATACCGGCCGCTACACCGCCACCGCGCAATGGCTGCACTGGGTCTCGGCGGCGCTGATGCTGGCCGTGCTGGTGCTGGCCTGGGTGATGGAGAGCCTGCCGAATGGCGACGCCTCCCGCGCAACGGTGGTCATGCTGCACAAGTCGGTCGGGCTGACGATCCTGGGCCTGACTGCGGCGCGGCTGGTGTGGCGGGCCATCCACCCGCCGCCCGCCGCGGCGCGCTGGGCGGCCTGGGAGGCGGCGGCGGCCAAGGCAAGCCACTGGCTGCTCTATCTCCTCCTGCTGGCGATGCCGATCAGCGGCTATCTGATGTCTGCCGGCCGCGGCCGCGCCATCCCGTATTTCGGCCTGTTCGAGGTGCCGCTGCTGACCCCGGCTACCGAGGCGATCTGGCGGATCGGCGCCACCATCCATGCGGTCGGGCACTGGGCGCTCTACGGCCTCGTCGGCCTGCACATCGCCGCCGCGGTCTGGCATGTCGCCATCCGCCGCGACGGCACGCTGGACCGGATGCTGCCGGAGCAGACGGATTCGTGACTGCGGACATCTGAGCGGAAATTGAGTTCGGGCCGCTCGATATTCCATCGTCATTGCGAGCGCAGCGAAGCAATCCAGGGGCCGCACGCACCGGCCCCTGGATTGCTTCGTCGGCTTCGCCTCCTCGCAATGACGCCGAGGAAGGCGGGTTACGGCCCGTAACGCCGCTGCGCCTCGATCGCGAGGCCGACGCCGACCGCGCCGAAGCTGTCCCCCTCCACCACCCGGGCGGCCGGCGCCTCGGCCAGCGCCGCGGCGCGGAAGGCCGGCAGCAGGGCCGAGCCGCCGGTCAGGAACACGGCGTCCAGCCGGTCCGGCGTCAGGCCGGCCGCCTGGATGCAGCGCCGGATCAGCGCCGACAGCCGCGCGACGGCGTCGCGGATCGCCGCGTCCAGCACCGCCCGGCCGGCGCGCAGCCCCAGCTTGGGTTCCACCAGCCGCAGATCGATCACGGTCGGGTCCTTGTCGCCAAGCGCGATCTTCGCCGCCTCGACCCGCAGCGCCAAGCTGTGGCCCAGATTGCCCTCCAGCACCCGCAGCAGCCGGTCGAACTTCTGCGGCGCGCGCGATTCCCGGCGCACGTCCCGCACCTCCGCCACCACTTTGGGGGCGTAGAGGGCGTTGATCCGGCTCCAGGTCGCCAGCATGTGGAAGTAGCGGCTGGGCGCCACCGCGCCCTCGCGCTTCATGCGGGTGCCCATGCCCAGCGCCGGCATCACCGTGGCCAGGCTGAACAGCCGGTCGACATCGGTGCCGCCCAGCCGGATGCCGTCATTGGCCAGGATGTCGCCCGCCCGGTCCGGCAGCGCGCGGCGCTGCGGCCCCAGCCGGACGACCGAGATGTCGGAGGTGCCGCCGCCGATATCGACGATCAGCGCCACCTCCTCCCGGTCCAGCCCGGCCTCATAGGTGCGGGCGGCGGCGATCGGCTCGTACTCGAAGGACACCTCAGCGAATCCAGCCTCGCGCGCGATCGCCTGCAGCGTATCCTGGGCGGCGCGGTCGCCGGCCGGGTCGTCGTCGACGAAATGCACCGGCCGGCCATGCACCACCCGCTCCAGCGCGTGGCCGCAGGCGGCCTCGGCCCGCGCCTTCATCTCGGCCAGGAAGATGCCGATCACCTGCTTGAAGCCGATGCGCTCACGGCCGACCCAGGTGTCCTCCTCGATCAGTGACGTGCCGAGAACCGACTTGATCGAGCGCATCAGCCGGCCGTCCAGGCTCTCGACATAGGAGTCGACGGCCGAACGGCCGAAGCGCGGCGCGCCGCCGACCAGGTCGAACCAGATCGCACTGGGCAGCGTGGTCGACGCGCCCTCGAGCGGCAGCAGCCTTGCGCCTGCGGCGTCGACGATGCCGAGGGTCGAGTTCGAGGTGCCGAAATCCAGGCCGCAGACCGCCATCTCCACCTCCGCTCCAACGGCGAAAAGCCCCGGGTCCGGTCGGACGGGGCTGAAAAGGGGCGCGGGTTTTAGCGCGGGCGCGCGCCGGAGGGAAGAGGCGATGACTGCGCGGATACGACGCGGGGTGAAACGCTCGCGATGAAATGTCCGTCAAAAGCGCCGCGTTTCCCATGTATCATGGTCTTCGAGACGCAGCCATCGGGGGGATGGACCATGCGATGCCGTCGGTTCGCGGGATCGATCGCAGCCCGGCCGGGCCCGTAATGATCGGGGCGACCCGGCCCGAGCTGTTCCGGAACGTCGAGGCGCTGTTCCTCGACGCCGCACTCGACCCCGGCCTGTGGCCAGTCGCCCTCGGCGCCTTTGCCGGCGCAGGCGGAAGCGAGGCCTCGCTGTTCATGACGGCGCGCTCGGCCACCCAGCTCGGGGCGCCCTCCGCCGGGTTCGAGGAGATCATCGAGGCGGCCACGGCCGATGGCTGGCCGCAGCGGAACCCGCGCTTCCCGCGCATCAATGCCCGGACCTGGACCAATTTCGTCTGCGACACCGAGCTGCTGTCCGCCGACGAGATCGCCCGCGACCCGTTCTACAACGAGCTGCTGCGGCCCTTCGGCCTGAAATGGGCGGCCGGGTCGATCCTCCTCTCGAGCCCCACCCTCGGCCCTGTCGTCCTGACGCTGGAGCGGGCGCTGGACGCCGATCCGTTCACGCCGGCGGAGCTCGCGGCCCTCGACGCGCTCCGGCCCTCCTTCGCCCGGGCGGTGCGGCTGGCCGAGAGCCTCGGCTTCCGCAAGCTCGACGGCATGATCGAGGGGTGGGAAGCGGCGGAGGTCGCGGGCGCGATCCTCGGCCCCCAGGGGACCGTGCTGCGCAGCACCGGCGCGCTGATAGGGCTGCTGGGCGACGGGCTGGCGCTTCCGGGCGGCCGGCTGATGGCGATGGCCACCGATGACAACCGGCGCCTGCAGGCCGGCATCGAAGGCAGCATCCGCCCGGCCGGCGCCGTCGCGGGCGGCCCGATCGCGATCCGGCGGCCGAGCGGGCGGCCGCCGCTGGTGGTCGATATCTCTCCCCTGCCCCGCGACCGGATGCTGGTCTTCAACGGCGCCCAGGCGATCGTCCTGATCCGGGACCCCGCCGCGCGCTCGGCATCGGCGGAACGGCGGCTGGCGACCATGTTCGGCCTGTCCCGCGCGGAAGCCCGGCTCGCCGCGCTGCTCGGCGGCGGGGTGCCGTTGGCCGAGGCGGCGGAACGGCTGACGATCCGCTATGAGACGGCCCGGACCCAGTTGAAGGCCATCTTCGTCAAGACCGACACCCACCGGCAGGCCGATCTGGTCGCGCTGTTCGCCCGGCTGGGCTGAGGGCGGCTCAGCCCGCCTGCAGCCCGAACGCCTGCGCCACCAGCTCGTAGGAGCGCAGCCGGGCAGCGTGGTCGTGGATCATGCTGGTGATCATCACCTCGCTGGCCAGGGTCTCGCCCGCCAGCCGCTCGATCTCGGCCTTCACCGTCTCCGGCGTGCCGACGATCTGGTTGCGGCGGGCGTTCTCGGCCACGCGCTTCTCCTCCGCCGTGTAGGGATAGGCCAGCGCCTCCTCCGGGCTCGGCAGCAGGCCCGGCCGGTTGGTGCGCAGCCGCACCCAGGACAGCTGATGCGGCGCCGCCAGCCGCTCCGCCTCCGCCGGATCCTCGGCGCAATAGACCGAGACGGTCAGGATCGAGTGCGGCGCCCGCATCGTCGGCGAGGGCTGGAAATTGGCCCGGTACAGATGCATCGCCGACATCGTGTATTGCGGGCTGAAGTGATGGGCGAAGGCGAAGCCGCAGCCGATGCGGGCGGCGAAGCGGGCGCCGAACTCGCTGGAGCCGAGCATCCAGACCGGCGGCAAGGGCACGTCCTCCGGCACCGCGTGCACATTGCGGAAGGCGTGGTCCGCCGGGAAGGTGCCGTCGGCGAAGGCGCGCAGCTCGGCATATTGCTCGGGGAAGTCGTTGGCGATGACGGCTTCCTGCGACCGGCGCATCGCCAGCGCGGTCAGCTGGTCCGAGCCCGGGGCGCGGCCGAGGCCGAGATCGATCCGGCCGGGATGCAGCGCCTCCAGCATCTTGAAGGCCTCGACCACCCGCAGCGGCGCGTGGTTCGGCAGCATCACCCCGCCGGAGCCGACGCGGATCCGCTCCGTCACCTGGGCGACATGGCCGATCAGGATCTCGGGCGCGGTCGAGGCCACGCCAGGGATCGAATGATGCTCGGCCACCCAGTAGCGGGTGTAGCCCAGCCGATCCGTCAGCCGGGCGAGATCGAGCGAGTTGCGGACCGCCTGCCCCGTCGGGGAGCCGGAGGCGATCGGCGCGAGGTCGAGGACCGAGAGGGGCAGAGTCATCCCTTGAACTTTGGCGGCCGCGGCTTCGGTTCAAGCCCGGGCGCGATCGGGGATCGCTGCGCCGACCGCATGGCGGTCATCCGCCGGGGACGCCGGACGGGTCTGGACAGGCGCGAGACTCGGGGCGGTGCCCACGACCGATCGGTCAGGCCGAGGTCCCTGCCCCGCGGCGCGCCGCCACGCCGGGCGCGAGGGCGCAGAGCAGCTCGAACATCAGCGTCGCCCCGGTCACCGCGGTGAGGCCGGAGGGGTCGAAGGGCGGCGACACCTCGACCAGGTCGGCGCCGATCAGATCCAGCCCAGCCAGGCGGCGCACCATGCGCTGGGCCTCGCGGGTGGTGATGCCGCCGATCTCCGGCGTGCCGGTGCCCGGCGCCATCGAGGGGTCGAGGGCGTCGATGTCGAAGGTCACATAGGCCGGCTGGTCGCCGAGGATCTCCAGCGCCTCGTCCATCACGTCGTCCGGGCCGCGGCGGTCGAACTCCTCGATGAAGACCATGCGGATACCGCAGGCCTTGGCGAAGTCGTAGTTGGCGGCGTCGGAGATCGAGCCGCGCAGCCCGATCTGGACCATCCGCTTCGGGTCGACCAGCCCCTCCTCGATCGCCCGGCGGAACGGCGTGCCGTGGTTGTAGGGGTTGCCGAAGAAGCTGTCATAGGTGTCGGAATGGGCGTCGAACTGGATCAGCCCGACCGGCCGGCCTGCATTCAGGCCGCGCAGGATCGGCAGCGACACCAGATGGTCGCCGCCGGCCGAGAGCGGCACCGCGCCGGCGCGGTGCAGATCGGCGTAGAAGCCGGCGATCGACTCCAGCGACTTCTCCAGGCTGATCGGGTCGACCGGCGCATCGCCGCAATCCGCCACCCGCACCAGATCGTAGGGCGACACGCCGGTGACATGGTGCACCCGGCGCATCAGGCTGGACTGGTTGCGCAGCTCGCGCGGGCCGTGCCGCGCCCCGGCGCGGTTGGTGACGCCGCCGTCGAAGGGCACGCCGACCAGGGCGATGTCGACCTCGGCCGGTGTCGCCAGCGGCAGCCGCATGAAGGTCGGGATGCCGGCGAAGCGCGGCACCTGGCCGGAATCCAGCGGCTCGAACCTGCCGACCATCATGCCCTCCCGATCATCACCGCCCGCCCCGGCATACGTCCGGGGCGGGCGGCCAGACTCAGACGTTCAGCAGCAGGTTCTCGCGCTCCCAGGAGCTGATGACGCGGTGATAGGCGTCGTACTCCTTGTTCTTCACCCACCACACCGCGTCGACCAGCTTCTCGCCCAGCACCTCACGCAGCGGACGCGAGGCGGAGAACTTGTTGAGGCTGTCATAGAGGTGGCGCGGCAGGGTGAAGGCCAGGCGCTTGGCCGAGCCCTCGACCGGGTTCGACGGCTGCATCTCGTTGACGATGCCGAGATAGCCGCAGGCCAGCGAGGCCGCGAACATCAGATAGGGGTTGCAGTCGGCGCCCGCCACCCGGTTCTCGACCCGCTTGGCCTGCGGCTCGTCGATCGGCACCCGGAAGCCGACCGTGCGGTTGTCCATGCCCCAATGGACGTTGATCGGCGCGTCGCTCTCCGGGTCCAGGCGGCGGTAGGAGTTCACGTTCGGCGCGAACAGTGGCATCGCTGCCGGGACGAATTTCTGCAAGCCCGCGATATAGGACAGGAACAGCTCGCTGTTCTCGCCCGTCTCGGTGGCGAACAGGTTCCGGCCGGTCTTGGCGTCGTTCACGCTCTGGTGCAGGTGCATGGCGCTGCCGGGCTCGTTCTGCAGCGGCTTGGCCATGAAGGTGGCGTAGACATCGTGGCGCATCGCCGTCTCGCGCACCGTGCGCTTGAAGATCAGCACCTGGTCGGCAAGCTCGAGCGGGTCGCCATGGTTGAAGTTGATCTCGATCTGCGCGGCGCCCGCCTCATGCGCCAGGGTGTCGACGTCGAGGCCCATCGCCTCGCAATGGTCGTAGATCTCCTCGAAGATCGGATCGAATTCGTTGACCGCGTCGATGCCGTAGGATTGGCGCCCCGTCTCCGGCCGGCCGGACCGGCCGATCGGCGGCTCCAGCGGATAGTCGGGGTCGATGTTCTTCTTGACCAGGTAGAATTCGAGCTCGGGCGCCACCAGCGGCTTCCAGCCCTTCTCCTGATACAGCTTCAGCACCCGCCGCAGCACATGGCGGCACGACAGCTCGCACGGGCTGCCGTCGACATACTCCGCGTCGCAGATCACCTGCGCCGTCGGCTCCTCGTACCAGGGGACGATGCGGATCGTCTCGCGGTCCGGCACCATGTAGATGTCGATATCGGCGGCGTTGGTGACGTCGTCATCGGGGTAGTCCCCGGTCACAGTCTGCATGAAGATCGATTCCGGGATCCGCATCCCGCGGGTCTTCAAGCCCTTGATGAACTTGTCGTCGGGCAGGATCTTGCCCCGGGCGATCCCGTTGATGTCCGGGACCAGGCACTCGACTTCGGTCACGCCATGGTCGTGAATGAAGTCCACGAGCTTCTGCATAAAATCATGGTCAGCCCCTTTAGGCGGACCCCGCTTCTCGTTTCATCTGCGCCCCCACCATACCTGAGCCCCCCGGGGGGCTGGGAAGGGGGATGGTCGGGGACCCCGACGGTTCGCAGGCATGGCCGCTGCGACTCGGCCCGGCTTGACACTTCCCGGCCGGCTGCGAGGATGAACGCTTCGTGGCAACTATTGCGTGACCAAATGCATGAACGCACACCGAACGACATCGTAAGGAATTTCCGCGCGCAATTTCCTGACATCACGCACATCGACGCCCTGGTCTGCGACATGTGCGGCGTCCTGCGCGGCAAGAAGGTCCCGGTCGGGACACTGGACAAGATCTTCCGCGACGGCCTGACCTTCCCCGGCTCCCTCTTCGCCACCGACATCACCGGCGAAACGGTCGAGGAGACCGGCCTCGGCTTCGCCGATGGCGACGCGGACCGCGACTGCTTCCCCGTCCCGCACACCCTCGACCCGGTGCCGTGGCTGTCGCGCCCGACCGGCCAGGTGCTGCTGGCGATGCGGGATCTCGACGGCTCCCCCTTCTTCGCCGATCCGCGCACCGTCCTGGCCAATGTCGTCCAGCGCCTGCGCGACGACGGGCTGCATCCGGTGGTGGCGGTGGAGCTTGAGTTCTATCTGGTCGACCGCAAGCGCGGCGAGGATGGCCGGCCGCGGCCCCCGGTGTCGCCGATCAGCGGCAAGCGCCAGGACACCACTCAGGTCTACGGCATCGACGAGCTGTATGACTTCAACGACCTGCTGCACGAGATCTACGACACCTGCGTCGCGCAGGGCATTCCGGTCGACAGCCTGGTCTCCGAATACGCACCGGGGCAGTACGAGATCAATCTGCGCCACGTCGCCGACCCGCTCGAGGCCTGCGACGACGCGGTGCTGTTCAAGCGGGTGGTCAAATCGGTGGCGGCCAAGCACGGGGTCGAGGCCACTTTCATGGCCAAGCCCTATCCCGACCAGGCCGGCAGCGGCTTCCACATCCATATGAGCATGCTGGACGCGGCCGGCGCCAGCCTGTTCGCGGCGGAGGATCCGCACGGCACGCCGATGCTGCGCCATGCCATCGGCGGTCTTGGCGCCACGATGGCGGAGGGCATGGCGGTGTTCGCCCAGAACCAGAACGCCTTCCGCCGGTTCCAGCCGAACTCCTACGTGCCCCATGCCCCGACCTGGGCTGCGAACAACCGCAGCGTGTCGCTGCGCATCCCGCCGGGCAAGCCGAAGGACCGCCGGGTCGAGCACCGCGTCGCCGGCGCCGACAGCAACCCTTATCTGGTGGTCGCGGCGGTGCTGGCCGGAGCGCATCACGGCATCAAACGGCAGATCGATCCAGGCCCGCCGATCCAGGGCAACGCCTATGACAAGATCGAGCCGACCTTGACCTCGTCCTGGATCGTGGCGCTGGAGCAGCTCGACGGCTCGGCCTTCTTCAACGAGTATTTCGGCCGCCGCTTCCTCGACATCTACCTGGCCCTGAAATGGGCCGAGCGGGACAAATTCTTCTCGCAGATCAGTCAGCTCGAATACGACTGGTATCTGAGCAAGGTCTGACACTCATCGGGCCCCATCCTTCATGGCGGGGCAGGCCGTGAGTGAAATCGGCAACTAGTGGTATAGGAACTGCAACTCCAGCACCATGGACGTTCTGGAGTTGCAGTCTCAGAATCTCATATTGGCGAAAATCACCAGCCCCGGCCAATGCCGCCATCACGCGTTTTCGACCGCTCCGTTTTTGACGGCGCGCATGCTGTAGGTGAATGTGCGCAGCTCGGCAGCTCCGTATAGGGCAGAAAGGTTATCCGATGGCACGTTGTTGATCATGATCCGATGCTCGGCCGTGACTGAGAAGCCGGCTTCTTGCGCGAACCACCTGACCTGCGAGGATGTTAGCCGGTTGAGTTCATCGCGAAACCATATCTCGGGAAATGTACGACTATAATCGTTGCCATAGATAAGATGCGCCCATGGCTGGCTGCGTCTGAAGTAGTTGCAATCATCGCACCGTAGAGGATTGCGGGTGGCCTCGGACTCGGCGGACCATTGGTAAGCGCTGAGCGATCCCCTGTGGGCAGCCGAAGCCCCACATTTCTCCGGCATCTCCCAGCAACGCACGCCCTGCGGCTTGATTGACCAGGACGGTTCGTCCAGGAAGAGCAACTGGTGGTCATGATGACCGACTGGATGCTGGTAACAATCGTGGTGCACGAAAATCTCGGTCCCCGGGCGCAGACACCGTGCCAACGACCGAAAAAGGCCCCGCAAATCAGACACATGCTCCGTCATTAGATGCATGAATACGATATCGACCGACTTGATCAGGTCAGCACCGAATGCTTCGGCAGCATGGTCGATGTCACATTGTCTGAACTCGATATGCTGGCGTAGTTCGGGGCTGACAATGTTCTGGAGGTCGCTCGCCAGAACTGAGCGGGCTCCCATACCATGAAATGCCCCCGAGAATATGCCGTCACCGCATCCCAGGTCCCAGACAACCAAGCCCAATGGATGTGGCATTAATGCTTGCCTTACAAATCCGGTGATCACCCCCTGCATTGGGTGATACCGGTCGCCATACGCATCGCGCATCATTCCCCCCGTGTTGCGCATTGCTCGGGCAGAACATGCGGTTGACGCGCATTCTGCGTCAACAAATACCCTTGCGAACCCTGCAGGAACGAATGTCGCGAGCGTGCGTTAGCCGAGCAACCGCATGCAAGACCACCGGGTTGCTATGGGCGGAGCACAGAGGGCAAGGGAGGTCGGGAAGTGAAGAATCGGGCCTGTGTCCGGCGCTCCAGCATACCCCGGATTGGCGTGAGTCCGGCCCCGGGCTTCCCAGTTCCTTATGAGCGGGCAGCGCTCGACGAGGCCGTCACCTGACGCTGCCGCTTGGCCGTAGCCCTCCGCTCGGGCACGTAGATGTCCAGCAGCTCCTCGAGCCGCTCCTCGTTGCCGGCGGTCATCTCCGCCCGGGTGGCGAAGGCCAGTTCGCGCGCATCATGCTCGCCCAGCTGGGCCACCGAATATTTCTTCTGCCGGCGCACGCCATCCTGGGTCCAATAGGCGGTCCAGAAGGCCGAATTCCCGCCGGGGCGAACATAACGTGCGACGCCCGGGACGCCGTGCGGCGTGTTGCGGCGCGGCAGCAACCGGGTCCGCAGCGACCGGATCTCCTGATGCTCCAGCAGATGCGCCAGTGCAAAGGCTTCGGCAGCGGCCTTCGCCTTGTCCGAAGAGCCGCCATGAGCAAGATCGGAAAAGAATTTGCGCGTGTGCTTTCCAGCCACCGAATATCGCACGAGCCAACCGAGCATTCGCTTGGCGGGATTGTCAATTCGGCTGACGCGCATCGAGGTCTCCATGTTGCTGATCCGATACTGGCACAGGGTGGCGTCCCATGGCAGTCATTGTGAGGCACATGAAGCATTTGTATGAATTCCTCACCGGCGACGCGGTGCGTGGTCGCGGAGACGAAAATCGGCACTGCGGTCCGGTCAAGGAAGGATCGCTGGACCTGGAGGATTCGATGCTTGAGCTGCGCCCGAACTGCGAATGCTGCGATAAGGACCTGCCGCCCGACTCGCGGGACGCGCTGATCTGCAGCTTCGAATGCACCTTCTGCACCGACTGCGCCGGGACGGTGCTGGGCGGCCGGTGCCCGAATTGCGGCGGCGGCTTCACGCCCCGCCCGATCCGCCCGGCGGCGGCGCTGGCCCGGCACCCGGCCTCGACCGTCCGCGTGCTCAAGCCCGAGGGGTGCCAGCCGCCGGCCGACTGAGCCCGGCACCGATTTCCAGGAGCTGCGGCAACAGCGATCACCATAGGGTCAACGGAGGGCTTGCGTTCGGGATTTAACTGTTATGATATAACATTTTAATTTACCGGATGAAAGCCATGCCAGACCAGCCCTCCAGCACATTCGAGCAGATCGCCCCCGGCATCCACACCCCGGCCGGCTTCACCCGCGCGACCGGCGAGATCCGGCGCCTGTTGGCCGAGTTCGAAGCCGTCGGCCTGTCCCCGGCCGCGCTGTCTTCGGCGCTGCTGACCGAGGCCATGCCGCGGCTGGTGGCCGTGCACGGCTCCGCGCGCTGCGCCGAGCTGCTGGGATCGCTGGCGCTCGGGCTGCGGCTGGACGAGATCGCGGCCGCGCCCGCCCGGCGCCGCTGGGTGTCGTGACCATGCGGCCCGACGCCCGCCTACCCGTCACCGTCCTCTCAGGCTTCCTCGGCGCCGGCAAGACGACGCTGCTGAACCACGTCCTGCGCAACCGGGAAGGCCGCCGGGTCGCGGTCATCGTC
>NZ_JBCNNF010000197.1:0-12678 GCF_039594555.1 Inquilinus sp.
CCACCTTCGCACCGGCCCGCGCCGCCGCCACCGCCTGGTTCGACCCCTTGCCGCCCGGCTTGGTGACGTAGCCGTCGCACAGCACGGTCTCGCCCGGCCGCGGCAGCGCCGTGACGGCCATCACCAGGTCCATGTTGATCGACCCGAAATCCAGGATCACGCAGCGTTCCTCCCCGACGAAGGGCGCGATCCTGGCGCGGCGCGGGCCGGAACGCAACCGATCCGCGCGAGATCCGTCCGGTGCCCCCTGGGCGCAGGACGGAAAACCTGCAAATGTCCTACCTAGCCAACCGATCCAATCAGGGAGAGCGATCGTGACCGCCGAGCCGAAGGACATCCTGGCCGAGATCAAGTCCTATGAGGACGAGCTGATCGCCATCCGCCGCGACATCCATGCCCATCCCGAGACCGGGTTCGAGGAGGTGCGCACCGCCGCCCTGGTGGCGAAGACGCTGCGCGGCTGGGGCATCGAGACCCATGAGGGCATCGCGAAGACCGGCGTGGTCGGCACGCTGAAGGGCACCCGGCCCGGCAACCGGGCGGTGGCGCTGCGCGCCGACATGGACGCGCTGTTCATCGAGGAGAAGACCGGCCTGCCCTACGCCTCGACCGTGCCCGGCAAGATGCATGCCTGCGGCCATGACGGCCACACCGCCATGCTGCTGGGCGCGGCCCGCTACCTGTCGGAGAACCGGGACTTCCCCGGCACGGTGCATTTCATCTTCCAGCCGGCCGAGGAGGGCCAGGGCGGCGGCCGGCTGATGGTCGAGGAAGGGCTGTTCGACCGCTTCCCGGCCGACGCCGTCTACGGCATGCACAACAATCCCGGGCGCGCGGTCGGCGAATTCGGCCTGCGCCCCGGCCCGATGCTGGCGGCCGCCGATACCTGGACCGTCCGCTTCGGCGGCACCGGCGGCCATGGCGGCTCCGCCCCGCATCTGGCGACCGACCCGACGGTGGTTCTGGCGCATTTCATCCTGGCGGCGCAGGCCATCGTCGGCCGCAACATCCCGTCGGTCGAGCCGGCGGTGATCAGCGTCGGCCATGTCTCCGGCGGGTCGGCCGGGTCGCCCAACATCATCCCGCCGGAGGTGGTGGTCAGCGGCACGGCGCGCAGCTATTCGCCCAAGGTGCGCGACACCATCGAGCGCCGGCTGCGCGAGACGGCGGAGGGGCTAGCGGCGACCTATGGCTGCACCGCCGCGGTGCATTACGACCGCCGCTACCCGCCGCTGATCAACCATCCGGAGCAGACCGACATCGCCGCCGGGGTGGCGGCCAGCATCGTCGGCGCCGACAAGGTCGCGACCAACATCGCGCCGATCACCGGGGCCGAGGACTTCTCCTTCATGCTGGAGCAGCGGCCCGGCGCCTTCATCATGATCGGCAACGGCGTCGAGCCGGACGGCAGCTACCACTACGTCCACACGCCGCATTACGACTTCAACGACGCGATCCTGGCCCTGGGCTCGACCTATTGGGTCACGCTGGTGGGGCGGGAGCTGGGGGTGGAGGGGTAAGGGGAAGGTCGGGTTCGCCTCGGCGAGCCCGCTCCCCACCTTCCCCCCTTTTTGTCATTGCCGGGCTTGACCCGGCAATCCAGGGGCCATCCAGCGCGGCATCGGCATTCCCTGGATGCCCGGGTCAAGCCCGGGCATGACAGATAGGGGAACTGGTTCGCCCAGGTGAACCCGAGCGCCGTCACGATCATCTACGCCAGCACCGTCCCGTCCGGCGCCAGGCGGACGGTGAAGGGGTCGGCGATCTCGCCGGCGATGCTGAGATGCGAGACCCAGCCGCTGACCTCGATCGACCCGTCGGGCAGGGTGCGGGCGGCGGCCGGGGCGATCGCGCCATCCGGCGCCGGCGGCACCAGGTCGGCGCCGCTCTTCAGCGCCTCGCCGGCCAGCACGATCTCCTCCACCCAGCGCACGGCGATGGCCTCGCGCGTCGCCGGATCCGCCGCGGCCCAGCCGGTGTCGGGCAGCAGCAGTGGGGCCAAGTCGTCCGGCGTCGCGGCCGGCTGCCAGACGCCGTCGATGGCGACGCCCCGCCAGGACGGCATCGCGTCCGCCGTGACATGGCCGATGAAAGTGACCCGGCTGAAGCTGTCCGGCCGGTAGAGATAGAGCGGGCCCTGATCGTCATTGGCCGCGCGGGCCGAGCCGAGATAGGCGGCCAGGGCATCACCGTAGGGCGGGCGCTCGGTGGCCACGGCGAAATCGGCCTGGCCCAGGCTGAGCAGAACCGACACGCCCCAATAGCGGAACTTCGCCATCTGCTTCCTCCGTCGGTGCCCCTTCGCACCCGGAAGTAAGTAGGAATTGCGGCGAAACAAGGGTCCGAAACAAGACCTTAACGTGTTGTATAGGCGCGTAAAAAGATTGTAACAGCGCGCTCGGCGATGCCGCGCAGCTCGGCCGGGTCCGGCGCCGCCTCGACCCCGAACAGGATCCGTTGCCGCCGGCTGCCCTGCAGCAGCGCGAACAGGTCGTCCGCCGCCTCCACCGGATCGGCCGGCTCGATGGCCCCGGCCTCGATCCTGGCCCGCAGGAACTCCACCAGCTTCAGCCGGGCGCGGCCCGGGCCGGCCTCGTAGACGATCCGCGCCAGCTCCGGAAAGGCGCCGGCCTGGGCGATCATCAGACGCTGCACGCCGAGGATCTCGGGGTCGAAGATCCGCCGCAGCATGTGCTCGCCGAAGGTGGCGAGCTCGTCCGCCAGGTCGCCCGCCGGGTCCAGCCCGCGCAGCGACTGCTGCTTGTAGCGGTCGAACAAGGCGTGGAACAGGCCCTCCTTGCTGCCGAAATGGCTGTACAGGGTCTGCTTGGCGACGCCGGCCTCGGCCGCCACCCGGTCCATGCTGGCGGCATAGCCTTCCGCCATGAACACCTTGACCCCGGCGTCGAGGATCGCCTCGCGCTTCTTCCGGCCGCGGGGGGTCAACGCGACCCTGGCCGCCGCATCCTGCACCGTCATCGCACCTAGCCTGTCCTGCGTCCCCACGCCCGGGGATCATGACGCCGAAGCCGGCGGGCGCAAAGCCCGCCGGACACACTCTTCGTCGCATGGCGGGGCCGGGTTGCCCCAGCGCGGAATGGCTACGCCCGTAGCGGTCCGGCCGGGGCGCGGCGGTCAGAGACCGTTTGGAAATTCGCTCTGGCGAGTCTCAGCTGGCGTGGTTTTCGAGAACCGGAGCGCAGCGGACATGAGGTCCGTGAGCACCGGAAGCGCAGAAACCACGTCAGATGGCCGCCAGAGTAGAGTTTCCAGACGGTCTCTCAGGCCTCGCCGCGATAGGCGCGCTCGATGGCGGCGATGTCGATCTTGGTCATCTGCAGCATCGCCTGGAACGCCCGGGCCGCCTTCACCGGGTCGGAATCGTGGGTCCGCTCCAGCAGGATCCGCGGCGTGATCTGCCAGGACAGGCCGAACCGGTCCTGCAGCCAGCCGCACTGGCTGTGCTTGCCGCCGCCCTCGACCAGGCGATCCCAGTACCGGTCGACCTCCGCCTGGTCCTCGCACAGCACGACGAAGGAGACGGCCCAGGAGAACTTGAAGTCGCCGCCGCCATTGATGGCGGTGAAGTCCTGGCCCGCGAGCTGGAAGCCGACGGTCAGGGGGGTGCCGTTCGGCCCCGACATGGTGTCGCCGTTGCGCAGCACGGAGGTGATGCGCGAATTGTCGAAGACCGAGACATAGAATTTGGCCGCTTCCTCGGCCTTGCCGTCGAGGAACCACAGGAACGGCGAGATCTTCTGGGTGAGCTGGGCCAAGACGGCCTCCTCCGCTGGGATTGTGCCCCTAGGACGACCGGGCCGGACGCGTCCCGACAGGCCGCCGGAAAATTTCTGGCCCCGATGCGGCGGATCGCCGCCGAACCCGCCGCAAGCCTCGCTTGCCGGCCTGGTTCGACTATGGTGCCATTTCACGCGACGGCAACAGATGCGCTACACTTTCCGCCCGGGTCCCGGCCCGAGGCACGGCGAGACGGTGGAATGGACTACGAGACCATATTCCGGACGGCGATCGACACCCTGAAGGCCGAGGGCCGCTATCGCATCTTCGCCGAGCTCGAACGCCATGCCGGCGCCTTCCCGCGCGCCGCCCATCACGGCCTGGACGGCGCGCCGGACGTCACCGTCTGGTGCTCCAATGACTATCTCGGCATGGGCCAGCACCCGGCGGTGCTGGCGGCGATGCATGAGGCGCTGGACCGCTGCGGCGCCGGCGCCGGCGGCACCCGCAACATCTCCGGCACCCATATCTACCATCGGGCGCTGGAGGAGGAGCTGGCCGACCTGCACGGCAAGGAGGCCGCCCTCCTCTTCACCTCCGGCTTCGTCTCCAATGACGCCGCGCTGTCGACGCTGGCGAAGCTGATCCCCGGCTGCGTCATCTTCTCCGACGCGCTGAACCACGCCTCGATGATTGCCGGCATCCGCCATTCCGGCTGCGAGAAACGGATTTTCCGCCACAACGACCCGGCGGACCTGGACCGGCTGATGTCGGAATACCCGCTGACCCGGCCGAAGCTGGTGGCGTTCGAGAGCGTCTACTCGATGGATGGCGACATCGCGCCGATCGCCGAGATCTGCGACGTCGCCGACCGGCACGGCGCCATGACCTATCTCGACGAGGTCCATGCCGTCGGCATGTACGGGCCGCGCGGCGGCGGCATCGCCGAGCGCGACGGGCTGACCCACCGGCTGACGGTGATCGAGGGCACGCTGGGCAAGGCCTTCGGGGTGATGGGCGGCTATGTCGCCGGCTCGGCCATGCTGGTCGACGCGCTGCGCAGCCACGCCCCCGGCTTCATCTTCACCACCTCGCTGCCGCCGGTGGTCGCCGCCGGCGCCCTGGCCGCGATCCGCCACCTCAAGTCCAGCGGCGCCGAGCGCGAGCGGCACCAGGAGCGGGCGGCGACGCTGAAGCGTCTCCTGCGCGCCGCCGGCCTGCCGGTGATGCCGTCGGTCAGCCACATCGTGCCGGTCTTCGTCGGCGACGCCCGGCTGTGCAAGGCGGCCAGCGACCTGCTGCTGGAGCGGCACCGGATCTACGTCCAGCCGATCAACTTCCCGACCGTGCCGCGCGGGGCGGAGCGGCTGCGCATCACCCCGACGCCGCTGCATGACGACCTGCAGATGGCCCGGCTGGTCGAGGCGCTGCGCGATGTCTGGTCGACGCTCGCGATCCCCGTCGCCGCCGCGGCAGCCTGACCTGCCGCGCAAGCCGCCCGCGCCGTAGTCAGCGCGGGCGGCGCTGGTGCCGGCTGACCTGCACCCCGTCCTCCGGCCGCAGATAGAGGAAGCCGGGGATCGACAGCAGTGGGATCGCCGCCAGCAGCAGGAAGGCCTCGTGGAAGCGCTCCGGTGACAGGATGTGGCTCTCGAAGCTGACCAGGCCGAGCAGCATCGCCGCCACCGAGACGCCGAAGCTGACGCTGAGCTGCTGCAGCACCCCGCCCAGGCTTGTGGCGCGGCTGAGTCGCTCCGCCGGCATATCGGCATAGGACAGGGTGTTCGACGTCATGAACTGCATCGATCGCAGCAGGCCGAACAGGAAGATGTAGGCCAGCAGCACCCAATGCGGCGTGTCAGGCCCCATCAGCGAGAAGCCGGCGATGGCGGCGGAACCGAGGGCAGCGCTGACGATCAGCACCCGGTCGAAGCCGAGATGGCGCAGCATCGGCGACAGCAGCGGCCGGATCAACAGCGCGCCCAGGCTGCTGACGAAGGTCAGCGACCCCGACACCACCGGGCTGAAGCCGAAGCCGACCTGCAGCATCAGCGGCAGCAGGAACGGCACGCCGTTCAGCCCGACCCGGCATAGCCCGCCGGCCAGCGTGCCGACCCAGAAGGAGCGCAGCCGGAACAGCGTCATGTCCACCGCCGGGTTCGTCCGCCGGCGGGCATAGCGGCTGAAGGCCAGCAGCAGCAGCGTGGCCGCCGCCAGCACCGCCGCGATTGCCGGCGTCGGGATGGTCGGGCGGCCGATATTCTCCAGCCCGTATTGCAGCAGGGCGACGCCGGCCCCGACCATGAGGAAGCCCGGATAGTCGAAGGGCGTCACCGTCCCGCCCTTCGCATCCTCGAAATAGTGCAGCGCCGCCAGGATGCCGACGCAGCCGAAGGGCACGTTGACGTAGAAGATCCAGCGCCACGACGTGTAGGTGGTGAGGACGCCGCCAAGCAGCGGCCCGATCACCGGCCCCAGGATCGCCGGCAGGGTCATGTAGGTCATGGCCGTGACCAGCTGGGCCCGCGGGAAGCTGCGCAGCAGGATCAGCCGGCCGACCGGCGTCATCATCGCGCCGCCCAGCCCCTGCAGCGCCCGCATCGCCAGCAGCATGCCGAAGCTGTCGGCCATGCCGCACAGCGCCGAGCCGAGGGTGAAGATGCCGAGCGCCAGGGCGAAGATCCGGCGGGCGCCGAACCGGTCGGCGAACCAGCCGCTGACCGGGATGAACACGGCCAGCGTCAGCACATAGGTCGTCACCGCCAGGTTCAGCCGCAGCGGCGTGGTGTCCAGGCTGGCCGCCATGTCCGGGATGGCGGTGGTGATGATGGTGGAGTCGAGCTGCTCCATCAGGAAGGCGACGGCGACGATCATCGGGATGATCACGCGCAGCCGCGGATCCCGCTCCGTCACGAACTGGGGCTGGTCAGGGACTCGGTCCGATGCCGTCATAAGTCGGGTTTAGACCCACGACCGGCCGCTGGCATCCAGCCTTCCTGCGCCGCAGGGTTGCGGCCGGATCAGGGCTTCGTCCAGTTCTCCACGGTCAGGCCGGGATAGATATTGAAGTCGGCTTCGTTGTTGGTGACCAGAGTCAGCCCAAGGCTGACGGCGTGGGCCGCGATCATGCGGTCCAGCACGTCGCGCCGGCGGTCCCGGACAGCGGCGGCCAGCACGCCGTAGCGGGTCGCCGCATCCGTGTCGAAGGGCTGGGCCGGAATGAAGTCGAGCAGCCGATCCAGCGCCTGTTCGGCCTGGGCCTTCGCTGACGGATCGCGTTCGACCCCGTGGCGCAGCTCGGCCAGCGTCACCGCCGACATCACCACATCGCCCTGGGACAGCGCCGCGAAGCGATTGAGTACCTGCGGCGGATGACGTTGGATCAGGTGGATGCAGATGCTGGTGTCGAGCATGTAGCGCATGGCTCAGGCGCTGCCCTGGCCCCAATCCCGCTCCTTCTGCTCGTGGTGCTCCCGGCCCTCGGCCATGAAGCCCGGCGGGAAGGACGCGAAGGCCTGCGCCACCCCGGCCAGCGAGCGGGACGTCACCGGCCGGATGAGCAGAGTGTCACCCCGGCGCTCGATCTCGACATCCTGCGCCGCGTCGGCGAAGGCCAGCTCCTTGGGAATGCGCACGGCCAGGGAGTTGCCGCTTCTGAACAGCCGGGTCAGCATCACTCATCTCCGTCTAGTATATACAGTATATACGAAACGGCGATCCTATTCAATGTCGGGGACCAGTGGTCATGCGGTCGCGGCGCCCAGGCGGGCCTCGTAATGGGCCTTCTGGCGGCGGGTGGCGACGATGGTGTTGCGCATCAGCACCGCGACCGTCACCGGCCCGACGCCGCCCGGCACCGGGGTGATCCAGCCGGCCACCGGGGCGACGCTGCCATAGTCGACATCGCCGACAACGCGGCTCTTGCCGTCATCGTCCAGCACCTCGTTGATGCCGATGTCGATCACCGCGGCGCCCGGCTTGATCATGTCGCCGGTGACCAGCTTCGGCTTGCCGACGGCGACGAACACCGCATCGGCCCGGCGCGAATGCATCGAGACCGAGCGGGTCATGTGGTGGCAGACCGTGACGGTCGCCCCTTCCGACATCAGCAGGAAGGCGATCGGCTTGCCGACGATCTCGGAATGGCCGATCACCACCACCTCCAGCCCCGCCAGGGTCAGGCCGGTGCGCTTCAGCATCTCGACCGCCGCCAGCGCGGTGCAGGGCGCCAGCTCCAGCTCGTTGTAGACGATGTTGCCGATCGAGGCCGGGTTCATGCCCTCGACATCCTTCAGCGGATGGATCGCCGTCTGCATCGCCTTGATCGAGATGTGCTTCGGCACCGGGCGCTGCAGGATGATGCCGCTGACCTGCGGGTCGGCGTTCAGCGCGGCGATCGCCGCTCGCAACTCCTCCTGCGTGATCCGCTCCGGCAGGCGCCGGGTCTCGAAGGCGATGCCGACGCCCTCGGCCGTGCGCCGCTGGTTGCGGACATAGACGTCGACCGCGCTCTCGTCGCCGACCGTGATCGACACCAGCTTCGGCGGCCAATGCGCCTCGCCCAGCGCCTGCACCTCCGCCGCCACCTCGGCCAGGATGGCATCCGCCACCGCCCGCCCGGTCAGGTCCCGCTCGCCCATCGCCCTGCTCCGCTACATCCGGAATGCGCGGGCTTTTGACCCCGGCGGGGCCGCAGCGTCAACCCATGGCCGCGGATGGCACCCCTGTGCCGCTATTTGGCCTGGTGGGCGAAGCCGCGCAGCAGGTGCTTCTGGATATAGCCCGCGACCAGCAGCACTGGCAGCGAGGACAGGAGGCCGATCGCCATCAGCCGGCCCCACAGCGTCTCGTCCTCGGTGATGAAGGTGGCGACGTAGAGCGGCAGGGTGAAGCGGCTGGGCCGCTGCAGGTACAAGAGCGCGAACAGGAACTCGTTCCAGCACAGGATCAGGGCGAAGATCAGCGTCGCCACCAGCCCGGGCAGGGCCAGCGGCAGCACGATGTGCCACAGCCGGCGCCAGAGGCCGGCGCCGTCGATCGCCGCCGCGGCCTCGATCTCGACCGGCACCTCGCGCACGAAGCCGAGCAGCATCCAGAGGCAGAAGGGCAGGGTGTAGAGCTGGTAGACCAGCACCAGCCCGGACAGGGTGCCGAGCAGGCCGAGGTCGAGCAGCAGCGCGTGCAGCGGCAGCGCCACCACGATCGGCGGCATCAGCTTGACCACCAGCACCAGCAGCAGGAACAGCACGTCCAGCCGCTTGGGGAAGCGGAACCGGGACAGGGCGTAGGCGGCGAGGAAGCCGGCGAACAGCGACAGCAGCGTGGCGCCGAAGGCGACGATGGCGGTGTTCTTCAGCCGCACCAGGAAGCCGTCGGCCAGCACCGCCCGGATGTTGTCGAGGGTCGGTGCGGTCGGCAGGAAGCCGCGCCCGGCGATGGCCGGGTTCTCGAAGGCGGCGCCGACCATCCAGATCACCGGCAGGGCGAAGACCAGGACGAACAGGGCGATGCCGGTATAGGCGGGGATCTGGCGCAGGCGCTTCACTTCGACGGGCCCCGCATCGCCTGGGCGGCGTAGACGGCGCACAGGCCGCAGGCGATCGCCATCATCACCACCGAGGCGGCGGCGGCGAGGCCGACATCGAAGAACTTGAAGCCCTTCTTGTAGACATACATCGACATCGTCTCGGTGGCGTTGCCGGGGCCGCCGCCGGTCAGGGCATAGACCTTGTCGAACAGCTTGAAGGTGTCGATCAGGCGCAGCAGCAGGGCCAGGAAGATCTGGCCGCGCACCAGCGGCAGCACGATCCGGGTCAGCAGCACCCAGGGGCGGGCGCCGTCGGTCCGCGCCGCCTCGACGACCTCGGGCGGGATCGACTGCAGCCCGGCCAGGACGATCAGCGTCGTCATCGGCGTCCACTGCCAGGTGTCGACCAGCATCACCGACCACAGCGCCAGGCCGGGGTCGGACAGCCATTCCACCGGCGCCAGGCCGAGCCAGCCGAGCGCGCCGTTCAGCACGCCGACATCATGATGGAACCAGGACCGCCAGATCGCCGAGCAGACCAGGGTCGACAGCATCATCGGATAGACCACGACCGACAGCACCGCGCCGCGGCCGCGGAACTCGCGGTTCAGCAGCAGGGCCAGCGCGGTGCCGAGCGCAACCTGGACCAGCGAGGCGACGACCGCGAAGCGGACGGTGTTGCCGATATCGACCCGGAAGAACCAGTCGCCGAACAGCGTGGCGTAGTTCTCGAGGCCAACCCAGCGCGCGGTGTCGGCGGCATAGTCGATGTCCTGGAAGGAGTAGATCGCGACCTGGACCACGGGCGCGAGCGCGAACACGACCAGCAGCAGCGCGGCGGGAAGCAGGAGCAGCACGAGCTGCCGGCGGTCGGTGAAGAGCATGGGATGATGAACAATCTTCCGGAATTCCTATCCTGTCATGCCCGGGCTTGACCGGGCATCCAGGGGCGGCAAGCACCGTTCTTGGTGGCCCCTGGATCGCCGGGTCAAGCCCGGCGATGACAGGATAGAGAACTGCTACGGGTTACTTCTTCGCCAGCGCCGTGTCGATGTCGGCCGAGGCCTTCTTCAGCGCCTCCTCCGGCGCCATCTGGCCCACCAGGGCGAGCTGCAGGTAGTCGCCGAGGATCGATTCGACCTGCGGCCACTGCTTGATCCGCGGCCGCGACACGCCGGCTTCGAGCGCCTTCAGCTGGTCCGGGTACCAGCGATACTTGGCGATCAGGTCCTTGTCGGCATAGAGCGCGGTCAGCGTCGGCGGCAGGCCGAAGCGCAGCGCCAGCTCCTTCTGCATGTCGGCGCCGTTCAGGAAGGCCAGGAACTTCTGCGCGCCCTCGGCATTCGGCGCGCCCGACGGCACCGCCACCTGCCAGATGCCCAGCATCGGCGCCGGGCCCTTGGCCTCGCCCGGGGCCGGGCCGATCGCGACCTTGCCGACGACCGTCGACTTGGCGGCGTCGTCCAGCGCCGGCACCCAGGCCGGCCAGACCTCGATCGCCATCGCGGCGCGGCCCTGCTGCAGCGCGTCGCGCACCTCGGTAGCGTTGTAGGTCTCCACCCCGGTCGGGGCATAGGCCTTCAGCGCCAGAAACTGCTGCAGCGCCTTGACGCCGGCCGGCGACGCCAGCGCCGCCTTGCCCGAGCCGTCGATGATCTCACCGCCATGGGCCCAGAAGATCGGCAGGAAGCCGGTCACGATCGGGTTGCCCTTGGTGCCGCGGAACACCACGCCGGCCACGTTCGGGTCCTTGGCCTTCAGCGTCTCTGCCGCCTTGACCACGTCGCTCCAGCTCTTCGGCGCGGCCAGGCCGGCGGCCTGGAACAGGTCGGTGCGCCAGGCGAACATCTCGACATTGCCGGCGAAGGGCACCGCCACCACCTGCCCATCCTTGCCCTTGGACAGGGCGGTCAGGCTGGGGATCACGCCCGACAGGTCGGCGGTCACCGGCTTCAGCCAGCCATTGGCGGTGAATTCCGGCATCCAGGTATCGTCGGCGACGATCACGTCATAGGCGTCGGCGCCGCCGCGCAGCGACACCACCAGCTTCTCGTACAGGCTGGCATAGGGCAGCTTCAGCAGCTCGACCTCGGTGTCCGGCGACACCTTCTTGTAGGCATCGATCGCATAGGCCAGGGCGTCGCCATAGACGCCGTCGCGCCCGGCGATCACCAGCTCGTCCGCCTGCGCGGCCCCGGCCAGCAGCAGCGCCGCCAGGCCCGCCACCCGGCTGATCAACCTCGTCGTCATCTCCCAATCCCTCCCCAGTCCGCAGGATGGTCGGCGGCGCGCTGGACTGCGATAGTGTGAACACGTGTTCACAGCCCCCCAAATCCGCTCGTTCGGCCGCACCGCTCTCCGGCGGCGGTTCTATCATGGTCCCGGATCCCGCACGCTTTCAAGGAAATGAATGTTTCGTGACGGTCCGGTGACATCGCTTCCGGGTAAACGATTTCCGCTTTACGACGCCTCGCCTTCATGAACACGTGTGCGCTAACCTGGGTCCGTGGGGATGGGAGCGCCGGTTGGGACGACGACAGCAGGACAGCGGCATGCGGCCGGTGACGGCCCAGGCGGTGGCGGACCGGGCCGGGGTCTCGCGCGCCACGGTCTCGCGCATCATGTCCGGTCAGGCCCGGGTGGCTGACGAGACCCGCGAGCGGGTGCTGGAGGCGGCTTCGGCCCTGGGCTACCAGGTCAACATGCTGGGCCGCGGCATGAACCGCCAGCGCTCCGACCTGGTCGGCATCGTCGTGCGCGGCGCCACCGACCCCTACCGCGCCGGCCTGTTCGAGGCGCTGCTGCGCGAGATCGACGCCCGCGGCCTGCAGTCGCTGGTGGCGGAGGTCGACGACGAGGCGGCGCTGGACCGTACCATCGCCCGCTTCCTGCAATACCGGGTCAGCGGCGTGCTGGTCACCTCCGGCGCGCCGCCGATCGCGCTGGCCGAGCAATGCGCCCGGCTGGGCATCCCGGTGGTGGCGCTGAACCGCGCCGTGTCGATCCCCGGGGTCGACGCCGTGCTGTCGGACAACGAGACCGGCGGCCGGCTGGCGGCGGAGGCGCTGCTGGCGGCCGGCTGCCGGCACCTAGGATTCCTTGGGGTCGAGGGTGGCACCTATAGCGGCCTGGCGCGCAGCGCCGCCTTCGTCGCCGCGCTGGCCCCGGCCCTGGCCGCCGGCCGCGCCACCTTCCGCCCGATCCTGGCCGCCGGCCCCGGCCACGAGGCCGGCGCCGCGGCCGCCGCCCGGGCCTGGGACGCGCCGCTGGACGGGCTGTTCTGCGCCAGCGACCTGCTGGCCTGCGGCTTCCTGGACGGCGCCCGGGCGACGGGCCGGGCCGCGCCGCGCGACTTCTCGATCATCGGTTTCGACGACGTGACGCCGGCCGGCCTGGCGCCCTACCGGCTGACC
>NZ_JBCNNF010000198.1:0-12664 GCF_039594555.1 Inquilinus sp.
GGTGCGGTCATCAAGAGATCCCGGGTCTGTGGCGCACCACTTCGTGCTGCGCCGCAGACCCGGGATGACGGGCAAAGAGGTTGGTGGGCAAGCTGAAGACCCAGCCGTCTCACAATCCCCAGCGCGACACCTCGCTCTGGAGCGTCTCCCGGTCGGCCGGATCCAGGGCCGGCAGGCCCGGCAGGCGCACCGCGCCGGCGGGGAAGCCCAGCAGGCCCAGCGCCTCCTTGACCACGGTGACGTTGGCGCCGTTGCCGTAACGGGTGCGCAGCGTCTCGAAGCGGGCGATCTCGGCCACCAGGGCTCGGGCACGAGCGTAGTCGCCCGCCTCCAGCGCCGCGTGAATGGCCAGCGACCGGGCTGGGTCGACATTGACCAGGCCGGAGGTGAAGCCGCGGGCGCCGATGGCATAGAAGGGCGCCGCCCATCCCTCCGCCAGGCCGCAGACCCAGACCGCGGTGGCAGCATCGCTCGACCGCACGCATTCGGCCAGCAGCATCAGGTTGGTGGTGGCGAACTTCACGCCGACGACATTGGGATGGTTGGCGACCGACAGCAGGTCGGCCAGGCCCATCGCGTCGGACCGGACATAGGCGACCAGCGGCAGGTCGACCGCGTCGGCGATCGCCCGGAAATAGGCGGCCTGGGCCTGGGGCGCGGCGAAGGGGTCGAGCGGCTGGTGCGACATGATCGCGTCCGCCCCGGCCTCCCTGGCGCGGCGGCCCAGCGCGATCGCCTCGGTCAGCGACCGGCCGACGGCGGTGATCACATTGCTGCGGCCCCGGGCGGCCGACACTGCCGTATCGTGCACCAGCCGCACCTCGTCGGGCGACAGGGCGTAGAACTCGCCGGTGTTGCCGGCGGCAACGACATTGGGAATGCCGCCGGCGACGATGCGCTCGACGATGCGGCCGGTCAGCTCCGGATCCACGCCGCCATCGGCGCCATAAGCGGTCGCGTGCACGCCCGAGATGCCGCACAGCGCGCGCCGCAGGCCGGTCTGCTTGTCCATTCTCTACTCCTTCCGGCGCGCGAACGCCGTCTGCACATGTTGCCGGCCCGACCGCACGATGTGGTCGCGCATCGCCCGTTCGGCCGCGTCGGGGTCCCGCGCCTCAAGGGCCGCGAGGATGCTCAGATGCTCGCCCAAGGCGCGCTCGCGCTCCTCCTGGTCGCCCAGCAGGAAGCGGCGCGCCGCCTTGTCGTAGACCAGCTGCCCGGCCAGCAGGCGCTGCAGGTAGCGGCAGCCCGAGGCGGCGTGGATGGTCTCGTGAAACGTCTCGTTCAGGGTGATCAGCCGGCGCGTCGCACCCGCCGCTGTCGCCTGGCGCATGGCCTCGCCGACCGTGCGAAGCTCCGCGATCTCCTCATCGGTGATCCGCGTCGCCGCCTGGCGGGCGATCATGCTCTCCAGCGCCGCGCGGGCCAGCGCCATCTCCTCGGCCTGGGCGGCGTCGAAGGTGATGCGGATGCCGCGCCGCGGCTCGGTCCGCACCAGCCCTTCCAGCTCCAGCCGCCGCAGCGCCTCCTTCAGCGGCGTGGTGCTGACGCCCAGCTGCGCCGCCGCCTGGCGCTCGTTCAGCAAAGAGCCGGTGGGCAGCTGGCCGGAGATGATGGCCTGGCGAAGCTGCTCGTGAACATGCTCGCGCAGCCCCTTCAGCATCTGCGGGTCGAGGGCGGGCAGGGGTCGTTGCAAGCGGAACCTCTCGTCGCGGCCGGATCCGGGCGTCCGGCGAATCTTGAGACTTGATATATCAGGTCCCAACAAGGTAAGTCTAGCCGCGAGGCAAGGCCGGCGCCCGGCGGCGCTCCTCCCGCCCATCCGATCGTGCCTGTGCACGCGGGGCGGCAAGCAACCGGGGACGGGGAGGACTGGCGGCGTGAAGATCGACCGTCTGCGGACCTACATGACGCGCGACAAGGATCGGCCGCGGCTGCTCGTCGCCATCGACACCGATGACGGCCTCACCGGCTGGGGCGAGTGCTACAATCATGGGCCCGACCGGGCGCTGGCGCCGCTGCTGGAATACCTGTTCACTTTCCTGCAGGGGCAGGATCCGCGGCGCATCGAATACATCGTCCAGTATCTGATGCAGCAGACGCGCTTCCCGCCGGGCGCGCTGACCCTGGCCGCCATCTCGGCGATCGACCACTGCCTGTGGGACATCTCGGCCAAGGCGCTTAGCGTTCCGGTCTACATGCTGCTCGGCGGCAATGCCCGCGACCGCGTGCGGGTCTATGCCGGCGTCTACACCGCCCCCGACGCCCCGGCCGCGCGGGAGGAGTTCGACCGGCTGAACGAGAGCTGGGGCCTGACCGCCTTCAAGCTCAGCCCCTACCGCATCAACATCTACGAGAATCGCTGGGGCGAGGTGGTGCGCACCAGCGCCGAGTATTTCCGGTCGCTGCGGGAGACGGTGCGCAGCGACTACGAGATCGCCTTCGACGCCCATGCCCGCATCTTCGAGCCGCACCAGGCGGTGCAGCTCGGCAATGCGCTGGCCCCCTACGACCCGCTGTTCTTCGAGGAGCCGATCCGGCCGGAGAACATCGAGGTCTGGGGCGACATCAAGCGGCAGATGGCCTGCACGCTGGCGACCGGCGAGTCGCTGTACAGCCGCTTCGAGTTCCTGCGCCTCCTGTCCCATCGCGGGGCCGACATCATCCAGCCCGACATCTGCGTCGTCGGCGGCCTGCTGGAGATGCGCAAGATCGCGGCGATCGCCGAGGCGCATTACGTCACGGTCGCGCCGCACAACCCGATGGGGCCGCTGGCCACGGCGGTGAACCTGCACTTCTCCGCCGCCCAGCCGAATTTCCGGATCCTGGAGTACCGGCTGCCGCACGGCCCGAACTACACGTTCCAAGCCGGGGGCGAAGCCGGCGGCGGCGGCGCGAAGGCCGACCCCTCGGCCGGCGCCTGGTACGTCAAGGACCCGTATCTCCCGCGCGACGGCTATCTCGAGCTGCGTCCCGACCGGCCGGGCTGGGGCGTCGAGATCGACGAGGATGTCTTGAAGACCGACGGCTACGTCCATTGGGAACGGCGCGTCGGCCGCCGTCCCGACGGATCGAGCGCGTTTCCGTAAGCAACCAAGAACGGCGGACATCCGCCGCATCAGGGAGGACGAGAATGAGACTGACCCTACTGGCCGCGACCGCGGCCCTGGCGCTCGCCTTCGGCGTCTCCGGCGCCCAGGCGGCGTCGCCGGCGAACGCGCTGGTGATCGGCACCCAGCTCAGCGCCGTGCCGTCGCTCGACCCGGCGGCGATCAACGCGCGCACGGTCTCCGAGATCATTTCGAACCTCTACGACAATCTCGTGATGGTGACGCCCGACGACCTCCAGACGATCCGGCCGATGCTGGCGGAGAGCTGGACCGTCTCGGACGACAAGCGCAGCATCACCATGACGCTGCGCCAGGGCGCCACCTTTTCCTCCGGCAACCCGGTGACGGCGGAGGATGCGGCCTGGACCATCCAGCGCGTGATCAAGATGGGGCAGGTCGGGTCGACCGACATCGCGCTGTGGGGGTTCACCAAGGACAATGTCGACCAGCTGGTCCAGGCGAAGGACGAGCGCACCCTGGTGATCAGCCTGCCGCAGCCGGTGTCGACCGACCTCGTGCTCTATTCCCTGGCCGGCGCCTCGCTCGGCATCATCGACAAGAAGACGGCGCTGTCGCATGAGCAGAACGGCGACCTGGCCCAGAACTGGCTGAAGGCCAACAGCGCCGGCAGCGGCCCGTACAAGCTCACCACCTGGCGGCCGAACGACATCCTGCTGTGCGACGCGCGGGCGGATTACTGGGGCGGCGCGCCGGCGATGAAGCGCGTGGTGATGCGGCACATCCCAGAATCCGGCAATCTGCGGCTGCAGGTCGAGGCCGGCGACATCGATATCGGCCAGTACATGGCCAACAGCGATATCGAGGCGCTGAAGGGCAAGGGGGCGACGGTCGATCCCGGGCCGGGCCTCGGCTTCTACTATATGGCCATGAACACGCAGGACCCGGACCTCGCCAAGCCCAAGGTGCGCGAGGCCTTCCAGCATATCATCGACTGGAAGCCGCTGGCCGAGACCACGATGAACTTCAACGGCTTCCCGTGGCAGTCGATCATCCCCAAGGGCATGCCCGGTGCCCCGACGGGCGAGCCGACCGGCTATCAGTACGACCCCGAGCTGGCCAGGAAGCTGCTGGCCGACGCCGGATATCCGGACGGGCTGAAGAAGACGCTGTACCCGTCGGGCGACGCGCTGCTGAAGATGGCGGTGGCGCTGCAGGCCAGCGCCAAGAAGGCCGGCGTCGAGTTCGAGGTCGTGCCGGGCGAGCACACGCCGGATTTCCGCGCCCGGAAGTACCAGGTGCTGGTCGGCAATTCCGGCACGCGGCTGCCCGACCCGTTCGGCACGCTGGTGCAGTATGCCTACAACCCGGACAACCGCGACGAGGCGAAGCTCGGCGGCTACTACCTGTGGCGCACGGCGCTCGACGCGCCGGAGCTGACCCAGCTGGTCACCCAGTCGAAGAGCGAGACCGATCCGGCCAAGCGGGCGCAGCTCTTCTCCGAAATCGACCGCAAGTTCAAGGAGACGGTGCCGTCGCTGGTGATCGTGCTGCAGCGCACCGACCCCTATGTCATCCGCCAGGGCGTCACCGGCTATGTCGGCAACCCGACCTGGTCGACGCGCTGGCACGACGTGAAGAAGAACTGAGGCGCCGATGACGGCGATCGACACCTTCAACCGGCCGGCGCGCTTCCTGCGCATGCGGCGCCTGTCGGGCCGCACCCTGTCGGTCGTTGTCACCCTGGTCGGGCTGATGCTGCTGACCTTCTCGATGGGCCGGCTGCTGCCGGCCGACCCGGTGCTGGCGGTGACCGGGTCGGAGGTCGACCATGCGACCTATGAGCGGGTGTATCGCGAGCTCGGCCTCGACCAGCCGGTGTGGCAGCAGTTCCTGTCTTATGTCGGCCGGGTCGCGACCGGCGACATGGGGCGGTCGCTGACCACCGGCCAGTCGGTCGCCGCCGATCTGTTGACCGTCTTCCCGGCGACGATCGAGCTCGCCCTCGTCGCCATCCTCTGCGGGACGCTGCTCGGCGTGCCGCTCGGCGTCGTCGCCGCGGTCAACCGGGGCAAGCCGATCGATCATGTCGCCCGCGTGGTCGGCCTGGCCGGCCATTCGGTGCCGATCTTCTGGCTCGGCCTGATCGCGCTGATCGTCTTCTACGCCAAGCTGCAATGGGTCGCGGCCTCGGGCCGGATCGACATCCTCAACGAGGGGATGGTGCCGCCGATCACCGGCCTATTGCTGCTCGACACCGCGCTGCAGGGCGAATGGGACGTGTTCCGCGACGCGCTGAACCACATCATCCTGCCCGGCGCGATCCTCGGCTACTACTCGGTCGCCTACATCAGCCGCATGACCCGCAGCTTCATGCTGGAGCAGCTGGGCCAGGAATACATCGTCTCCGCCCGGGCCAAGGGCGTGTCGCGCCGGCGGATGATCTGGGCCCATGCCTTCAAGAACATCCGCGTCCAACTGCTCACCGTGCTGGCGCTGACCTTCGGCGGCCTGCTGGACGGCGCGGTGCTGATCGAGACGGTGTTCGGCTGGCCCGGCCTCGGCCAGTACCTCACCCGGGGGCTGAAGATGAACGACATGAACGTGGTGATGGGCGCGGTGCTGCTGATCGGTGTCGTCTTCCTGGTCATCAACATCATCTCCGACCGCCTCTACCGCATACTGGACCCGCGCACCCGATGACCGCCACCGCGACCTCCCCCGACAGCGGCCTGCGCGCCTGGCTCAAGGCGGACGCGCCGCGCACCGTCTTCCAGTCGGCGATGCAGCAGCTCTATCGCGGCTGGCGGCGCTTCGCCACGCATCCGCTGGGCCTGGCCGGGCTCGGCGTCATCCTGTTGCTGATCGTGGCGGCGGTCGCCGCGCCCTGGCTCACATCGTACGATCCGATCGCGCAGGACATGGTGAACCGGCTGCAGCCGCCCTCGGCGGCGCATTGGTTCGGCACCGACGAGTTCGGCCGCGACGTCTTCGCCCGCGTCGTCTACGGCGCGCGGACCACGCTCTACATCATCCTGCTGGTCACCGTCATCGTCGCCCCGATCGGCCTGCTGATCGGCGCCTGCGCCGGCTACCTCGGCGGCTGGGTCGACGAGATCCTGATGCGGGTCACCGACATCTTCCTGTCCTTCCCCGGCCTGGTGCTGGCGCTGGGCTTCGCCGCGGCGCTGGGGCCCGGCATCACCAACGCCATCATCGCCATCGCCCTGACCGCCTGGCCGCCGATGGCGCGGCTGGCGCGGGCCGAGGCGCTGAGCCTGCGGAAGGCGGACTTCATCGCCGCGGTGCGGCTGCAGGGCGCCACCCGGACCCGCATCATCATCCGCCACATCCTGCCGATGTGCCTGCCCTCGCTGGTGGTGCGGCTGACCCTGAACATGGCCGGCATCATCCTGACCGCGGCGGGCCTCGGCTTCCTCGGCCTCGGCGCCCAGCCGCCGCTGCCGGAATGGGGCGCCATGGTCTCGACGGGGCGGGAGTTCATGATCGACTGCCCCTGGGTGATCACCGCGCCCGGCATTGCCATCGCGGTGGTCAGCCTGGCCTTCAACCTGGCCGGCGACTCGCTGCGCGACGTGCTCGACCCGAGGTCCGGCGAATGACCGACGCGCCCCTGATCGAGGCCCGCAACCTGCGTATCGCCTTCGGCCGCGGCGACGCCGCCGTGCCGGTCGTTCACGGTGTATCCTTCAGCCTTGGGCGCGAAAAGCTCGGCATCGTCGGCGAATCCGGCGCCGGCAAGTCCACCGTCGGCCGCGCCCTGATGCGGCTGCTGCCGTCGGCCGCGCGGGTGACGGCGGACCGGCTGGCCTTCCGCGACATCGACCTGCTGGCGGCGAGCGAGAAGCAGATGATGGACCTGCGCGGTCGGCGCATGGGGCTGATCCTGCAGGACTCGAAATACTCGCTGAACCCGGTCGTCCCGGTCGGCGAGCAGATCGCCGAGGCCTGGCGGCTGCACCACAAGGGGCCGGCGCGCGAGGCGCGCGAGCGCACCCTGGCGATCCTCGAAGCGGTGAAGATCCGCGACCCCACCCGGGTGGCGCGGCTCTATCCGCACGAGATCTCGGGCGGCATGGGCCAGCGCGTGATGATCGCGATGATGCTGATCGCCGGCCCGGACGTGGTCATCGCCGACGAGCCGACCTCGGCGCTCGACGTCACCGTGCGGCTCGAGGTGCTGCATCTGCTGGACGAGCTGATCGAGAGCCGCGGCCTGGGCCTGATCCTGGTCAGCCACGACCTCAACCTGGTCCGCCGCTTCTGCGACCGGGTGGTGATCATGTATGCCGGCCGGGTGATGGAGACCCTGCGGGCCGCCGATCTCGACCGGGCCGAACATCCCTACACCCGCGGGCTGTTGGCCTCGCTGCCGTCGATCCGCCACAGCCAGGACCGGCTGCCGGTGCTGCGCCGCGATCCGGCCTGGCTGGCCGGGGCAGGAGGCGCACGATGATCGAGGTGCGCGACCTCGCGGTGCGCTTCGCCGCCGACGCCCCGCCGGTGGTGGCCGGCGTCTCCTTCTCAGTGGATACCGGCGAGACCTTCGGCCTGGTCGGCGAATCCGGCTGCGGCAAGTCGACGGTGCTGCGCGCTTTGGCCGGGCTGATCCCGGACCATGGCGGGGAGGTCCGGCTGGACGGCACCGCGCTGCCGTCGCGCCGCCCGCGCGGCTTTTACAAGCGGGTGCAGATGGTATTCCAGGACCCCTACGGGTCGCTGCATCCGCGCCAGACCATCCAGGCCCAGCTGCTGGAGCCGCTGCGCAACCAGGGGATGGTCCCACCGGCGGATGCGGTCGGCGCCGCGCTGGATTCTGTGGGCCTGCCGCGCAGCGCCGCCTTCCGCTACCCGCACCAGCTCTCCGGCGGCCAGCGCCAGCGCGTGGCCATCGCCCGCGCCCTGATGCTGCAGCCGGAGGTGCTGCTGCTGGACGAGCCGACCTCCGCCCTCGACGTCTCGGTGCAGGCCGAGATCCTGAACCTGCTGATGGACCTGCGGGCGCAGCGCGGCCTGACCTGCATCCTGGTCAGCCACGACCTCGCCGTCGTCGCCCATATGTGCCACCGCATCGCGGTGATGCAGGGCGGCCGCATCGTCGACGGATTCGACGCGGCGACGCTGCGCGCCGGCACGCCCGCCCACCCCTACACGCAGGAGCTGCTGGCGGCCAGCGAGGCCTATGGCGAGGCGCCGGCGGCCTAAGCCAGCGCGACCTCGCGGCGGGACTGCTCGGACTGGTGCGCCGCCTCGATGCAGGCGATGAGGTGGCGGCCGTAGCGCCCATCCGCCGGGTTCGGGCCGGTGCCGCCGATCAGGGCCAGCATCGCCTGCCATTCGCGCTCGACCGCGCGCTGCGCCCAGTCCGGCTCGGCCGAATTCGGCACCGGTGTCCAGGCGCCGCCGCGGCCGATCGCGACGCCTTGGTCGAAATCCAGGCGCAGCGTCCCGGCCTCGCACACCAGGTCCATGGCGAAGCCGACGCCGCCATCGCGATAGCCGACGCTGGCCACCTGGCCGATCCGGCCGTCGGCGAAGCGCAGCAGCATCAGTACCGTGTCGTCGGCCTCCTGGTCGTGGAAATGGGTGCCGGCCATGGCCGAGACCGATGCCACCGGGCCGTCCATCAGCCAGACCAGCCGGTCGAGCGCGTGGATCCCGGCGGTCAGCAGCATGCCGCCGCCGGTCCGGGGCGACAGGTGCCAGGGCTGACGGTTCGCCTCCATCCACAGCTTGATCAGCCAGCTGCTGCCCAGCACCGGCCGGCCGAGTTCGCCGGACGCGATGATCTCCCGCGCAGCGAGGCAGGGCAGGGTGAAATGCAGCACATGGCCGACCATCAGATGGACGCCCGCCCGCTCGACCGCGGCGTTGATCGCGACGCATTCGGCGACGGTCGGCGCCATCGGCTTCTCCAGCAGGATGTGCTTGCCCGCCTGGGCCGCGGCGATCGCCATCTCGGCATGCAGGTGATGCGGCGTGGCGATCAGCGCCACATCGACCGCCGGATCATCCAGCAGCGCCCGCCAATCGGCATGGGCGGTGCCGCCATGCTCCCGCGCGAAGGCCCGGGCGGCGTCGATGTCCTGGCGGCAGACGGCGGCGACCCGCGCTCCCGGCACGGCGGCGATGGCCCGCGCATGGATCGCGCCGAAGAAGCCGGCGCCGATGATGCCGATGCCGATCATGCTGCAGCCTCCTGGTAAGCCCGGTCGATCAGGCGCATGGCCCGCAGGTAGTCGCCGATCCCGACCGATGGTGGCGCGCCACACGCCAGCCGGTCCAGCGTGTCGGCCATGAAGGCCTTGTAGCGGTCCGCCAGCGGGATCGGGGCCAGGTCGCACACCCGCCCGTCATCGAGCGTTGCGACACGGCAGCTGTCGCCGCGATCGAGCAGGTAGGCGTTGCGGGCCGAGACGCGCCATTCGAAGTCGCCGCCCGGTGCCATCGAGGCAAAGGTGTAGCCGGCTTCGACCGTCGCGATCATGCCGTCCGGCGCGCGCAGGACGACGATCGCGTACTCCTCGACCGCCTCGCCGTAGAGGCGCCGGTCGATCGAGGCCGAGACGACGGCGAGGTCGGCGCCGCCGGCCAGGGCCAGTGCGGCATCGATGCCGTGGATGCCGAGGTTGCGCAGCGCCCCGCCGCCGGCGATGGCCGGGTCCAGCACCCAGGGCACCCCGTCCAGCCGGTAGCGCTCCGGCGGGCCGTTCACGATCCGGAACTGGGCGTGCGAGACCGGGCCGAGCCGGCCGGCGGCCTTCAGCGCCTCGATCTCGGCCCAGATCGGGCCGCAGCGATTGGGCAGGGGCACGGCGGCGAACAGGTTGCGGCGCCGCGCCGCCTCGGCCAGCGGCTCCAGCGCGGCGGTCGACACCGCGGCCGGCTTCTCCAGCACGATCGGCAGCCCTGCCTCGATGCAGGCTATGGCCAGCGTCGGCACCTGGTCCGGCCGGCCCATGACCACGGTCAGGTCGGGCCTCGTCGCGATCAGAGCCTCGACGGAGGGCTGCGCCGGCACTCCGTGCCGCGCCACGAAGCCGGCCGTCATCGCGGGGTCCGGATCCCAGGCGGCGACCACTTCGGCGCCCGCCGCACGGGCCGCTTCCAGATGCATGCCGGCATGCCAATGCCCCACGCCCGCCAAGGCCATCCGGGCCATCCCGTCCTCCCTCTCGGCTTATGGCCTTGACAGATATCCTACAAGTCAGCAACCATCAAGCCATGCTGATCCGGGAATGCCGCCGATGAAGGAGATCAAGCCGCTCGCCCGGCCGCCTCTGCTGCATGTCTCGGTGCAGGAGAGTCTGAAGAGCTACATCGACGACAACGCGCTGGTCCCCGGCGCGCCGCTGCCGCCGGAGAACGACCTGGCGCAGCAGCTGGGGGTCAGCCGCAACTCCGTGCGCGAGGCGATCAAGGCGTTGGAATCGCTCGGCATACTGGAGACGCGGCGCGGCATCGGCGTGTTCGTCAAGGCCTTCTCCTTCGAGCCGCTGCTGGCCAATCTGGCCTATGGGCTGGGCGGCGCGCTGCGCGAGGTCGAGGAGGTGCTGGAAATCCGCCGCGTGCTGGAGGTCGGCCTGATCGGCAAGACCATCCAGCTGATCGGTGAGGACGACCTGGCGGAGCTGAAGGACACCGTCGAGCGGATGCGCCGCCGGGCCGAGCGGAACGAGAGCTTCGCCGAGGAGGACCAGCAGTTCCACAGCCTGCTGTTCCGCTGCCAGAACAACCGCATGCTGACCAGCCTGATCGATGTGTTCTGGATGGCCTTCTACAAGGCGTCCGACTTCGTGAACCTGGCCAATGTCGATCCGATGGCGACCTGGCGCGACCACCAGGAGATCTGTGCCGCCATCGAGGCGCGGGACGAGGCCGCGGCCCGCAGCCGGCTCGACCAGCACTATGACGGGATCGCCCGTCTCCTCGCGACCCGGAAGGGCGCCAAACCAGAAGACTGAGATCAAGGGGAGGACATGATGAGATTCGGGATGCTGGCATCCGCGCTGGCGCTCGCCGCCGCCATGGCTTGGGCGCCGGGCGCCGCGACGCAAGCTGTGGCGCAGGAGCCGTCGACGATCACCGGCGGGTTCGATGTCGGCCCGGGCGGCTTCCAGGGCAACTTCAACCCGCTGGCCGCCACCGGCGGCTTCACCTGGCTCAGCCTGTATTTCGAGCCGCTGGTGATCAACGACGCCAAGCTGGAGAGCATCGTCGGCGACCTCGCCTCGAGCTACGAGGTCAGCGCCGACAAGCTGCAATACACCTTCAAGCTGGCCGATGCGAAATGGCATGACGGCCAGCCCTTCACCTCGGCCGACGTCAAGTTCACCATCGACACCGCGAAGAACGGTGCCACCGGCACGGTGTTCGCCGCCCGCCTCGGCGCCATCGCCTCGGTCGAGACGCCCGACCCCAAGACCGCGGTGCTGAAGCTGTCGGCGCCGAATGCCGGCCTGCTGGCGACGCTGACTCAGCTGATGATGCTGCCGCAGCACGCGTTGAAGGACATCCCGGCGGACTCGCTGGCCAAGCATGAATGGTGGTCGAAATCGCCGATCGGCACCGGCCCCTACAAATTCTCGCGCTATGTCACCGACCAGTATGTCGAGTTGGCCGCCAACCCCGACTACCGCGGCGGCAAGCCGGTCACCGACCGGATCATCAACCGCTATTTCGCCAACACCGCGGCGGCGGTGGCGGCGCTGCGCTCCGGCGAGATCAGCTTCAGCTATGTCGAGGCCGACGACGTCGCCACGTTCCAGGGCAACAACGCCTTCAAGGTGATCGAGGGCAACTCCTACGTCGTCAACTACCTGGGCTTCAACCAGGAGGTGCCGCTGTGGAAGGACGTCCGAATCCGCCAGGCGGTGATGCATGCGATCAATCGCGATGCGATCGTGCAGAGCCTGTACAAGGGCGCCGCCGAGATCGCCAATTGCGGCTATGTCGCCGACCATCTGCTGCCGTCCGGCCTCGACAGCTACGCCTATGATCCAGAAAAGGCGAAGCAGCTGCTGGCCGAGGCCGGCTGGGACCAGATCAACGGCAGCAAGCCGATCCCACTGCTGACCTACTACAACACGCCGCTGGCCTCGAACGTGCTGGCCGCGGTGCAGGCGATGCTGGCGCAGGTCGGCATCAATGTGGTGCCGCGGGCGGTCGACACGCCGACCTACAATGCCACGATCTACGCCCAGAAGCCGGACTGGTCGCAGTTCCCGCTGGTCTATGCCGGGCTGCAGAACGGGCCGGACCCGAGCGCCATCAACATCGGCCTGGACGAGAAGCAGATCCCGCCGGCCGGCGCCAACTTCCTGCGCATCCGCATGCCGGAGGTGACCGGCGCCTTCGACGCCGCGCTGAACGAGACCGACGACAGCAAGCGGGCGGAGCGCTACCAGGCCGTGTGCAAGGCGATGAACGCCAACCTGCCCTGGGCCACCATGTGGGTGGCCAAGCGCTACGGCGTCGCCTCCAGCAAGCTGAAGGACTTCGTCTGGACCCCGGCCCCGGCCGGCGGCCCCTTCGCCGCCCATCCGGAGAAGTGGGCGGTTGAATAGGTCGTCATT
>NZ_JBCNNF010000199.1:0-12647 GCF_039594555.1 Inquilinus sp.
CCTTGCTCTGCCCGACGCGGGCGGCGAGGACGGAGAAGGACGGCGCCGGATCCTCCGCCGCGGCCTTGTTGGCCATGCGCAGATAGCGCAGCGGGAAGCAGATCGCCTCGACATTGGCGGCGCTGATCTCGGCCGGCCGCCGCGCATCGGCGGCGAGGCCGGCCTCGGCCTTCGCCAGCGCCTGGTCGATCTCCTCCTGGTCGAGTAGCCCCTTGTCGCGCAGCGCCGTCATCAGCGCCGTGAGCGCGGCATAGACGCCTTCGAGCTGGAGGTTGGCGGTGTTCATCTGGCACTCCCCGGGGCTGGACGACACTGTCCCTCACTATAGCGCCAAATACCGCTCCCGTGTTCCCTCCGCTGCGGCGAGCTCGGCGCTGGTGCCGCTCCACACCACCCGCCCCTTCTCGATCACCGCGTGGCGCTGGGCCAGGCGCAGCAGGGCGTCGAGGGTCTTGTCGACGATCAGGATCGACTGGCCCTCGCCTTTCAGCCGGTCCAGGCAGTCCCAGATCTCGGCCCGGATCAGCGGCGCCAGCCCCTCGGTCGCCTCGTCCAGCACCAGCAGCTTCGGGTTGGTCATCAGCGCCCGGCCGATCGCGAGCATCTGCTGCTCGCCGCCCGACAGCTGGCGGCCGCCATGCCGCCGCCGCTCCGCCAGCCGCGGGAAGGCGGCGTAGACCCGGTCGAGCGTCCAGGGCGCCGCGCGGCCGAAGCGGTCGGCGGCAGTGGCGACCAGGTTCTCCTCGACCGTCAGGGTCGGGAAGATCTGCCGCCCCTCCGGCACCAGCCCGATGCCGGCCTGGGCGATGCGGTAGGGCGGCAGGCCGGTGACGTCGGCGCCGTCGAACCGGATCCGCCCGGCGCCCGGGCGCAGCAGGCCCAAGAGGCTGCGGATCGTCGTGGTCTTGCCCATGCCGTTGCGGCCGAGCAGGGTCGCGATCTCCCCCGCCGCGACGCGGAAGGAGATGCCGAACAGCACCTGGGCGCCGCCATAGCCGGCCTCCAGCCCCTCGACCTCCAAGAGCGCGCTCACGCCGCCTCCTCGCCCAGATAGGCGGCGCGGACCTCGGCGTTGGCGCGGATCGCCTCCGGGCTGCCGGTGGCGATGACGCGGCCATAGACCAGCACCGAGATCCGGTCGGCCAGGGCGAAGACCGCGCTCATGTCGTGCTCGACCAGGATCATCGGCAGGGTGCCGGAGAGGCCGCGCAGCAGCTCGACCAGCCTTGCCGTCTCCTCGCGCCCGGTGCCGGCCATCGGCTCGTCCAGCACCAGCAGCTTCGGCTCCAGCGCCAGGGCCATGGCGAGCTCGAGCTGGCGCTTCTCGCCATGGCTCAGCGCCGCCGCCGGCACCTCGGCGCGGCCGCCGAGGCCGGTGCGCTGCAGCAGCGCCCGCGCCGCCTCGTCGATGCCGCGCTCGCTTCCGGCCGGCCGGAAGAAGCGGAAGCTGGAGCCGCAGCGGCGCTGCACCGCCGTCGCCACGTTCTGCAGCGTGGTGAAGCCGGGCAGCAGCCGGGTGATCTGGAAGGTGCGGGCCAGGCCGCGCTGGGCCCGGCGATGCGCCGGCAGGCGGGTGATGTCCTCGCCCAGGAAGCGGATGGTGCCGGCATCGGGCGCGAGGCGGCCGCAGATCTGCTGGATCAGCGTGGTCTTGCCGGCGCCGTTCGGGCCGATCAGGGCGTGGATCTCGCCGGGCCGGACGTCGAAGCCGACGCCGTCGGTGACGGTCAGGGCGCCGAAGCGCTTGCACAGGCCCTCGACCTGGAGAACGGGCTCAGTCATGGCGCACCTTGCCCAGCAGCCCGCCGAGACCGCCGCGCAGGAACAGCACCACCAGGATCAGCAGCGGCCCGAAGATCAGCCGCCAATGCTCGGTGACGCCGGACAGCAGCTCCTCCGCCAGCAGGAAGGCGGCGGCGCCGACGATGGCGCCGTGCAGGCTGCCGATGCCGCCCAGCACCACCATCACGATCAGCTCGCCCGAGCGCTGCCAGGACATGTAGGCCGGGCTGACGAACTCGGTCTGCACCGCCAGCAGCGCCCCGGCCAGCCCGGCGATGGCCCCGGCGATCACGGTCGCAGCCAGGCGGTAGGCGAAGGGGTCGTATCCGAGGGCGCGCATCCGCTCCTCATCCTCGCGGCAGCCGCGCAGCACCCGGCCGAAACGCGACCGGGTGACGGCGCGGCACAGCGCCCAGGCGGCGACCAGCAGCACCAGCACGACGTAGTAGAACACCGACCGGTCGTTCAGCGCTTTGAAGCCGGCCAGCAGCGGCCGCGACCACAGCGTCAGCCCGTCATCGCCGCCATAGGCGGACAGGCTGGTCATGGTGAAATATGCCATCTGGCCGAAGGCCAGGGTGATCATGATGTAGTGCACGCCGCGGGTCTTCAGCGACACCGCGCCGGTCAGCGCCGCGAAGACCGCCGCTGCCAGCATCGCCGCCGGCAGCAGCACCAGCCCCTCCTCCACCCCGGCATCGGCGAGGATGCCGACGGCATAGGCGCCGAGGCCGATGAAGGCGGCATGGCCGAAGGACACGAGCCCGCCATAGCCGAGGATCAGGTCCAGGCTGATCGCGGCGATGGCGAAGATCATGATCCGGCCGGCCACGGTCAGCGGATAGGTGCCGCCGAGCAGCGGCGCCACCACCGGCACCAGCGCCAGCACGGCGAAGATCAGCAGCGCCGGCCAGACCGAGCGCAGCGCGGAGGGCGCCGGGGTCCCTGCCCCGGTCATCGCATCACTGGCCATGGGCGGGGAACAGCCCGGCCGGGCGCCAGAACAGGATCGCGGCCATCAGCAGGTAGATCAGCATCGAGGCCAGGGCCGGCCCGACCTGGTTGGCCGAGGCCGGCGCCAGCACCAGGCGGAACAGGTCGGTGGCGAAGGACCGGCCGAGCGTGTCGACCAGCCCGACCAGCAGCGAGGCCATGAAGGCGCCCTTGATCGAGCCGATGCCGCCGATGACGATGACGACGAAGGCCAGGATCAGGAAGTTGTCGCCCATGCTCGGCTCGACCGCGAAGATCGGCCCGGCCAGGGCACCGGCGAAGCCCGCCAGCATGGTGCCGACGCCGAACACGATCATGAACAGCCGGCGGATGTTGACGCCGAGGGCCGAGACCATGTCGGCGTTGCTGGCCCCGGCCCGGACGCGCATGCCGATTCTGGTGCGCGCGATCAGGATCCAGAGCAGCAGGGCGACGCCGAGCCCGGCCGCCAGCACCACCAGCCGGTAGACCGGGTACAAGAGGCCCGGCATCAGCGCGATCGACCCCGACAGCGCCTCCGGCATCGGGTAGCTCAGCGGCGACGAGCCCCAGAGCGTCCGCACCGCCTCGTTGAAGAACAGGATCAGGCCGAAGGTGGCCAGCACCTGGTCGAGATGGCTGCGGCCATAGAGGTGCCGGAACACCAGCACCTCCAGCACCAGCCCGAGCAGCAGGGCGGCCGCCAGCGCCAGCAGCAGGGCCAGCAGGAAGTGGCCGGTCAGGCCGTAGAAGGCGACGGCGAAATAGGCGCCCAGCATGTACTGCACGCCATGCGCCAGGTTGATGAAGTCCATCACTCCGAAGACCAGCGTCAGCCCGGCCGCGATCAGGAACAGCAGCACGCCGAGCTGCAGCCCGTTCAGGGCCTGGACGACCAGGAGGGTGGTGCTCATGGCTGCAGGGCCATCCTGTCCACAAAGACCGTCATTGCGAGCGCAGCGAAGCAATCCAGGGCGGTTTGGCGTGGCCCCTGGATTGCTTCGTCGGCTTCGCCTCCTCGCAATGACGGCGGGGGGAACAGCGGAGTCATGAGGAGTGCGCCGCCCGCCTCAATCCATCTTGCACTGGTCGGCGTAGGCGTCGCCGTAGTGCGGGAAGACGGTCGACACCCGGCTGGTGACGATCTTGCCGTCGTCGCGCTTCACCACCTCGGTCAGATAGAAGTCCTGCACCGGGAAGTTGTTCTTGTTCCAGGCGAAGTCACCGCGGACGCTGGCCCATTTCGCATCACGGATGGCCGATTTCAGCGTCTCCGCATCGGTCTTGCCGCCGGCCTGGCGAATGGCGGCGTCGATCAGCTTGGCCGCGTCGTAGCCGTTGGCGGCGTACAGCGCCGGCTCGTAGCCGTATTCCTTCTCGAAGGCGGCGACGAAGGCCTTGTTGGCGGCATTGTTCAGGTTCGGCGCCCATTGCGCCCCGGCGAACAGGCCCAAAGCCGCATCCTTGGTGGCCGGCAGCGTCGTCTCGTCGACGGTGAAGGCGGACAGGAACGGGATGCGCTCGGCCAGGCCGGCCTGGCGGTACTGCCGCACCAGGTTGACGCCGGAGCCGCCGGGCATGAACACGAACACCGCCTGCGGCTGCGCCGCCGCGATCTTCGCCAGCTCGGCCGAGAAATCCTGCTGGTTGACCTGGGTGTAGATCTCCTCCGCCACCTCGCCCTTGTAGTGGCGCTTGAACCCGGCCAGCGCGTCCTTGCCGGCCTGGTAGTTCGGGGCGATCAGCGCGACCTTGGTCCAGCCCTTGTCCTGGGCGTATTTGCCCATGACCTCGTGGTTCTGGTCGTTCTGGTAGGAGACCGAGAAGAAATACGGGCTGCAGCCCTTGCCCGCCAGCGGCGACGGACCGGCATTGGGGCTGATCAGGATCTTCTCGGCGTCGGTCACCGGCTTGGCGATCGCCATCATGACGTTGGAGAAGACGACGCCGACGACGATGTCGACCTGGTCGCTCTCCAGGAGCTTGCGGACCTTGTTGACGGCAACGTCGGGCTTCAGCTCGTCATCCTCGACCACCACCTCGGTCGGCACGCCGCCGAGCTTGCCGCCCAACTCCTTGACCCCGAGCTGGAAGCCGTCGCGCATGTGCTGGCCCAAAGCCGCCGGCGGGCCGGAGAGCGTGGCCATGAAGCCGATCTTGAGCTTGCCCTCCTCGGCCTGCGCGCCGGATGGCAGGGCCGCCAGCCCCATCATCAGCACAGCCGCCAGCAAGGCCGGAACGCGTCTCGCCATGATGCTCTCCCCCGTTTCTTATCGGGCGCCGGCGATGGCCGCCGGTCGCGCCGCCAGTCTTTCATGCGCCCCCGTCGGGCGGAAGCGATTGCATCCATCTAATCACGAAATGCTTTAAGTTTAAAACAGATTTGGACCGGCTTGCGGCGGCGGCCGGCAGGATTATGGTCGCAGCATGCCGAAGCGAATCCCCTCCCGCATGCCCAACGCGATGCTCGTGGTCGGCGGCGTGTTCACCGCCTTCGCAGTCGGCCTGGTCCTGATCGCCCGCCAGCTGTACTGGCACGAGCACCGCCCCGCCACCGGCCTGACCATCGTCATCGCCTTCGCCTGGGCGGTCGCGGCCATGGTGGTGTCGATGATCCTGGTCTCGCTCACCTCCGGCCGCGGGCGCCGCGCCGGCCGGGTCCGGCGGGGCCGGGTGACGGTGGAGCTGCAGCAGCCGGATTCGCCGCGGCGGACGACGCGGCTGGCCGGCCCGGGCGTCGAGATGACCGGGTCGGCCGACATCAGGATCGGCAGCCGCCTGCCGGCCCTGTTCCTGTTCGCCGCCGCGGCCGGCCTCGCCGCCTTCGTCATCTGGTTCCACCTGCAGGGCCAGTCGAGCTGGATCGGCACTGGCGTCTCGCTGGTCCTGGCCTCCTATGTCGGCAACTGGGCCCGCAACGCCTGGCCGCGCCCCGACGCGCCGGAACCGAAGGACCCGTCCCCATGATCGACGTCACCATCCGGGCGCTGCAGGTCGCGGACTGGCCCGACATCGCCGAGATGCAGGTCCAGCCGCGCTACCGCTGGGGCACGCTGCGCCTGCCCTTCCAGTCGGGGGAGGAGGTGCGCAGGCGCCTCGAATCGGCGCCGGCCGACGACATCCACCTCGCCGCGGTGGTCGCGGGCCGGGTGGTCGGCCGGGCGCTGCTGCAGCCGGGCAAGGGCCGGCGCGCCCATGCCGGCGCCGTGACCTGCGGCGTGCATGACGATTTCCACCGCCAGGGCATCGGCACCGTGCTGATGGCGGCGCTGCTCGACACCGCCGACAACTGGCTGAACCTGAAGCGGCTGGAGCTCGGGGTCTGGACCGACAACGTGCCGGCGATCGCGCTGTACCGGAAATTCGGCTTCGTCATCGAAGGCTGCGAGCGGGCCTACGCCTATCGCGACGGCGCCTATGTCGACAGCTATCAGATGGCGCGGCTGCGGGGCCTTTAGCCCAGCGCCGCGGCCAGTCGGGCAAATCCGTCCTCGCCGGCCGGCAGGCCGAAGCGCAACCATGTCGGCTGATGCATGAAGCGGCGGACCAGGATGCCGGCGTGGCCGAGACGATCCCGGATGATCGTCGCCTGGGGATGCTCGACCAGCCGGAACAGATCAGTGCCGCCGCGATCGGCGAAGCCACCAGCCGTCAGCAACTCCGTGAGCCGCCGCGCGTCGGTGGCGAGCCGCGTCCGTGCCGCCTCCTGCCAACCCTGATCCGCCAGGGCGGCGATGCCGGTCTCGATCGCCGGCCCCGGCACGGCCCAGGGGCCGAGCCACCGCGCCAACCGCTCGACCTCCGTCGCCGCGCCGATGGCGAAGCCGAGCCGGATGCCAGCCAGGCCGAAAAACTTGCCGAAGGATCGCAGGATCAGCAGGCCCGGGCGCCCGGCCTCGGCCGCGATGCTGACGCCCGGAGTGACCTCGGCGAAGGCCTCGTCGACCACCAGCAGGCCGCCGCGCGCCGCCAGATCGTCGGCCAGGGCCGTCAGGCGCCCAGACCTGACAATGCGGCCGTCCGGGTTGTTCGGGTTGACCAGCACGACGACCTCCGCCGCGGCGGCCTCCTCGATCGAACGGACCGTCGTCACCGTCGCCCCCTCGGCGGACCAGCAGGCGGCGTGCTCGCCATAGGTCGGGCCGAGGATCGCCACCCGGGCGCCGGGGCGCAGCCGCGGCAGCAGCTGGATCAGGATCTGGGTGCCCGGCGCGGCGACGGTCGGCGCATCCGCCCGGGCGGCGTAGCAGGACCGCGCGGCCTCCAGCAGCCGGCGCAGCCGGTCGTGCTGCGGCAGCCGGTGCCACGCGGCGGTATCGATCGCCGGGATCGGATAGGGCACCGGGTTGATGCCGGTGGAGAGGTCGAGCCAGCCCCTGGCGGGACGGCCCCAGCGGGCTTCGGCCGCGGCCAGATCACCGCCATGCTGAACCATGCTCATGCCCGGTCGATCAGGTGGAAGAAGGAGCCGAAGACGGAGCCGGCGCGCCGGCCGAGGCGGCCGAGCGGCTCGCCCTCCGCATCCCAGGCCTCGAACAGCGCCTCGCCCGGCCCTTCGGACAGGATCGAGGCGTAGTGGAACTCATGGCCGCGCCAGACGGCGCCTGCGGGACCAAGCGGCGTCGCGGCGGCCAGGGCGGCGCGGCGATAGCCGAGATGCAGCCGGCGCTCGGCGAAGGAGGTTTCCACAGGCAGCAGCCCGGCCATGGCGTGGCGGTTCCCGTCGGAATCGGTGAGTCCGGTGCCCAGCACCATGTAGCCGCCGCATTCGCCATAGATCGCCCGGCCCTGCCCCGCCGCCGCGCGCAGCCCGTCGAGGAAGCGGCGGTTGCCCGCGAGGCGGCGGGCATGGAGCTCGGGGTAGCCGCCGGGCAGGTAGACCGCGTCGGCGTCCGCGTCCGGCGCCTCGTCGGCCAGCGGCGAGAACGGCAGGATCTCCGCCCCCGCCTCGCGCCAGGCGGCCAGCAGATGCGGATAGGCGAAGGCGAAGGCGGTGTCGCCGGCGACGGCGATGCGTTGGCCGAGGGGGGGGACGACGAATCCCTCCGAGTCCCCCCTCCCCTTGCGGGAGGGGGGTAGGGGGAGGGGGTTGTCGATCGAAGGATTCCGATCCGGTTCGTCTGGGACTACGCCGATGGCGGAACCTAGCCCAGAAGCATCGCTCCCGCGGCTCGAACCCCCTCCCCCTACCCCCCTCCCGCGGGGGGAGGGGGGACTCATCGGAGCAACCTGCTTGAGCACCTCCACATCCACCCCCGCCCCCACCACCTCACCGGCTGCCGCGAGGAACGCCTCCAGCGCGGCATGCTCGCCGGCCTGGACCAGGCCGAGATGGCGGGAGGGCAGCGCCAGGGCCGGCAGCCGCGGCACGAAACCGAGCACCGGCAGGCCGGCATGCTCTGCGGCGCGGCGCAGGATCGCCTCGTGCCGGGCGCTGCCGACGCGGTTGAAGATCACCCCGGCGATCCGGACGTCGTCGCGGAAGCCCTTGAACCCAGCCAGCACCGCGGCGGCGGAGAAGCCCTGGCCGCCGGCATCCAGCACCAGCACCACCGGCCAGCCGAAGCGCGCGGCGAGGTCCGCGGCCGAGCCATCCCCGACCGAGCCGGGACCGGGCGCGCCGTCGAACAACCCCATCGCCGCCTCGACGATCAGGAGATCGGCACCCTCGGCCTGCCGCGCCGCCAGCGCATCCAGCGTCTGCGGCCGCATCGCCCAGGCGTCGAGGTTGACGCAGGCCCGGCCGCTGGCCGCGGCGTGGAAGGCGGGATCGATATAGTCCGGACCGGACTTGGCCGAGGCGACGGCGACGGCGACGCCGCGGTCGCGCAGATGGCGCAGCAGGCCCAGCGTCACCACCGTCTTGCCGCTGCCGGAGGCCGGCGCCGCGATCATCAGGGCGGGCACAGGCATGGCTAGACCGCGTTAGCCGGACGGACCGCGCTCGCCCCCTCACCCGAAATCGCTGCGCGATTTCGACCTCTCCCCAAGGAGAGGTAAAGGGCGATTCGGCTCTGTTTTCCCTCTCCTTGGGGAGAGGGAGGGGCCCGCCGCGTTGGCGGCGGGAGGGTGAGGGGGACAGGCCTCAAAATCATCACCCCGCCTCGCCCTTCGCGCGGGTGCCGAGCGGGTCCGGGGTCAGGGCCTTGCCCTCCAGCGCGCCGAGCCAATCGAGCGCCGAACGCAGCCGCACCACCTCGCCCACCACCACCACCGCCGGGGCCTGCAGCCCCTGCGCCTCGACATCCGCCGCCACCGTGGCGAGGGTGGTCTCGACCACCCGCTGCTCCGGCGTCGTCGCCCGGCTGATCACCGCCACCGGCTCGTCCGGCGACCGGCCGCCCTCGATCAGATGCGCCGCGATTCGGGCGATGTGCTTGATCGCCATATAGACCACGATCACCGGCGACCCGCGGGCGATCGCGTCCCAGGCAACCCCGGCGGTGACGTCGCCGGAGGCATCGTGGCCGGTCAGGAAGGTGACCGCATGGTTGGTGTCGCGATGCGTCACCGGAATGCCGGCATAGGCCGGGCCGCCGACGCCCGCGGTGATGCCCGGGACGATGCGGAACGGGATGCCGGCCTCGACCAGGGCCAGCCCCTCCTCCCCGCCCCGGCCGAAGACGAAGGGGTCGCCGCCCTTCAGCCGCAGCACGCGCTTGCCAGTCCGGGCCAGCTGGATCAGCCGGGCGGTGATGTCGGGCTGCTTCGGCGACGGCTTGCCGCCGCGCTTGCCGGCGAATTCCAGCTGTGCGCCCGGCGCGGCCAGGCCGATGATCGCGTCGGATACCAGCGCGTCATAGACCACGACATCGGCCGAGCGCAGCGCATGCAGCGCGTGCAGCGTCAGCAGGCCGGGGTCGCCGGGGCCGGCGCCGACCAGCCAGACCCAGCCGGGCTCGAATGCCGGAAAGGGCAGAGGGAGATCAACCATCACCCGAACCTTAAAAGCCATGCCGCGACGCCGCTAGGCAGCTTGCGACGCTTCCTGTATCGAAACCCATCATGGCCCGCAAACCTGTCCAGACGCCCGAGGGGGGACCGCTGCGGCGCGGCTGGACCACCGGCGCCTGCGCCACCGCCGCGACCGCCACCGCCTATACCGCGCTGCTGACCGGCCGATTCCCGGACCCGGTGGCGATCACCCTGCCGCGCGGCGAGACCCCGGCCTTCGCCCTGGCGCTGGAGGGCCGAGGCGACGGCTGGGCCCGCGCGGGCATCGTCAAGGACGCCGGCGACGACCCGGACGTGACCCATGGCGCGCTGGTGGTGTCCGAGGTGCGTCGTGGGCCGGCCGGGTCGGGCGTCACCTTCCGGGCCGGCCCCGGTGTTGGCACCGTCACCCTGCCCGGCCTGCCGATTCCGCCCGGCGAGCCCGCGATCAACCCGGTGCCGCGGCGGATGATGACCGAGGCCGTGGCCCGGATCGCAGCCGAGCACGGCGATCCTGGCGACGTGGTGATCGAGATCTCGATCCCGGATGGCGAGAGGCTGGCGCAGAAGACCTGGAACCCGCGGCTCGGCATCCTCGGCGGCCTGTCGGTGCTGGGCACCACCGGCGTGGTCGTGCCCTTCTCCTGCTCCGCCTGGATCCATTCGATCCATCGCGGCATCGATGTCGCCCGGGCGCTCGGCCTGCCCCATGTCGCCGGCTGCACCGGGTCGACCTCCGAGGCCGCGGTGGTGGCGCGCTACGGCCTGCCGGACACGGCGCTGCTCGACATGGGCGATTTCGCGGGCGGGCTGCTGAAATACCTCAAGGCGCATCCGATCCCGCGCCTGACCATCGGCGGTGGCTTCGGCAAGCTGACCAAGCTGGCGCAGGGCTTCCTCGACCTCCACTCCGGCCGCAGCGAGGTCGATTTCGACTGGCTGGGCGACCGGCTGGCCGAGGCCGGCGCCCCGGCCGAACTCGTCGGGCAGGCGCGGCGAGCCAACACCGCCAAGCAGGTGCTGGACCTGGCCTCCGGCGCCGGCATCGCCCTGGCCGACCTTGTGGCACGACGGGCCCAGGCGACGGCGCAGGACGTGGTCGAGGGCAGCGGCGTCGCGGTCGAGATCCTGGTGTTCGACCGCCAGGGCGGGCTGGTGGGGGCCGCCGATGGCTGGTAGGCGGCTGCTGATCCTCGGCGGCACCGGCGAGGCCGCGGCGCTGGCCCGCGCCCTGGCCCAGGCCGGGGACTGGGAGGTCGTCACCTCGCTGGCCGGGCGCACCCGGGCACCGACGGCGCTGCCGGGCGCGGTGCGGGTCGGTGGCTTCGGCGGCGCCGGCGGGCTGGCGGCGTATCTGCGGGCCGAGCGCATCGACCGGGTGATCGATGCCACCCACCCCTTCGCCGCGACGATCTCCGCCAATGCCGCGGCCGCCTGCGCCGAGGCGGGCGTGCCGCTGCTGCGGATCGAGCGGCCGGCCTGGATGCCGGTGCCGGGTGACCGCTGGATCGACGTGGCCGATGCCGCCGCCGCTGCCGACTGGTTGGCCGGGGCACTGCCGGCCAACTCCACAGTGCTGCTGACCCTGGGCCGGCAGGAGGTGGCGCCGTTCCGTCGCTGCCCTGCCTTGCGCTTCGTGCTGCGCTCGATCGAGCCGCCGGCGCCGGAGGACCTCCCGCCAAACTGCCTGCTGCTGAGCGAGCGCGGCCCGTTCACGCTGGACGGCGAGCACGCTTTGATCGCCCAACACGGCATCCGCGCCGTCGTCGCCAAGAATGCCGGCGGCGACGCCACGGCGGCGAAGCTGGCGGCGGCGCGCGAGGCGGCGATCCCGGTGGTCATGATCCGGCGCCCGACGCTCCCTTCGACGCCGGCCGTGCCGGACGTCGCCGGGGCGCTGGACTGGCTCGGAGCGCGTCCGGAAATGGGTTCGGCGTGAGTCGATGGGCGGTGGTTTCGAGAACCGGAGCGCAGCGCACATTTGGTGCGTGAGCACCGGAAGCGGAGAAACCGCCGCCCAGCGGCCGCGCCGGGCCCATTGCCGGATGTGCTCTCAGCCAGCCGCGATGACTAGGCCGGCCACGGCGATGGCGGCGCCCAGCGCGCGCTCCACCGGGGCATAGCGCAGCCGGTTCAGGCCCAGCGCCGCGCCAATGCCGATGCCGTGCAGGATCGCGGTCGCGGCGATGAAGCCGAGCCCGTAAGTCAGGGCGGAAGAATCCGGATGCATCTCGGCGCCATGGGCATAGCCGTGGAACACGGCAAAGACGCCGGTCACCGCCATGCCGACCCAGGCCACCGGCCGCACCGCCAGCGCGATCAGCGCGCCGAAGACGATGATCGACCCGGCGATGCCGAGCTCGACCATCGGCAGGCCGAGGCCCTGGATGCCGGCGATGCCGCCGACCGCCATCAGCGTCAAGAAAGCCAGCGGCGCCTGCCAGATGTAGCGGCCGCCGACCTGGCCGGCCCAGATGCCCACGGCCACCATGGCGAGGATGTGGTCGAGGCCCGAGAACGGGTGCTCGAAGCCGGCCGAGAAGCCGACCACGTCATGCCCCGGATGGGCGTAGGCCGCCGCCGGCAGCAGCGTCGCCAGCGCGGTCAGGGCGAGAGTCTTGGCGAGTTTCATGGGGGTCTCCAGGGTCAGGCTGCGGACATTAAGGTCATTCTCCCACTTGTCATGCCCGGGCTTGACCCGGGCATCCAGGGCGGCCCGAGCAGCTCTCGGTGGCCTCTGGATTGCCGGGTCAAGCCCGGCAATGACAAAAGGGGGTAGTTCGCTTCATATCGAAGCAACTTTCGTGCCGCGCTTCGGGCGCAGCACATGGACATGCGCCGGGTCGTAGAGGGCGCTGTCGGTGAATTCGGTGTCGCCGCCCAGCACGCGGCCGACCAGGATCAGCGCGGTGCGGGTGATCTTCGCTTCCCGCACCCGGGCGCCGATGTCGGCCAGGGTG
>NZ_JBCNNF010000002.1:0-49537 GCF_039594555.1 Inquilinus sp.
TGCCGCCTTCACCGAGGCCGGCATCCCGGCCGGCGGCATCTTCACCGGCGCCGAGGTGATCAAGACCGAGGCCCAAGCCCGGATCTACGGCGGCACCGCCGGCATCGCCTACGATCCCTGCTACCACCAGGCCTGCGACACCATCGCCAACATCAACAACACCGTGCTCGACCAGTTCTCGGACGCGGTGGCGAACTCGGTGGTGGTGTTTGCCCAGCGGCGTGACCCGGTGGTCGACCCGGTCGGCCTGGCCGCCTCGGCCGCGACCAAGCGGGTCGCCCGGAACGCGACGCGCGGCGCGCTGTACAAGGGCCCGCTGATGATCCGCTGACGCGGGTCGGCGAGCGGCTTCTTAGGGTCCGGACGGCGACGTCCGGACCCTTTTCTATTTCCAAGCCTACAGTAATTGTCGGGCAAAATCTCAAATGACTTTACGGGATGCGGAGATGATCAAACTAGCGTTCGGCAATTCTCAAATTCTGTCAAATATAGATCAAAAGCAGGGTCGAAAATCCTGTTGACGTTGTTCGCGGCGGTGCCGGACAGTGCTGCGCAAGTGGGGGCTGGCCGATCCAAGGCCGTTCGATTGCGATCAGGGCGGCCACAAGCCCCACCGCAACGATTTGAAGGGGGACCATCGTGAAACTGCGTCATCTGGCGGCCGCCCTGCTGGCGACCGCCCTGGCCCTGCCTGCGTCCTCGGCCCTGGCCGCCACCACCAACGCCGCCCCGTCGGCGGCCGCCCAGCGCGACCTGGTGGGCGACCTGATCACGGCGCTGATCAGCGCCGACCTGCAGCGCGCGGTCACGGTCAGCGGCATCCGCCAGCACCTGACCGCGCTGCAGGCGATCGCCACCGCCAATGGCGGCAACCGCGCCGACGGGCTGCCGGGCTACAAGGCCTCGGTCGACTACGTGAAGCAGCGGCTGCAGCGGGCCGGCTACCGGGTCACCGTCCAGCCCTTCCCGTTCGACTTCTTCCAGGAGACCGGGACGCCGGAATTCGGCCGGGTGTCGCCGTCGCCGCGGACCTACGCGGCGCACAGCGACTTCGCCACCACGCTCTACTCCGCCTCGCGCGAGGTCACCGGCCGGGTGGTGCCGACCAGCAACATCGTCCTGCCGCCCTCGCCGACGCCGAGCTCGGCCAGCGGCTGCGAGGCCGCCGATTATCCGCCGGAGACGGCGGGCGCGATCGCGCTGATCCAGCGCGGCACCTGCCCCTTCGCCCAGAAGGCGGCGATGGCGGAGGCGGCGGGCGCCATCGGCGTCATCATCATGAATGAGGGCCAGCCGGCCGCACCGACGTGATCGAGGGCGTCGGCCTCGGCGCGCCGCGGCCGTTCCCGGGCGTGTTCACCACCTTCGAGGTCGGCAACGAGCTGTACACCCAGGCCCAGTCCGGCCCGGTGACCGTCCGCCTCAAGGTCCAGGCGATCAACGAGAAGCGAACCAACTGGAACGTCATCGCCGACACCTGGTCCGGCGACCCGAACAAGGTCGTCACGGTCGGGGCGCATCTCGATTCCGTGCAGGCCGGCCCGGGCATCAACGACAATGGCAGCGGCACCGCGACCAATCTCGAGGTGGCGGAGCAGGTCGGCCGCCGCCAGCTGCTGCTGCGCAACAAGGTGCGCTTCGCCTTCTGGGGCGGGGAGGAGCTGGGGCTGCTCGGCTCCACCCACTATGTCGCGTCGCTCAGCGATGCCGAGAAGAAGAAGATCCTGCTGAACCTGAACTTCGACATGCTGGCGTCGCCCAACTTCGTGCGCTTCGTCTATGACGGCAACGGGTCGGACACGCCGGATGCCGGGCCGGACGGGTCGGGGCTGATCGAGAACGTGTTCCTGGCGCATTTCGCCCGCAAGAACCTGGCGACGGCGCCCACCGCCTTCGACGGCCGATCCGATTACGGCCCGTTCATCGAGAACGGCATCCCGGCCGGCGGCCTGTTCAGCGGCGCCGAGAACGTCAAGTCCGAGGCCGAGGCGCGGATCTATGGCGGCACGGCGGGCCAGCCCTACGATGCCTGCTACCACGCGCCCTGCGACAGCATCGCCAATATCAGCGACAAGGCGCTGGACCAGTTCTCCGACGCGGTGGCGAATGCGGTGATCGTGTTCGCGATGCGGCGCGACCCGGTGACCGACACCGCGGAGTTCGCGGCCACGGCCGCCAAGCGCACGGCGGCCAAGCGCAGCCCGCTGTTCAAGGGCGGCCTGACCATCCGCTGACGGTCGGGGGATGACGATGGGGGCCGGGCCTGGTATCCGGCCCCTCTTTCTAACCCCTCGCCGTCATTGCGAGGAGGCGAAGCCGACGAAGCAATCCATCGTCCCGCACGAGCGGCTGCATGGATTGCTTCGCTGCGCTCGCAATGACGGTGGTGGGACCTGTAAAAAGATCCCGCAAGCGGGAGCGGTCACGCGACCGGCTCTACCCCAGCGCCCGCCCGGTCTCCGGGTCGAACAGGTGCAACTGGTCCTCGGGCACGGCGAAGGCCAGGCGGTCGCCGGTGCGGGCCGCGACCACGCCGGGCAGCCGGGCCAGCAGCGTCGTGCCGTCGCCCAGCCGGCCATGCACCACCGTGTCGGCGCCCAGCGCCTCGACCAGCTCGACCGCGACCTCCAGCCGATGCTCCGGGTCGGCCGGGCTGTCCAGCGTCAGATGCTCCGGCCGGATGCCGGCCAGGACCTTCCGCCCGCCCAGCCCTGCCGCCCGGCCGGTGGCGACGCGCTGGCCGCCGGGCAGCACCACGCTGCTGCCGTCCCGCGCGACCTCGGCCGGCAAAAAATTCATCGCCGGCGAGCCGATGAAGCCGGCGACGAAGACCGAGGCCGGCTTCAGATAGATGTCCAGCGGCGGGGCGATCTGCTCGGCCGCGCCGCCATTCATCACCATGATCCGGTCGGCCAGGGTCATGGCCTCGACCTGGTCATGGGTGACGTACAGGCTGGTGACGCCGAGGCGCGACTGCAGCTTCTTGATCTCGATCCGCATCTGGGTGCGCAGCTTGGCGTCCAGGTTCGACAGCGGCTCGTCGAACAGGAACACGGCGGGCTCGCGCACGATGGCGCGGCCCATGGCGACGCGCTGGCGCTGGCCGCCCGACAGCTGCCGCGGCTTGCGCTCCAGCAGGGCCGACAGCTCCAGCGTCCCGGCCGCCGCGCGCACGCGCTGGTCGATCTCGGCCTTGGACAGGCCCTGGATGCGCAGCCCATACGCCATGTTGTCGTAGACCGACATATGCGGGTACAGGGCGTAGTTCTGGAACACCATGGCGATGTTCCGGTCCTTCGGCTCCAGCTTGTTCACGACCCGGCCGCCGATGGCGATCTCGCCGCCGCCGATGCTCTCCAGCCCCGCCACCATGCGCAGCAGGGTGGACTTGCCGCAGCCGGACGGGCCCAGCATGACCAGGAACTCGCCATCGGCGATGGCGCAGTCGATGCCCTTGATGGTTTCCTGCGCGGCGCCGGGATAGGTCTTGCGGACCCGTCGGATCTCGACTGTCGCCATTATTTCTCGCTCTCGATCAGGCCCTTCACGAACCAGCGCTGCATGACGAGGACGACCACCACCGGCGGGATGATGGCCAGGATCGTGGTCGCCATCACCAGGTTCCATTCGGTGTCGGCATCGGCGAAGGAGATCATCTTCCGCAGGGCGATGATGATCGTGTTCATCGAATTGTCGTTGGTCACCAGGAGCGGCCAGAGATACTGGGTCCAGCCATAGATGAAGGTGATCACGAACAGGGCGGCGATGTTGGTGCGCGACAGCGGCAGCAGGATGTCGCGCAGGAAGCGCAGCGGCCCGGCGCCGTCGATCCGCGCCGCCTCCACCAGCTCGTCCGGCACGGTCAGGAAGAACTGGCGGAACAGGAAGGTGGCGGTGGCCGACGCCATCAGCGGGATGGTCAGCCCGGCATAGGTGTCGATCAGGCCGAGATTCACGATGACCTGGTAGGTCGGCACGATGCGCACCTCGACCGGCAGCATCAGCGTGACGAAGATCATCCAGAAGAACACCAGCCGCAGCGGGAAGCGGAAGAACACGATGGCGTAGGCGGAGAGCAGCGAGATCGCGATCTTGCCGACCGCGATCGCCAGCGCCACCACCGTTGTGTTCCACAGCACCCGCAGCATGTCGACGCCGCCGATCCGGCCCGACCCGACGAACAGGGCGCCGCCATAGTTCTCCAGGAACCGGTCGCCCGGCAGCAGCGGCAGCGGCGGCGACAGGATCGCCTGGGTCGGGTAGGTCGAGGCGATGAAGGTGTAGTAGACCGGGAAGGCGACCAGCACGATCCCGACGATCAGGACGAAATGGGCGATCAGCGTGCCCAGCGGCCGGTTCTCGATCATGCGTAATGCACCCGGCGCTCGACATAGCGGAACTGGACGAAGGTCAGCGCGATCACCAGCACCATCAGGATCACCGACTGGGCGGCGGAGACGCCCATCTGCTGATTCACGAACCCGTCATTGTAGACCTTGTAGACCAGGATCTCGGTCGACTTACCCGGGCCCCCCGAGGTCACGGCATGGATGATGCCGAACGTGTCGAAGAAGGCGTAGACGGTGTTGACGACCAAGAGGAAGAACGACACCGGCGAGATCAGCGGGAAGATGATGGTGCGGAAGCGGTGGGCCGGCCCGGCGCCGTCGATCGCCGCGGCCTCGATCAGGCTTTTCGGGATCGCCTGCAGCCCGGCCAGGAAGAACAGGAAGTTGTAGCTGATCTGCTTCCAGGCGGCCGCGGCCACCACCAGCGTCATCGCCTGGCCGCCGTTCAAGAGCGGGTTCCAGTCGAAGCCGGCCTGGCGCAGCAGCACCGCCAGCGTGCCCATTGACGGGTTGAACAGGAACAGCCACAGCATGCCGGCGATCGCCGGGGCGATGGCGTAGGGCGACAGCAGCAGGGTGCGGTACAGGCCCTGGCCGCGCACCACCCGGTCGGCCATCACCGCCAGCAGCAGCGCCACCACCAGGGCCGAGACCGCGACCGCGATCGAGAACACGGCCGTCACCTGCAGCGAGTTCAGATAGGCCGGGTCGCCCAGCACCCGGCCGAAATTGTCCAGCCAGACGATGCGGGTCTTGAGGCCGAACGGGTCCTCGCGCAGCATCGACTGGCGCACCGCCTGGGCGGCCGGCCAGAAGAAGAAGATCACGGTGATCGCGATCTGCGGCGCCACCAGCAGATAGGGCAGGACCGTGTTCGGGAAGATCGCGCGGCGGTTCATGCGGGGCGGGTCATTCCGGTGCTCGTCTCCCCCCTTTGCCGTCATTCCCGCGAAAGCGGGAATCTCGTCGGTGCGAAGACGGGAAGAGATCCCCGCTTTCGCGGGGATGACGATGTGAGAAGGGGCGGCGGGCCTCCCCCTCCGCGGCCTTATTGCTCCGCCGCTTCCTTGATCGCGGCGTTGGCGCGCTGCACGGCCTTGTCGAGCGCCGTCTTGGCGTCCTGCTGGCCGTTCAGCATCGTCTCCAGCTCCTCATTGATGATGTCGCGCACCTGCGGCAGGTTGATCACCCGCACGCCCTTCGAATTGTCGGTCGGCGCCTTGCCCATCATCTGCAGGATCGGGATCTCGCGGGCCGGGTTCTTGTCGTAGAAGCCGGACTTCTTCGCCGCCTCATACGCGGCCATGGTGACCGGCAGATAGCCCGACTTCTCGTGCAGCCGCTCCTGGATCGGGGTCTGCGACAGGAACTCGAAGAACTTGGCCACGCCCTTGTATTCGGCGTCCGGATGGCCGGCCAGGACCCACAGGCTGGCGCCGCCCGGGATGGTGTTCTGCGGCGCGCCGGCGGCCTCCGGGTAATAGGGCAGGGTGCTGGTGCCGAAATTGATACCGGACTTCACCACGTCGCCGAGCCCGCCCGAGGACTCCGTCATCATGGCGCATTCGCCGCTGGTGAACTTGATCTTGGCCTCGGAGGTGCGGCCGCCATAGGAGAACACGCCGGCCTTCTGCAGGTCGGCCAGGGTCTGGAAGTGGCGGACATAGAGGTCGCTGTTGATCAGCAGCTCCGGGTCCAGCCCGGCCAGGCCGTTCTGCTCGGTGGCGTAGGGCACGTTGTTCCAGGCGGCGAAATTCTCCTGCTGGATCCAGGTCAGCCAGGTCGAGGTGAAGCCGCAGGGCCAGCCGGCCGCCTTGATCTTCTTGGCGGCGTCGAACAGCTCCGGCCAGGTCTTGGGCGGCGCATTCTCGTCCAGCCCCGCCTTCTTGAAGGCGTCCTTGTTGTAATAGAGGATCGGCGAGGAGCTGTTGTAGGGGAAGGACAGCAGCTCGCCATCGGCGGTGCTGTAGTAGCTGACCACGCCGCCGAGATACTGCGACTTGTCGAAGGCCACGCCGTCGGCCTGCAGCACCTTGGCCACCGGGACGATGGCCTTGGACGCGGCCATCATGGTGCCGGTGCCGGCGTCGAACACCTGCAGGATGTGCGGCGGCTGGCCGGCGCGGAAGGCGGCGATGCCGGCGTTCAGCGTCTCCGGATAGGTGCCCTTGAACACGGGCACGACCTTGTAGTCGGACTGGCTCTCGTTGAATTCCTTGGCCAGGGTCTCGACCACCTCGTTGTTCGCCCCGGTCATGGCGTGCCACCACTGGATCTCGGTGGCGGCCAGCGCGGGCAGGCTGAGGGTCAGGGCCGCGGCGGCGGCGGTCGTGGCAAGGCGAAATCTCATGGCGGAGTCCCCCCGGATGGTTGTGACGTTGGGCGCTCTTGCAGGCGCCACATTTTCGCAACATGACAGCGGCGCGCGACTTTTGCGACTGTTTTCGCAATCGCGCACAGGCGTGCGTTTCCGCGCGCCCGGCGCAGGAATTATCTCACGCCGCGCGCCCGCCTGACCGCCTTTTGCCAGCCCTCATACAGCCTGCTGCGGGTGCCGGCCGGCATCGACGGCTCGAACAGCCGGTCGCGCTGCCAAGCCTCGGCCACCGCGTCGACCGAGGGGTAGACCCCGGCGGTCAGCCCGGCCAGATAGGCGGCGCCCAGCGCCGTGGTCTCGATCACCTTCGGCCGCTCGACCGGGGTATCCAGCATGTCGGCGAGCATCTGGCACAGCCAGTCATTGGCCACCATGCCGCCATCGACCCGCAGCTCGCGCGGCCGGGCGCCGCCATCGGCGGCCATCGCCTCCATCAGGTCGCGGGTCTGGAAGGCCACGGCCTCCAGCGCCGCGCGGGCGATGTGGGCCGAGGTCGAATCCCGCGTCAGCCCCAGGATGGTGCCGCGCGCCTCCGGGTCCCAATGCGGCGCGCCCAGGCCGGTGAAGGCGGGCACCAGGTAGACCCCGGCGGAATCCTCGACCGACCGGGCCAGGGTCTCGCTCTCGGCCGCGCTCTTGATCACCTTCAGCCCGTCGCGCAGCCACTGGATGGTGGCGCCGGCGCTGAAGATCGCGCCCTCGATGGCATAGGTCGGCTTGCCGTCCAGGCGGTAGGCGGTGGTGGTCAGCAGGCGGTGCTTCGAGGTCTTCGGCTTGTCGCCGATGTTCAAGAGGGCGAAGCAGCCGGTGCCGTAGGTCGACTTGATCATGCCCGGCTTGAAGCAGGCCTGGCCGAAGGTCGCGGCCTGCTGGTCGCCGGCCATGCCGGTGATCGGGATGGCGGCGCCGAACAAGATCTTGTCGGTGGTGCCGAAGTGGTGTGCGTTGTCGTGCACCTCCGGCAGGATCGCGCGCGGGACCCGGAACAGGGCCAGCAGGTCGTCGTCCCAGGCCTGGGTCCGGATGTTGAACAGCATGGTGCGGCTGGCATTGGTGGCGTCGGTGGCATGCACCCGCCCGCCGGTCAGCCGCCACAGCAGGAAGCTGTCGATGGTGCCGAAGGCCAGCTCCCCGGCCTCGGCCCGCCGCCGCGCATCCGGGACATTCTCCAGGAGCCAGGTCAGCTTGCTGGCCGAGAAATAGGCGTCGATGACCAGCCCGGTCCTGGTCTGCACCGCATTCTCGTGCCCGGCGGCGGCGAGCTCGCGGCAGAAGGCGGCGGCGCGCCGGTCCTGCCAGACGATGGCGTAGTGCAGCGCCCGGCCGGTCTGGCGGTCCCACAGCACCGTGGTCTCGCGCTGGTTGGTGATGCCGATCGCGGCGATGTGGTCGGCGGTTAGCCGGGCCCGGGCGATGGCGTCGCGGCAGGCCGAGACGGTGTCGGACCAGATCCCCTCCGGGTCGTGCTCGACCCAGCCATCGGCCGGGTAGATCTGGCGCAGCTCGCGCTGCGCGCTGGCCACCGGCCGGCCCTGGGGGTCGAACACGATCGCCCGGGTCGATGTCGTCCCCTGGTCGATCGCCAGGACATATGTGCGTCGCCGCATCTTTTCTCTCCTGCCTCGACCAATGTTCGGGAAAGCACTATCCGAAGCGCGTTTCCGAACGTCAATGCCACCACACTGACACCGGAAGCGTCAGTCTTCCGACGCCTCCAGCGACTCCGCGTCCGGCGCGTCGACCACCGCCCGGCACAGGCCGGGGGCGAAGCCGGCCCGGGCCAGCGCCGCCAGGTCGCGCATCCGGTGCGCGGCCCGGTCCGCCTCGGCCCGGAACGGTCCCAGCCGGCGCCGTCGCGCCAGCCGGATCGCCGCCACCCGGTCCGGATCGGCCCCGGGCGCGCCGCCATACAGGGACAGGGCCGCGTCCGCAACTGTCTCGTCGACCCCGGCCTCGCGCAGCTTGACCCGGATCGCCCGGGCCGACCGGCCGCGCCGGGCCAGTCCGGCGATCCGCATCTCCGCGAATTGCGCGTCGTCCAGCAGCTTCGACCGGACCATGCGATCCAGCAGCGCCGTGATCCGCGCCTCCACCGCCTCGACATCGACCTCGGCCCCGGCCTGCAGGGCGCGGCGGATCCGGCGCTGCAGCACCCGGCGCAGCTGGCCGGTGGAGGCGGCGTAGCGGCCGAGATAGTCCAGCGCCGCCCGTTCCAGGGCGGCGTCGTCGAGCGCGGGCGGTCGGCGGGGCGGTCGGTCCATGCGCGACAGTGCCGCGCGGGAGGGGCGGTGCCAAGGGCTGCTTGAACCGTCCTGCCCTTTCCAACCTCCCCCTCCCCTCGCGGGAGGGGGAGGATAAAACAGGGCGTTGCGGCAATGCGGACAGGTGAGCCGCCACCCGATTCCGATTGAGCCAGCTCTGCCTATCGCTCAATTTGTGGTCCCCGACACCGACGCCGGAGAACAGCCGATGCCCGAGACCGTGAAGGCCTGGCTGGTGCGCAAGCCGATCTCGGCCATCCGCTCCTTCCTCGAGATCGAGGCGGCGGGCGGCATCGTGCTGATGGCCGTCGCGGTCCTCGCTCTGATCGTCGCCAACTCGCCGCTGGCCGGCGCTTATGACGACCTGCTGCACCTGCCGATCGGGCTGCGCTTCGGCAGCTTGGTGCTCGAGAAGACGCTGCTGCACTGGGTCAATGACGGGCTGATGGCGGTGTTCTTCCTGCTGGTCGGGCTCGAGATCAAGCGTGAGATCCTGCAGGGCGAGCTGTCGTCGCGCGAGACGCTGATGCTGCCCGGTATCGCCGCGGCCGGCGGCGTCATCCTGCCCGCCCTGATCTATGCCGTGATCAATGTCGGCGACCCGGTGGCGCTGCGTGGCTGGGCGATTCCGGCCGCAACCGACATCGCCTTCGCCCTCGGCGTGCTGTCGCTGCTGGGCAGCCGGGTGCCGGTGTCGCTGAAGGTGTTCCTGACCGCGCTGGCGATCATCGACGACGTCGCCGCCGTGGTGATCATCGCCCTGTTCTACACCGGCGACATCTCGCTGCCCTTCCTGGCCTGGGCCGTGGCCGGCGTCGCCGTGCTGGGCCTGTTCAACTGGCTCAGGGTGCAGGCGCTGTGGCCCTATCTGGTGGTCGGCGCCGTGGTCTGGCTGTTCGTGCTGAAATCCGGCCTGCACGCCACGCTGGCCGGGGTGGTGCTGGCCTTCCTGGTGCCGCTGGACCGCACCGCGGAGGATGAGGACGAGCCGCCGCTGCTGCGGCTGGAGCACAGCCTGCACGACGTCGTCGCCTTCCTGGTGGTGCCGGTGTTCGGCTTCGCCAATGCCGGGGTCTCCTTCGCCGGCGCCAGCCTGTCGAGCTTCCTGGAGCCGGTGCCGCTCGGCATCGCCGCCGGGCTGGTGGTCGGCAAGTCGCTCGGCGTCGGCGTCGCCGCCTGGGCGTCGATCCGCCTCGGCGTCGCGGCGCTGCCGGCCGGGGCCACCACGCCGCAGCTGGCCGGCGTCTCGGTGCTGGCCGGCATCGGCTTTACCATGAGCCTGTTCATCGGCGCGCTGGCCTTCGACGACCCGGCGCTGCAGGCGGCCACCAAGATGGGCGTGCTGGCCGGGTCGCTGGTGGCTGCGGTGCTGGGCAGCCTGTGGCTGGTCGCGGTCAGCCGGCGACCAGCGGTTCCGGCTGCGGGATGACCGGCATCGGGGTGTAGACCCGGATCGCCTTCGGCAGCACCCGGAATTTGGCCGGGGTCTGCGTCGTCACCTCGCCGTCGGTGTTGACGTCGCGCGGCCGGCGGGTGCGCACCTCGACCGACCGGCAGCGGAAGGCGTGCACCTCGTTCCAGCGGCCGTGCCGCCCGGCGCGGAAGGACGGGTACATCAGCGCCAGCCACATCCAGTGGTCGACCTCGATCGAATAGACGTCCAGCATGCCGTCATCCGGCGCCGCATCCTCGGCGATGCTCATGCCGCCGCCATAGTAGCGGCCGTTGCCGACCGCGATCTGGATGCTCTTGCCGCGGATGACCTTGCCGTCATCGATCCGGATCTCGGCCGAGAACCGCTCCAGCCGCCGCACCAGCCGCAGCGCGGCGAGGGCGTAGCCGAAGCGGCCCCAGCGCCTCTTGGTGTCGCCGTCCAGCGACTTCGCCAGCTCCACGCTCATGCCCAGGCTGGCGACGTTGAAGAAGGGCCGGCCATTGACCTCGCCTAGGTCGATGCTGCGCAGCCGGCCGTCGACGATGACCTGGGCCGCCGCCACCGGGTCGGCCGGCAGCTCCAGGGTCCGCGCCAGGTCGTTGGCGGTGCCCAGCGGCAGGATGCCGAGCGGCAGCCCGGTCTCCATCAGCGCCGGCGCGGCCCGGTTCAGCGTGCCGTCGCCGCCGCCGACGATGACGCATTCGACCGCCCGGGCATGGCGCCGGATCAGCGTGTCGACATCGTCGTTCAGCGGCCGCACCGGCTCGACCCCGCCATCGGTCAGGGTGCGGATCACGGCGTCGAGGCCGGTCTCGGCCCGGCTGGCCTTCGGATTGACCAGGAACAGCGCGCGGCGCGGCGTCATTGCATCTCGGCGGTCGCAGCGGGGCGCGGGGCGCCGGCCAGCTCGTCGATGATCGGGCAGGCGGGGGCGGCGTCGCCCGGGCACTGGCACACCAGCGCGCCCAGGCTCTCGCGCAGCGCCTCCAGCTCGCGGATCTTGGCGTCGATCTCGCCGATCCGGGCCGAGGCCAGGGCCTTGACTTCGGAGGAGCAGCGGGTCGGGTCCTCATACAGCGACAGCAGGGCGCGGCACTGCTCGATGGTGAAGCCGAACTCGCGCGACCGGCGCAGGAAGCGCAGCACCTCCAGCGTGTGGGCGCAGTAGTCGCGGTAGTTGTTGCCGCGCCGGTCCGGCCGGACCAGCCCGATCTCCTCGTAATACCGGATCGTCTTCGCCGGCAGGCCCGAATGCCGCGCTGCCTCGCCGATATTCATCGCCGTGCTCTCTCCCTCGCCCCGCCGCAGTGGATCAAATCGGGAGCCTGCTGCCAAGCGCCCGATGGGGCGGCCGGCAGCGGGCGAGGGGAGAACAAGCGCGGCGGCCGCGGGTTCCGTGCCCGCGGTGCGGGGCCTGGATCAGGAGGCCGCCTTGCCCTGCGCCACCAGCGGCTCGTGCTGCGCCATCGGGCTGTCCGGGCGCCGGGCCATCACCTTCTTCCGCGCGAGTGCCCAGCCGATGGCGAGGATGACCGCGATCACCGGCAGCGACGCCACGGTGAAGGACCCGACCGGGTAGTCCAGCGCCATCAGCACCACCACGCCGGCCAGGAACAGCAGCGTCAGCCAGGTGCTGGCCGGGGCGGCCGGCATGCGGAAGGTGATCGGCTGCGCCTCGCCGCGCCGCACCGCCCGGCGCAGCATCAGCTGGCAGACCAGGATGAAGGCCCAGGTGCTGATGATGCCGAGCGAGGCGATGTTCAGCACGATCTCGAACACCTGCGACGGCACGACGTAGTTCAGCACCACGCCGATGCAGTAGATGCCGACCGTCACCAGGATGCCGCCATAGGGCACCTTGCGGGCGTTCATCCGGGCCACGAAGTCGGGCGCCGACCCGCCCATCGCCAGCGACCGCAGCACCCGGCCGGTGGAGTAGAGGCCGGAGTTCAGGCTGGAGAGCGCCGCGGTCAGCACCACGATGTTCATGATCGTGCCGATGCCCGGCACGCCCAGCGCGGTGAAGAAGGTGACGAACGGGCTCTCCCCGGCCTTGTAGGCTGTCCAGGGCAGCAGCAGCACCAGCAGCGCCACCGAGCCGACATAGAACAGGGCGATGCGCCAGATCACGCTGTTGATCGCCCGCGGCAGGATCTTGCGTGCATCCTCAGTCTCCCCCGCGGCGGTGCCGATCAGCTCGATCCCGGCATAGGCGAAGACCACGCCCTGGACGATGACCACGGCGGGCAGCAGCCCGTGCGGGAAGATGCCGCCATTGGCGGAGACCAGCTGCGGCCCGGTGGCGTGGCCGCCCACCTCCATGCCGCTGCCCAGCACGACCACGCCGATCACCAGGAACAGCGCCAGCGCCGCGACCTTGATCAGCGAGAACCAGAACTCCATCTCGCCGAACCACTTCACGCCGATCAGGTTCATCACCGTGATCAGGCCGATGGCGATCAGCGCGAACAGCCATTGCGGGATGTCGGAGAACATCGACCAGTACTGCATGTACAGGGCCGCGGCGGTGGTATCGACGATGCCGGTCATCGCCCAGTTCAGGAAGAACATCCAGCCGGCGACGAAGGCGGCACGCTCGCCCAGGAATTCGCGGGTGTAGGAGACGAAGCTGCCGGAGCTGGGGCGGTGCATCACCAGCTCGCCCAGCGCCCGCAGGATCAGGAAGGAGAAGAAGCCGCAGACCAGGTAGACCAGGGCCAGGGCCGGGCCGGCCAGCTGCAGCCGGCCGCCGGCGCCGAGGAACAGCCCGGTGCCGATGGCGCCGCCGATGGCGATCATCTGCACCTGCCGGGATCTCAGGCCCTTGTGGTAGCCGTGTTCGTGGGATTCGAGCCAGGCGCGCCGGTCGGCGGCGGGGCCGGGGGTGACAGGGGACGACGAGTCGATCTGGGTCACTCTGATGTCCACGCTTGTTTCTTGGGCTTTGTTCGTGCCGCGGCTGTCCGCAGGGGACGCGGACGCTAGGACGCGGCGGAAGCGATTGTCAAAGTCGAGGCCGTGGACTCTGCCATTCGTTTAGGGAAGCCCCCGGATTCCGCCGGCCTTCGCGGCGAAACCTCAATTTTGTCTCGAAACGTCCGGACTCGAATCAACGGCTTCGCCCGGGGGCGGGGCGTGCTCGATGCCGGCGAGCAGCTTGCGCAGCAGGCTGGCCAGCGCCGCGCGCTCCTCCGCGTCCAGGCTTTCCAGGAAGCGGGCCTCGTTCGCCATGTCGGCGCGGAAGGCGGCTTCGGCACGGGCCGCACCCTCTTCGGTCAGGGCCACCAGCACGCTGCGCCCGTCGCTGGGCGACTTCTCGCGCCGGATCAGCCCTGCTTTCTCCAGCCGGACCAGCCGGTGGGTCAGGCCACCGGAGGAGATCATCAGCGCCGTGTACAGCTCGGTCGGCGTCAACCGGTAGGGCGGGCCGGACCGGCGCAGAGTGCCGATCACGTCGAACTCGCCGCGGTCCAGGCCGAAGCCGGCAAAGGTCGCCTCGATGCTGGGGCGCACCAGGTTCGACAGCCGGTAGGCCCGCCCGAGGATGGTCATCGGCTCGGTGTCGAGGTCGGGCAGCTCCCGCGCCCATTGCCGGCCCAGCCGGTCGATCCGGTCTTCCTCCGCCCCGGTCCTGTCCGCTTCGCCTGTCATCCCAGCCCCGCATGATCGTCCCGACGGCGATACCTACGCCTCCTGCCGCTCCCGGCCAAGGTGTCTTGGTGCGAAGATAAATATCTTGACGAGAAAATATTTGGCTAATATATCTTCTCGCGAAGATAATCTGCCGCCTCGGCGGCATGCAGGGAGGGATCGGGGATGTTCCAGATTCGCCGCCATCAGGAGCCGCTGCCGGGCCAGAGCCGCACCGTCCGCTTCGAGGGCCGCGACTATGGCGGCGCGGTGTCGCTCTTCCTGGTCGACGCCGAACCCGGCCGGGGCTCGGACATGCATGTCCACCCCTATTCCGAGACCTGGGTCGTGCGGAAGGGAGAGGCCGAGTTCACCGTGGGCGGCGAGATAATCCGCGGATATGCCGGCGATATCGTCGTCGCCGCCGCCAACGTGCCGCACCGCTTCGAGAATGTCGGCACCGGGCGGCTGGAGCTGATCGGCATCCATCCCAGCGACACGATCCTGCAGGAAGTAGTGTGAGGCGACGTCGGAAAGATTATTGACCGATCAGTCCATAACCGGTATCCGTGGCGCATGGTGAGACCACGGGAATTCGATCGCGGCGAGGCCCTGCAGCGGGCGATGCGGGTGTTTTGGGCCAAGGGCTTCGCCGCCACCTCGACCGACGATCTCGTCCAGGCGATGGGGATCGGCCGGCAGAGCCTCTACAACGCCTTCGGCGACAAGAAGCGGCTGTATCTCGAGGCGCTCGACGCCTATCAGCAGGGCAGCGTGGCCGGCCATCTGCGGCGGCTCACCGCGCCGGCCTCGCCGCTGGCCGGGCTGCGCGACCTGCTCGCCGGCCTCGCGGCCGACGATGACGGGCTGCGGGCCCTGGGCTGCATGGGCGTCGGCTCGGTCGGCGAGTTCGGCGTGAGCGATGCGGAGGTCGCGGCGCTGCGGGCGAAGGCGGCGGCGCCGCTGCGGGCCCGGCTGGTCGAGCGCATCCGCGAGGGCCAGGCGGCGGGGGAGATCGCCCCGGGCCTGGAGGCCGGGGATGCCGCCGACTTCATTCAGATGACGATGACCGGTCTCCAGCTCGCCGCGCGCGGCGGCGCCGGGATCGGGGACCTGCACCGGATGGCGGCCTTCGCCGTCGATCGGCTGAAGGCACGGTAAGGCGGCCGGCCGGGATGAGCCGGCTTTGCCGTGGTCAGTTATGGATCGATCAGTCAAGAATGGAAATGAAGATGAGCGACAGGATGCAGAAGGTGGCGCTGGTGTTCGGCGGGTCGCGCGGCATCGGCGCCGCGGCGGCGGCGCGGCTGGCCAAGGACGGCTTCGCGGTGGCCCTGACCTATGTCTCCCGGCCGGACAAGGCGGAGGAGGTGGTGCGGGCGATCGAGGCCGGCGGCGGCCGGGCGCTGGCGATCGCGGCCGACAGCGCCGAGCCGGCGGCGATCCGCGCCGCGGTGGCTCGCACGGTGGAGCAATTTGGCCCGATCGACGCCGTGGTGGTCAATGCCGGCATCCTGCGCCTGGCGACGGTCGACGCCTTCGCGCTGGAGGATCTGGACCGGATGCTCGACATCAACATCCGCGGCGTGTTCCTGGCGATCCAGGCCGCGACGGCGCAGATGCGTGACGGCGGCCGCGTGATCACCATCGGCAGCAACACGGCGGAGCGACCGGTGGTGGCGGGCGCCAGCGTCTACGCCATGACCAAGGCGGCGGTGGCGATGATGGTCAAGGGCATCGCCCTCGACCTGGCGCCGCGCCGGATCACGGTCAACAACATCCAGCCGGGCCCGACGGACACCGACATGAACGAGGGGCACATCCCGGCGCTGACGGAGATGGTGCCGATCGGCCGGGTCGGGCAGCCGCGCGAGGTGGCGACACTGGTCTCCTACCTCGCCGGCCCCGAGTCCGGCTACATGACCGGCGCCAGCCTGACCATCGACGGCGGCTTCATGCTCTGACGCCGGCGGGCCGTCCTAGCGCCACAGCGACCAGGCCTCCTCCTGGTACCGCCTGATCGCGTCGCGCAGGGCGGCGGGCGCAGGACCGGCGCGGAGGACGGCGCGCGAGACCAGCGGCAGCACCCGGCCGCGCGCCGACCCGAACTTCGCCGCCACATCGGCCATCGCCGCGCCCTGCGGGCCGATGCCCGGCGCCAGGATGAGGGATTGCGGCAGGCGGTCGACCAGTCCGGTCGAAGCCGGATCGATCGTCGCCCCGACCACGGCGCCCAGCGGGCCGGTGCCCGGCCCCAGGGCGGCATTCCAGGCGCTGATGCCGTCGGCCAGGGCCTCGGCCACCGTGCGGCCGTCGGGGTGGCGGGCGGCCTGCAGCGCCCGGCCCTCCGGGTTCGAGGACTGGACAACCACGAACACGCCGGTCCCGGTCGCCGCGGCCCGGTCGAAGACCGGCCGCAGCGCGTCGAGGCCGAGATAGGGGCTGACGGTCAGCGCATCGCCGCCGAAGCCGCTGCCGGCGCCCAGCATGGCATCGGCATAGCCGACCATGGTCCCGGCCAGGTCGCCGCGCTTGGCGTCGATCAGGCACAGCGCCCCGCGGTCCCGGATCTGCGCGGTCACCGCCGCCAGCTCGGCCATGCCGGCCGGGCCGAAGCGCTCGAAGAAGCCGGATTGCGGCTTGATCACGGCCATGAGGCCGTCCGCGGCCTCCAGCACCCGGCCGCAGAAGGTGCGCAGTCCCTCCGGGTCGTCCGCCAAGTCCCAGTGCCGCAGCAGCTCCGGCGACGGGTCGAGGCCGAGGCACAGCGGCGATCGGTGGATCGAGAGGTCGGCGAAACGCTCGGCGAAGCTGGCCATCACTGCGGCTCCTGCTGGGAGAAGGGACCCGGATGTGATCGGGCCTTGGCCTTTCCGCGTCCATCGACTATGCCGGTCGGGGATGTGAGTTGAGGTCACATGGTCAGGCGGCGGCTGCCCTCGCTGAAGGCCCTCCAGGCCTTCGAGGCTTTCGCCCGCGCGGGCTCGATGGTGCGCGCGGCAGAGGAGCTGTGCGTCACCCACGGCGCCGTCAGCCGCCAGATCAAGGCGTTGGAGCGGCAGCTGGGCGCGACGCTGCTGGCCGGCCCGCGGCACGCGCTGGCCTTCACCCCGGCGGGGCGGGAGCTCGCGGCCTGCCTGGCCTCGGCCTTCGACCAGATCGCCGCTGGCCTGCCGGGGGCGGAGGCGGGGGAGGCGCTGGTGGTCTCCTCGCCCGGCACCTTCGCCATGAAGTGGCTGATCCCGCGCCTCGCCGGCTTCATCGAGGCCAATCCAGGCCTGCAGGTCCGGATCATCGAGGATGGCGGCCCGGTGGAATTCGGCCGCGGCAGCGTGCAGGCGGCGATCCGGCCGCATCGCGGCCCGGCGCCGCCCGGCATGGCGGCGACGCCGTTCCTGGCCCATGCCTTCGGCGCGGTGCTGTCGCCCGGCCTGTTCGACAAGGCGGGCCGCGCAGCGTCGCAGGTGCTGAAACTGCCACGGCTGCACAGTGAGACCTTCGCCGAAAGCTGGGCCCGCTGGGCGGCGGATGCCGGCATCGACCTGCCGCGGCCGGCGGCCGAGCGGTCCTTCGAGCACAATTCCTACATGCTGGAGGCGGCGGCCGCCGGCCTCGGCATCGCGGTCACCGCCTGGGCCTTCGCCCAGGCAGATATCGAGGCCGGGCGGCTGGTCGCGCCCTGGGGCTTCCGCCGCCTGCCCACCCGCTTCACCTTCCTGCGGCCGGCGCTCGCCGGCCACGCGGCGGCGGACCGGCTGGCCCGCTGGCTGGTGGCGGAAGGCCGCAAGGCCAAGCCGCCGCCGGCGCCGCTGATCCCGCCCGTCTGAGGGCCTAAAAAAGAGGGGATCGCGATCCAGGGGGCCGAGTCGGTCCCGCGGGAGAGGGCGACGGGTGAGGCGGAAGCCGCGGCCGCATCCGTGATTCGGCGGAGGCGATCCCGGGCCGGCGGCCGCGCCGCACACCATGTGCGCCGCCGCATCGCGGGACAATCAGAGGGCAGCCGTCGGGAACAGCAGGAGGACGAGACGATGCCCTCTCCCCTGCATGTCAGAACTGTATCGCATCCGGGCGGGTTGCGGGAAGGCCCCGGCCGTGTTGCAGCATCCCCGGCCGATGACGGACCCCACGGGACGGAGGAGTCGCGACATGGCCATTCCGGGTGATGCTGCCGCGGATGCGGATCGGAGCGTGGCGATAACCGCGCATGAGGTGGTGATCGCCGGCGGCGGCCCGACCGGGCTGATGCTGGCGGGGGAGCTGGCTCTGGCCGGCATCGACGTCGCCATCGTCGAACGGCGGGCCAGCCAGGACCTGGCCGGCACGCGCGCCGGCGGCCTGCATGCGCGCAGCATCGAGGTGCTGGACCAGCGCGGCATCGCCGACCGGTTTCTGGCGCAGGGGCGGACGGCGCAGGTCGCGGGCTTCGGCTCGGTGTCCCTGGACATCAGCGACTTTCCCACCCGGCACAATTACGGCCTGGCGCTGTGGCAGACCCATATCGAGCGCATCCTGGCCGGCTGGGTCGGCGAGCTGCCGGTGACGATGCATCGGTCCTGCGAGGTGATGGGCGTCGTGCAGGACGGCAGCGGCGTCGACGTCGCCCTGTCCGACGGCCGGTCGCTCCGGGCGCGGTACCTCGTCGGCTGCGACGGCGGGCGCAGCCTGGTGCGCAAGGCCGCCGGCATCGGCTTTCCCGGCTGGGATCCGACCATGAGCTGGCTGATCGCCGAGGTCGAGATGGCGGTGGAGCCGCCCTGGGGCCCACGCCGCGACGATGTCGGCATCCATGGGCTGATCCGGCTGCAGGAGGGGCCGGTGCGGGTGGTGCTGACCGAACGGCAGCTGGCGCCGGCCGGCGAACCCACGCTGCGCGACCTGAGCGAGGCGCTGATCGCCGTCTATGGCACTGATTTCGGAGTTCACAGCCCGAGCTGGATCTCGCGCTTCACCGACATGACCCGCCAGGCCGAGGCTTATCGCGAGCGGCGTGTGCTGCTGGCCGGCGATGCCGCGCATGTGCATCCGCCGATGGGCGGCCAGGGCCTGAATATCGGCCTGCAGGACGCCGTGAACCTGGGATGGAAGCTGGCCCAGGTGATCCGCGGAACATCGCCGGACAGCCTGCTCGACACCTACCAGGCCGAGCGCCACCCGGTCGCCGCGCGCGTGCTGCGCAACACCATGGCGGAGGTCGCGCTGCGCCGCACCGACGACCGCACCAAGGCGCTGGGCGAGGTCGTGGCCGAGCTCGTGGGCATGGACGGGCCGCGCCGGCGCTGGGCCGGCATGATGTCGGGCCTGGACATCCACTACGATCTCGGCCCGGGACATCCGCTGCTGGGGCGCCGCATGCCCGATCTTGACCTGGTCACGGCGGACGGGCCGGTGCGGGTCTTCGCCCTGCTGCACCGGGCCCGGCCCGTGCTGCTCAATCTCGGCGCGCCGGGCAGCCTCGATGCCGGGTGCTGGTCGGACCGCGTCCGGTCGGTCGACGCCGCCACGGCGGGACCGTGGGAGCTGCCGGTGATCGGCGCGGTCCCCGCCCCCTCTGCCGTGCTGGTCCGGCCCGACGGCCATGTCGCCTGGGTGGGCGAGCCGGGCGGGCTGGGACCCGAGGAGGCCCTGGCCGCGTGGTTCGGGCCGCCGGCCGCGGCCGGATGATCACCCGCCCTCGCCGCCCAAGGTGCCGGTGAGCCAGCCGCGGAAGCGGGCGACCTCCGGGCGGCGCCAGCGGGCGGGGGTGGAGACCAGCCAATAGCCGAGGCCGGCGTCGGTGCTGTCCGGGAAGGCGCGGACCAGCCGGCCGGATTGCAGCGCGTCGTCGACCAGCAGCGGCCAGGCCAGCCAGATTCCGTGCCCGGCCAAAGCGGCCTCCACCGCCAGCGACGCATCGGGGAAGCGGCGGCGCGGATGGGCGGCCAGGGCCGCGGGGCCGCCCGCGGCCAGCCAGGCGTCCCAGCCGAACAGGCTCTGCTCATCCTCGATCAGCGGCACCGCTGCTCCGGCCGACGGGTCGGCCAGGGCGGCGGCGACCTCAGGCGATGCGACCGGGATCAGCGGCTGCGGTGCCATCGGCTCGGCCTTCAGCCCGGGCCAGCGGCCGCGGCCGAAGCGGATGCCCAGGTCGATGTCCTCGCGGTCGAACTCGACCAGCCGGCTGGTGGTCACCAGCCGCACCTCCAGCTCCGGATGGCGGGCGGCCAGCCCGACCAGCCGCGGCACCAGCCATTTCGCAGCGAAGGCCAGGCCGCAGGTGACGGTCACTGTGCCACGCTCCTGCGCCGTCGCCTCGGCCACCGCGGCGGCGATGCGCTGGAAACCCTCGCTCAGCCCCGGCAGCAGGCGCCGGCCGGCCGCGGTCGGGGTGAGTCCTGCCTCGCTGCGCTCGAACAGGCCCAGCCCCAGCTGCTGCTCCAGCCCGCGCAGCCGGTGGCTCACGGCACTCGCCGTCACGCCCAGCGCGTCGGCGGCGCGGGAGAGGGAGCCGAGGCGGCCCACCGCCTCGGCCGCCTGCAGCGCGTTCAGGGAGGGGAGGGACACCTTGAAGTTTCCTCAACACGTCTTGAGTACATCTCTCTTGGATCGGCAGGCATTGCAACGAAATGATGCAGCCAGATGCTGAGACTGCCTCAAGGCCGCCCGATGCCCGCCATCCCCTTCCATCTGGTCGATGTCTTCGCCGACGAGCCCCTGGCCGGCAATCCGCTGGCCGTGGTGCCGGATGCGAACGGGCTGGACGAGACCCTGCTGCGCCGGATCGCGCGTGAGCTGAACCAGTCGGAGACGACCTTCCTGCTGGACCCGGCCATGCCCGGCGCGGCGGCCCGGCTGCGCTCCTTCACCCCGGCCGGGGCGGAGGTGTCGGGCGCCGGACACAATTCCCTCGGCGCGTGGTGGTGGCTGGCGGAATCGGGGTGGCTCGGCCCGCTCGGCGACGGGCTGGCGCTGGCGCAGGAGCTCGGCGGCCGGGTGCTGCCGGTGGCGATCGAGGCGCAGGCCGGCCGGCTGCTGTCGATCGGCCTGACCCAAGGCGAGCCGCAGGCCCTGGCGGAGCATTCCGACCCGGCCGCCCTGGCGGCGGCGCTGGGCCTGGGCCGTGACGATCTGCTGCCCGGCGCCCGCGTGGTCTCGACCGGCGCGGCGCATCTCATGGTCCAGGCCCGCGACCGGGCGGCGGTGGCGGGCGCCAATCCGGACGCCTCCCGGCTGCTGGCGCAGCTGCGCCGGGCCGGGGCCCAGGGCTGCTACCTCTACAGCCTCGATCCGATCGACCCCTCGGCCGCCGCCCATGCCCGCTTCTTCAACCCGACCGTCGGGCTGTGGGAGGATCCGGCGACCGGCAGCGCCGCCGGCCCGCTGGCCTGGCTTCTCGCCGAACGCGGCCTCGTGCCCTCGTCCGGCGAGGTCGCGATCGAGCAGGGCCATTCGCTCGGCCGGCCCAGCCGCATCGCAGTGCGGCTGCAGGATGGCCGGGTTGAGCTGCGCGGCCGCTGCGTCACCGTCGCCGACGGCGCTTTCCATCTCTGACATTCACTGAAAGGACAGACCATGATCGGAACCCGCATCTTCACCGGCTCGCCCTATGAGGACCGCGCCGGTTATGCCCGCGCCGTGGTGGCCGATGGCTGGGTCTTCGTCTCCGGCACCACCGGATTCGACGCCACGGACTTCTCCTTCCCCGAGGATGTCGAAAGCCAGTGCGAGAACTGCTTCCGCAACGTCGCCTGGGCGCTCGGCCAGGCCGGGGCAGGGCTGGAGCATCTGGTGCGGGTGGTGATCTATGTGACCAGCCAGGCCGAGTTCGAGCGTATCGTGCCAATCATCCGCCGCCATTGCGACGCGGCGCGGCCGGCCAACACCACCGTCTTCGCCCAGCTGGTGCAGCCGCATATGCGGGTCGAGATCGAGGCGACGGCCCGGCTGCCGGCGGCTACGGCGTCAGCCTGAGGGCGTCGCGTAGGGCTGTTTGAATCCATAGGACTTGAATCGGCGTGGCCGTGTATCTTCGCCCGCAGCCCGGCGGTGATCGGGCGGGCTGCGCCGGACCGATCGATGCCGTCAGACTTTCCCGGGATCCCGCCGCGGACCGCCCGCCTTGTTCTCGCCGCGCCGGACGGACGCGTGCTCGGCATCCTGCCGCCAGTCGTCGTGGCAACACCGTGGTGGCAGGAGGCCGAGCTTGTGGTGCGGGCGGTGCGCGACCGCTTCGGCATCGACGTCACCATCCTGCGGCTGCTGGAGACGGAGCTCGACCGGCCGCATGGCGGCGAGGTGACCTATCTGGCCGAGACCGAAGATCCGGCGCCCGTCGAGCCCTGGGCCGGAACGCTCGACGAGCATCCCCTGCGGCTGCCCTATGCCCGGCCCGGCGGGCCGGCCGCTGATCTGGCCTGGGCCCGGCAGGTGCTGGAAGCGCAGGGCCTGCGCCCGTCGGGCCCGCCGGAGCAGATCCGCAGCTGGAACCTGTCCAGCCTGTGGCGGATCCCGGTCGAGGGCCAGACGGTGTGGCTGAAGTCGGTGCCACCCTTCTTCGCGCATGAGGGCCGTCTGCTCGAGCGCCTGACCGGCGGGCGGGTGCCGCGGTTGCTCGGCCGGGCGGAGGGCCGGGTGCTGCTGGCCGAGATCCCGGGTGAGGATTTGTACGAGGCCGGCCGGCCGCTACTGCTGCGCATGGTCGAGCTGCTGATCGGCCTGCAGCGCGACTGGCAGGGGCGGACGGCGGAGCTGCTGGCGCTGGGGCTGCCGGACTGGCGCGTCCCGGCGCTGGCGGCGGCGATCGCCGCGGTGGTGGACAGGGCGGCCGACGCGCTGCCCGCCGCCGACCGCATGGTCCTGGCCGATTTCGTGAGCGGCCTGCCGGGCCGCTTCGCCGATATCGCCGCCTGCGGGCTGGACGACACGCTGGTGCATGGCGATTTCCACCCCGGCAACCTGCGCGGCGACAGCGACACGGTCACGCTGCTGGACTGGGGCGACAGCGGCGTCGGCCACCCGCTGCTGGATCAGCCGGCCTTCCTGACCCGGGTGCCGGCCGATGCGGTCGATCCGATCCGGCGGCATTGGCACGACCTCTGGCGCGCGGCGGTGCCGGGCGCGGACCCGGATCGGGCCGCGGCGCTGCTGGCGCCCATCGCTGCCGCGCGCCAGGCGGTGATCTACCAGAGCTTCCTCGACCGGATCGAGCCGGCGGAGCAGGTCTATCACCGCCCCGACCCGGCCGAATGGCTGGCCCGGACGGCGGCGATCCTCGGCGGGTAGCAGCCTTCATCGTCATTGCGAGGAGGCGAAGCCGACGAAGCAATCCACCGTCCCGCACAAGCGGCGGCATGAATTGCTTCGCTGCGCTCGCAATGACGGCGTTGCGCTACGCCCGCGGGGCGTGCTTGTTCAGGATGCGCTGCAGGGTGCGGCGGTGCATCTTCAGCCGGCGCGCCGTCTCCGACACGTTGCGGTCGCACTGCTCGAACACGCGCTGGATATGCTCCCACCGCACGCGGTCGGCCGACATCGGGTTTTCCGGCGGCGGCGGCAGCTTCTCGTCGGGGTTCAGCAGCGCCGCCTCGATCTGGTCGGCATCGGTCGGCTTGGCCAGGTAGTCGACGGCGCCGGCCTTCACCGCGGCCACGGCGGTGGCGATGTTGCCGTAGCCGGTCAGCATGATCACCCGGCTGTCGGGCCGCGCCTCATGCAGCACCGGCACGATGTCCAGGCCGTTGCCGTCACCCAGCCGCAGGTCCAGCACCGCGAAGGCGGGGGCGACGCGGCGGGCCAGGTCGATGCCGGTGGCCAGGCCGTCGGCGGTCACCACCTCGAAACCCCGTTTCTCCATGGCGCGGGCCAGGCGGGTGCGGAAGGCGATATCGTCATCGACGATCAGCAGGCTCTTGGCCGCGTCGCGCGCCGGCAGCGGCGCCGGCTGTTCGGGGGTGAGGGTGGCAGGGGAGATGGTCATGCCCAGGTCCTTTCTTTCCTCTCAAATTTGTGTCGCGGCCACGCAACTGCAATGACCGCGCCCCCTTGCGGGCCATTCGAGAAGGACAATTGGGCCCCGCTGTGCTCGAGCAGCGTGGCCGCGATGAAGATGCCGAGCCCCATATGGTCGCTGTCCTCGCCGCGGCCGGAGACATAGGGCTCGCCGAGCCGGCCCAGCAGGGCCAGCGGGAAGCCGGGGCCGTCATCGGTGATCTTCAGCACCACGGTCTTCGGTCCATATTCGGCGCTGATCTCGACCCGGTTTCGCGCGAATTGCAGCGCGTTCTGGATCAGGTTGCCCAGGCCGTGGATCAGCTCCGGCGTCCGCCGCAGCATCAGCGGCTGGCCCGGCGGGCCGTCGGCGGCGGTGATGAACAGGCGGCGATTCTCGCTGTGCAGGTAGCTTTCGGCCGCGGCCCCGGCCAGCGCCGGCAGGGTCATCAGCCGGAACGGGTCGCCGTCATCCGGCTCCGGCCGCCGCGCCAGTTCGGTCAGAATGTCGCGGCAGCGGCCGACCTCCTGCTCCAGCAGGGCGATGTCCTCAGCCATCGGGCTGTCGGCCGGAACGTCGCGCCGCATCTCGCGCGCGATCAGGGTGATGGTGCCGAGCGGCGTGCCCAGCTGGTGCGCCGCCGCCGCGGCGAGGCCGCCCAGCAGCGAGATGCGCTGTTCGCGCTCCAGCGCCAGCTGGGTGGCGCCCAGCGCGTCCGACACCTGGCGGGAATCGGCCGCCACCTGCCAGACATAGTTGGAGATGAACAGGATGGCGATCGCCATCGCCAGCCCGACACCGAGATGATAGGGCGACCCGCTGGAGGGCATGCCGCCCGGCAGCGGGTAGTGCCAGAAGGCCAGCAGGGCGATGCCGGCCAGGGCCAGGCCGGTCAGCGTCACGGTGCTGCGATAGCTCAGCAGCGTGGCCGACACCGTCAGCGGCGCCAGCAGCAGCACCACGAAGGGGTTCAACAGTCCGCCGGTGAGGAACAGCAGCGCCACCAGCTGGCACATGTCGTAGCCGAGATAGAGGGCGGCGTCGCGCTCCACCAGCCGCAGCCGCCACTTGCCCTGGACCACGGCGGCGACGTTCAGCGCCACCGAGATGCCGACGATGGCCAGCGCCGGCCACAGCGGCAGGGCGTAGTCCATCCAGTAATGCACGAACAGGATCGAGACGGCCTGGCCGGCCACGGCGACCCAGCGGATCTTGATCAGGGTGATCTGGCTGATCCGCGCCCGCATCCGCCGGCCGGGCACCGCCTCCGGCGCGTCCAGCGGCCGGCGCAGCACGGCCGGCCCGGCCTCCGCCGCCGGTCCGATGCCGGCCCCCTGGTCATTCTCGGCTTGTCCGTCCATTCTCGCTCCATGCTCTCCGACGGCGTCATCATAGCGGAGCGCCTGACCAAGCGCTTCCATCCCGGCGCCGCGCCCGCGGTCGACGGCATCTCCTTCGTCGTGCCGCGCGGCTCGACCGTCGCCCTGTTGGGCGGCAACGGCGCCGGCAAGACCACCACGATCTCGATGCTGCTCGGCCTGCTGCTGCCGTCGGGCGGCCGCATCACCGTGCTCGGCCATGACATGGCCCGCGATCGCTGGGCCGTGCTGCCCCGGATGAACTTCTCGAGTCCCTATGTCGATCTGCCGCACCGGCTGACGGTGCGCGAGAATCTGGCGGTCTATGCCCGGCTCTACGGCGTGCGCGACCGCCGCCGCCGCATCGCCGAGCTGGCGGAGATGCTGGATTTGACCGCGTTCCTCGACCGGCCCTCCGGCAAGCTGTCGGCGGGGCAGAAGACCCGGGTGGCTTTGGCCAAGGCGCTGGTCAACGCGCCGGAGCTGCTGCTGCTGGACGAGCCGACGGCCTCGCTCGACCCCGACACCGGCGACTGGGTGCGCGGCATGCTGGAAAGGTACAAGGCCGAGCGCGGCGCCACCATCCTCCTGGCCAGCCACAACATGGACGAGGTCGAGCGGCTGAGCGACCAGGTGCTGATGCTGAAGGCCGGCAGGATCGTCGACCAGGGCTCGCCCGACCACCTGATCGCCAAATACGGCCGGACGGACCTGGAGGAGGTGTTCCTCGACATCGCCCGCAGCCGCGGCGCGCTGGGACAGGCTGCGCAATGAGCGGGACCCTCGCCAACCCGCCCGCCCTGCGCGCCTCCGCCACCGGCCGCATCCTGGCGGTGATGCTGCGCCACCTCTACATCCTGCGCGGCTCGATGCCCCGGCTGGTCGAGCTCGCCTACTGGCCGACGGTGCAGATGGTGGTCTGGGGCCTGATCACCGAAAGCCTGGCGCCCGCGATGAACTGGCAGGCCCAGGCGGCGGGCGTGCTGATCTCCGCCGTGCTGCTGTGGGACCTGCTGTTCCGGGCCCAGCTCGGCATGTCGATCTCCTTCCTCGAGGAGATGTGGAGCCGCAATCTCGGCCACCTCTTCGTCAGCCCCCTGCGGCCCTGGGAATGGGTGGCGTCGCTGATGGCGATGAGCCTGATCCGCACCCTGGCGGGGGTGGTGCCGGCGGCCGTGCTGGCGATCCTGCTCTATCACTGGAACATCTTCTCGCTCGGCTTGCCGCTGCTGGCCTTCTTCGTCAACCTGATCGTCACCGGCTGGGCGGTGGCGCTGGTGGTGCTGGCGCTGATCCTGCGCTACGGCATGGGGGCGGAGGGGCTGGCCTGGGCGATCGTCTTCGCCATCTCGCCGATCAGTGCGATCTACTACCCCGTCTCGGTGTTGCCGGGCTGGCTGCAATGGGTGGCCCTGGCGCTGCCGCCGGCCCATGTGTTCGAGGGCATGCGCGGCCTGCTGCACGGCCAGGGTTTCGACCTGGGCCATTTCGGCGCCGCGGTCGGCCTCAACATCCTCTGGCTCGGCGTCGGCTGCGCCGCCTTCCTCTGGGGCTTCCGCATCGCCCGCGACCGCGGCTCGCTGCTGCAGCAGGGGGAATAATGTGCTACGATGCACTTGCAATGTAACACATGAAGGCCGGGCATGACCGAGGCCACGTTTACCTTCCGCGTCGATGAGGCCCTGAAGAACGAGTTTGCCGCAGCCGCGAAGGCTCGCGACCGCACCGGCGCTCAGCTTCTGCGCGACTTCATGCGCGATTTCGTCCGGCAACAGCAGAACTCCGCAGAGCATGACGCTTGGTTCCGCCAGCGGGTGCAGGCAGGTCTTGATGCAGCCGCCGCAGGCGATCTGGTGCCGAACGAGACGGTTGAGGCTGAGGCGGCCGAGTGGCGCCGCGAGATCCGGCGGAAGCTGGCCGACTCCGGATCGTGAAGCTGGTCTGGACGAAACCAGCCAATCTCGATCGAAAAAGCATTCGAGACTACATCGCTCGCGACAACCCGTCGGCGGCTTTGGCGCTTGACGAGCTGTTCTCGGAAAGAGCTGGCCGTCTGGCCAGTCATCCCGGCCTTGGCCGGCCCGGTCGCGTGGTTGGAACCCGCGAACTGGTGGTGCACCCGAACTACATTCTGGTCTACGACGTGGCAGGCGACCTGGTGCGGGTCCTGGGCGTCCTGCATGCCGCCAGACGATGGCCGCCGCAGACATAGTGTCAAAGCCGGTCCCGGTCTCGGCTGCGTCGCGTTCCTCCCGGGCCTCCGCATCGCCCGGATCGCGGCTCGTTGCTGCAGCCGGAAAAACCAGCGTCGCCGGTCAGGCCTGCTCGACCGGGAGGGCGAAGACGTAGCCGACGCCGCGCTCGGTCTGGATCAGCCGGCGCGCGCCTGGGGCGGTTTCCAGCTTGCGGCGCAGCCGCAGGATCTGGACGTCGATGCTGCGGTCATAGACATCTTCATGCACCCGCGTCGCCTGCAGCAGCTGCTCGCGCGACAGCGGGCGCTGCGGCGCGTCGAGGAAGGCGACCAGCAGGGCGTATTCGCCCTTGGTCAGGGCCACAGCGCGGCCTTCGGGATCGGTCAGCCGCCGCAGCCGGCGGTCGAGCTGCCAGCCGCCGAACCGGCAGCGCCCGCGCCGGGGTTCCGGCGCCGCGCCGCCATGGCCGCGGCGGCGCAGCACCGCCCGCACCCGGGCCAGCAGCTCACGCGGGCCGAACGGCCGGCTGACATAGTCGTCGGCCCCGAGCTCGAGCCCGATGACCCGGTCGGCCTCATGGCTGCGATGGCTGCCGGTGATGATCACCGGCGCGTCGGACCGCGACTGGATCTCGCGCAGCAGGTCCAGCCCGCCCGCCAGGTCCTGGTCCATGTCGAGGATCACCAGGGTGGGGGCGTCGGCTGCGAGCTGGCTCGCCACGCCCTGCCGCCCGGACACCGGCACGACTTGCATGCTGTGCTGCTCGAAGAAGTTGGACACCGTCTGTTTCAGGTCGGGGTCGTCGCCGACCACCAGGATGCGGGCCTGCCGGCCGCCGCCGTGGCCTGCGGGGCCGGGCCGCCCAGCCGCCCACGGCGCCGCCGGGGTGGGACGGGGCCGTGGCGGCGACCAGTCGGGTTCCATGATCGGATGGGCCAAAGATCCGGTAGCCATACAAGCTCCAGCAAGGACGGGGTGATGGCGGCTTTGGCGCCCGCCAGCCGGGCCACAGGCGCGGGTCGGACGGGGCTCCAGGGCCTCATCTAGGGGGGTGGCGTCCCAGCGACCGTTTCAGAAAGCGTTGAAACTGCACGGTGGCAATCGACCGATGACGCCGATAGGGTGCGCTGCGGTGGGAAGGCGGCCGCCTCCAGGCTCCCCGCAGAGGCCTTCCCTGGATCAGAGCGATGCCTGACGAGCCACAGCTGATGATGCGCCTGCTGGGCGGGGTCGAGGTCACCCTGGGCGGCACGCCCGTGGTCCTGCCGTCCTCCCGCAAGGCGCGGGCCCTGCTGGTCTATCTCGCGGCGACGGAACGGCCGCACCGCCGCGACCGCCTCTGCACCATCTTCTGGGACCTTCCCGACGATCCGCGCGGCGCCCTGCGATCGAGCCTCAGCCTGCTGCGCCGCGTCGTCGACACGCCCGGCCGGCCCCGCATCCTGGCCGATCGCGACACGGTGCGCCTCGATGTCGCGGGGGCGGGGATCGACCTGCTCACCCTCCGCCGGACCCTCGCCGCCGGGGTCGAGGCGGCCCCGACCGAGGCGCTGGAGCGAGCCGCCGCCGCGGTCCAGGGCGAGTTTGCCGAGGGGCTGGACCTGCCCGGCTGCCCGGACTTCCAGGTCTGGTGCGTGGCCGAGCGGCAGGAGGTGCGGCGGCTGCGTCTGCAGGTGCTGCACGCGCTCGTGGACCGCCACGCCGAGGACCCGGCGGCGGCGCTGCCGCATGCCCGCGCCCTGGTCTCCGCCGATGTCGGCGACGTCTCGGCCCATGTCGCGCTGCTGCGCGTGCTGGTCGCCGGCGGCCATCACCGGGAGGCGGAGGAACAGCGCGACGTCTCGGCCCGGCTGCTGGGCGGCGCGGACAGCGACGCGGCGGAGCGGCTGGCCTGGGCCTGGCGGTCGCTCGCCGGCTCCCGGACGCCGGAGGCCGTCGCGGCTCCGCCGCGGCGCGGGGCGGATCCCGGCCGCCCGCATGTCGCGGTGCTGCCCTTCACCAGCATGGGCGGGGATGCGGAGCAGGGGTATTTCGCCGACGGCATTACCGAGGACATCATCACCGACCTGTCCCGGGTCTCCGCCCTGTTCGTGGTCGCCCGCAACACCGCCTTCACCTTCCGCGGCCAGGCGGTGGAGGTGACCGAGGTGGCGCGGCGGCTGGATGTCGGATACGTGCTGCAGGGCAGCGTTCGCCGGGCGGCGCACCGGGTGCGGATCAACGTCCAGCTGATCGATGGCGCCACCGGCGACCATCTGTGGTCGGAACGCTACGACCGCGACTTCGACGACATCTTCGCGCTGCAGGACGACATCTCGCGCAGCGTCGTCGACGCGCTCCGGGTGACCCTGCTGCCGGAGGAGCGGCGGTCGATAGAGGTCCGGCCGACAACCAGCGCCGACGCCTATGAGTGCTACCTGCAGGGCCGTTCGGCCCTGTTCATCAGCTTCGGCAGCAAGCCCGCCCTGGCCGGGGCGCGGGAGATGTTCCTGCAGGCGATCGCGATCGATCCGGGCTATGCCCGGGCCTATGCCGGCGTCGCGGCCTGCGACGTGCTGCTGTGGCTGGGCGGCAGCACCGAGATCTCCTACGAGGAGATCCTGCGCAACAGCGACACGGCGCTGCGCTTCGCGCCGAACCTGGCCGAGGCCCATGCCTCGCGCGGGCTGGCGCTGTTCCTGGCCGGCCGGGCCGGGGAGGCGACGGCGGCGTTCGAGCGGGCCCTGGCGCTCGACCCCGAGCTGTTCGAGGCGCATGAATGGTACGGCGAGATGTGCCGGAACAGCGGCCGCTATGCCGAGGCCGCGGCGCTGTTCGAGCGCGCGGCGGATCTGCGCGACACCGACTACATCTCCCTGGTGCTGCTGCGGGACTGCTACGGGTCGCTCGGCCGCGCCGAGGAGGCGGTGGCGGCGGCCTGGCGGGCCTTCGCCCGGGTCGAGGCGCAGCTGGCGCGGCGGCCCGACGACGCCATGGCGCTGTGTGCCGGTGCGGCGACGCTGGTCTCGCTGGGCGACCATGGCCGCGCCGTGCGCTGGGCCGGCCGGGCCCTGGCGCTCAACCCCGAGGATTATGTCGTGCACTACAACGCCGCCTGCACCTATGCCGAGGCCGGACGGCCCGACGCGGCGCTGGACCGGCTGGAGCACATCGCGTCGCGCACGCCGCGGGTGCGGTCCTGGCTGCTCGGCATCGTGCAGCACGACGTCCAGCTCGACAGCCTGCGCGGCCTGCCGCGGTTCCAGGGCTTCCTGGCCCGGCTGGAGGCGGATGTGCAGGGCACCCGGACCGGCCACGACACGGTGTCCGGCGCGGGCTGACCGGCGGCTCCGGCTGCGCCGGCGGTCAGGATCAGGCCGGTGCGCTCAGATCGCGAGGCCCAGGCCGGCCCGGGCGATGCGGCAGGCGTCGTCGCCGGGCATGCAGTCCCGGCAGACCACCGGCCGGTCGGCATAGACCGCGCAGCGCGTAGCGCGGCCGACCTCGCCTTCCAGGGCGCTGCAGCGGTCGCCATCGCAGCGCATCCCCACATCGCCGCGATAGCGGCTGGGGATGCGGTCGATCTCGGCCTGGCTCTCGGTCCAGAACCGCGGCCACTCGCGGGAATAGGCGCAGCAGGCACCGCAGGCCTGGCAGTCGAACGCCGCAGCGGGGTCGGGGACCGTCTCGGCCATCGCTCAGGCGCTGCGCCGCTTGTGCGGGGTGCGCGCGATAGCGTCGGCGCTGCGCGGCACGGCGGAGAGTTCAGCCTCGGGTACCATGCGCTCCTCGGTTCCGAGCACGCTGCGCACCCGGTACAGCCGGCCGGAGGATTCGCTCGGATAATGCGCCACCACGGCATAGGCGCCGGAGGTCGCGGTGCCGGGGCCGGGCCGCCGCCAGATATAGACGGTGCTGCCCACGGCGTATCGGTTGTCGCTCATTCCTGCATTTCTGCGCCCGGCGGGGGCGCGGTCAGGGGCGGCCCGTTCCAGCGCGCCACGGCCGGAACCGGCGACACACATGCGATCGCAGGTGCGCGCCGCTACGACGGGCACTCTGCGTATCGGGCTCTCAATAAATTCCGAGAAATCCAGATTAGATCGAATCCGGGATCGTGTCTGCAAAAATCGTCCTTGCCGAGAGTCGCAGGTATATCCCAAGACGTCATCGGCCGCGGTGGGAATCTGCTTTTCCCGGCGTGCGCTGGAAATTCGCGGTGACCGGGGCCAGGGCAGATCATTTCGAAATATTATCTGGCCATGATCGGGCGGCCGGGCCATGCTGACCGCGAATCGACGAGGACATCCCGACATGACGGCAGGTGAAATCCGGCTTCCGGCCTATGGCACGGATCCGGGGACCGCGAAGGCGGCGGAGCGTCAGGCCCGCGAGGCGCGCCAGGATGCCGAGCGCTATGCGCGCCGCGGCAACATGACCATGCATGCGATCTCGCTGCAGGCCGCCAAGGTGCTCGAGGCCGCGGCCGCCACCCATCGCATTCCGGCGCCGAAGGCGCGGGGCTGACGGACGGCCGAGGGAGACGGATGGCGTTCTACAAGCTGTATCCCTGCGACTGGAATGACGAGATCTGGCGCGGCGAGTCCCGGTCGGTGCTGATCGTCCGAGCCGGAAGCGAGGCGGAGGCGCGGACCCTGGCCAGCAGTTGGGATCGGCCGTCCGACCATGCCGAGCAGGCGGAATGGGCGCGTCGCTGGACCTCGCCCGACGTCACCCGATGCCTGGAGCTGGACGCCGACGGCCGGCCCGAGGTCTTCCTCGCCGGCCGGCGGCGCCCGCCCTCCTAGCCCTCGGCCAGCACCCGCCGGGCCACCGGCAGGTCGATGTTGCCGCCGGTCAGGACCAGGCCGACGCGCTTGCCCCGCATCCGCTCCCGCTCCTGCAGCAACGCTGCCAGGCCGGCCGCGCCGGCGCCCTCGGCCAGGTTGTGCGTGTCGGTCCAATAGGCGCGCAGGGCGGCGGCGATCTCGTCGTCGGTCACCCGCACGATCCGGTCGACGCCTGCCCGGATGATGGCGAAGGCCTCCGGGTCCGGCACCCGGCAGGCCATGCCGTCGGCGAAGGTGCGGGCGGTCTCGGTCGTCACCACCCGCCCGGCCTCGAAGGACAGCGCCATCGCCGGCGCCTCGGTCGAGACCACGCCGACGATCTTCGTCCTCAGCCCCAGCAGGTCGCGGGTGCGGATCAGGCCGCAGATGCCCGACCCCATGCCGATCGGCACATAGACGGTGTCGAGGTCGGGCCGCGCCCGGAACAGCTCCAGCGCATAGGTGGCGGCGCCGCGCATCAGATCGGGATGGAAGGCGGGCGCCATCTCCAGCCCGCGCTCTTCCGAGAGGTGCCGGGCATGGGCATAGGCCTCGTCGAAATCGGCGCCATGCTCCACCAGTTCGGCCCCGAAGGCGCGCATGGCGGCGTTCTTCTCCACCGAATTGCCCTCGGGCACCACCACCGTGACGGCCAGGCCTGTGCCGCGCGCGGCGAAGGGCAGGCTCTGGCCGTGATTGCCACGGGTGGCGGTGACGATGCCGCGCAGCTCCGGCCGGCGTCGGCGCAGCGCGTCGATGAAGACGATGCCGTTGCGCGCCTTGTAGGCGCCGATCGGGGTGTGGTTCTCGTGCTTCACCCAGGCCTCGCAGCCGGTGCGCGCGGCCAGCAGCGGCCAGGCCAGCAGCGGGGTCGGCGCCATGGCGGCGTGCACGGTGCGGGCGGCGTCCTCGAGGGCGGTCAGGTCGAACATGGTCGGCGGTCCGGGTCTGGATGGTGTTGACCCCAGCATCGGCGGCGCGGATTGTGTGGGTCAACGAAGATATTGTCTGGCAGACAAGAATGTGGGTCCCGAGCCTCGACGGGCGCAGCCCGGTGCGCTACCTCGCCATCGTCGAGGCGCTGGCCGACGCCATCGCCGCCGGCGACCTGCGGCCGGGCGAGCGGCTGCCGACCCATCGCGACCTGGCCTGGCGGCTGGGGCTGAACGTCAGCACCGTGACCCAGGCCTATCGCGAGGCGGCGCGGCGGCACCTGGTCTCCGGCGAGGTCGGGCGCGGCACCTATGTCCTGGCCGCCAGCCGCGAGGCGGCGCTGTTCGGTCTCAAGGCGGCGCCGGACGGGGGGGCGGCCCCGATCGACCTGTCGACCAACGTCCCGGCGGTGGATCCCGAGGCCGCCGACCTCGCCGCCACCCTGGCCGCGGTCGCCGCCGAGGGCCGGGTCGACGCGGCCCTGGCCTATCATTCGCCGGCGCTGCTGCGGCGGGCGGGCATCGCCGGGGCCGCCTGGCTGGCGGCGCGGCGCCTGCATCTTCGCCCCGCCGATTTGGTGCCCTGCGCCGGGGCCCAGGCGGCGCTGACCGCGGTGCTGGTCCAGCTCTGCGCCCCCGGCGAGCCGGTGCTGGTCGAGGACCTGGCCTTTCCCGGCCTGAAGGCGGCGGCGCGCTGGCTGCGCCTGCCGCTGCACGGCGTCGCCATGGACGGCGAGGGCGTGCTGCCCGAGGCGCTGGACCGCGCCGTCCGTGCCACCGGCGCCCGGGTCGCGGTGCTGGTGCCGAACCTGCAGAACCCGACCGGCGCGGTGATGGGGCCGGCGCGGCAGGCCGAGGTCGCAGATGTCCTCCGCCGCCACGGTCTGTGGCTGGTCGAGGACGACGTCTATGGCGCGCTGACCGACCGGCCGCCGCTGGCGGCGCTGGTGCCGGAGCGCGGCGTGCTGGTCACCAGCCTGTCCAAGACCGTGGCGGCGGGGCTGCGCTTCGCCCTGGTCGCCGGCGCCTGCGCCCCGGTGCGCGAGCTGGCGGGGCAGATCCACGCCACCAGCTGGCCGATGGCGCCGCTGCTGGCCGAGGTCGCCTGCCGCTGGATCGAGGACGGCACCGCCGCCCGGCGCCTGGCCTGGCAGCGGGCGGAGATCGCGGCCCGCCACGCCCAGGCCCGCCGCGCCTTGCCCGGGTTGGTGGCCCCGGGCCAGCCGGCCAGCCCGCATCTCTGGCTGCCGCGGGACGGCGATGCGGACGCGCTGGCCGCCCGCTGCCGGGCCGCCGGGGTGGAGGTGGTGGCCGGCGACTTGTTCGCGGTGACGCGGGAGGCGCCGCAGGGCCTGCGCCTCAGTCTCGCCGCCGCCAGCAGCCGGGCCGAGCTGGCCGAGGCGCTGGCCCGGCTGCGCGGCGTGCTGGTCGGTTCTCACGCCAGCACCTGACTCGTCATCCCGGGTGCGGCGCAGCACGAAGTGGTGCGCTGCAGACCCGGGATCTGTCGCCGGATGGTGCGGGATCCCGTGTCTGCGCAGCGGCACTGCGCGCCGCAGCGCGCACGGGATGACAGCGATCGGGAGACAGTCTCCAACAGGCTCAGAATGGGAGCAAAGAGTCCCTCAGCGTATCCCGCAGCGAGAACACCGTGCCCTCGTCCTGATAGGGGATCTGGCGGCCGGCGCTCAGGAACACGCCCTCGATCCGCCATTTCAGCTCGCCGCGGCGGCCGATCGTCGCCAGCTGGTCGACCAGGCCGAGGCCGGAGCCGCGCAGCGGCATCGACAGCTGCTGCTCGCCACGGGCCGGCAGCAGGAATGGCCGGTCAATGCGGCCGGTGCCGAACTCCCGGCCGTTCAGCTCGATCGCGGCGGTCATGGCGTCGACCTGCAGCCCGATGCCGGCCTGCTCCTCGACCCGCAGCAGCACCTCCCAGCGTTGCTCGAACATGGTGGCGTCCAGCGGCCGCAGGTCGACGATGCGGACCCGCGGCGGGGGCGGCCCGAACGACCCGGCGCAGGCGGCGAGCAAGCCGGCGGGCAGCAAAGCGAGGAGGCGGCGGCGGTCGATCGGTGGTCGGCTCATGGTCCCCGAGGCTCGGTGGCAAATCTGTCAGCGACATGGCGTCGGCAGCGGCGCTCGGCTAGCCTCCCCGGCCACGACGCCGCCCGGGGAGACGAGCATGGCACCGACGGACCGCCCGTCCTGCATCGCGCATTGGACCGAGATCGAGGGGCCGGACGACAGTCACTACAAGGGCGATGACGAGCTGATGAGCATCGGCGCGCCGCTCGGCCGGCATTTCGGGCTGACGCGCATCGGCATCCATCACGAGCGGCTGCTGCCCGGCCGCCGCACCTCCTACCCGCATGCCGAGAGCACGGAGGAGGAGTTCGTCTATGTCATCGAGGGCACGCCGGATGTCTGGCTGGACGGGGTGCTGCACCGGCTGAAGCCGGGCGACTCGGTCGGCTTCCCGGCCGGCACCGGCCAGTGCCACAGCTTCCTCAACAACACGGATTCGGAGGTCCGGCTGCTGGTGGTGGGCGAGACGCCGCGCGCCGACAACCGGATCTACTATCCGCGCAACCCGGAGCGGAAGCCGATGCGGACCGACTGGTGGGACGACGTGCCGGCGCGGCCGATGGGCGACCATGACGGCCTGCCGGACCAGGTGCGCGCCCGCCGGACCGGAAAGGCGTGACCATGGCGCTGCAGCGGATCGATGCCGCGGGGGCGGAGCTGCCGCCGCCGCCCGACCGCCGCGCCTGGCTGCTGGCGGGGGAGGCGCTGCACCGCCAGCTGCGCCCGAAGCTGCCGGCGGATTATGCCGGCACGATCGAGCGGATGTTCGCCGAGGGCGTCGCCATGGCCCAGCTGGTCGATGACGGCGCGGTGGCGGCGATCGCGGTCTGGCGCACTTATCCCACCACCTATGGCGGCCGGCGCTTCGAGGTCGACGATCTGGTGACCGACGAGGCCCGCCGGTCGCGCGGGCATGGCCGCACGCTGCTCGACTGGCTGGAACGGCGGGCGCTGGCGCTGGGCTGTCCGGGCGTCGGGCTGAACTCCTCCTGCCAGCGCGAGCGCGCCCACCGCTTCTACTTCCGCCAGGGCTACCGCATCAGCGGCTTCCACTTCAAGGATCTGCCGCCGCGTGCGCCCTGAGCCGAGCCCGTCGGCGGTGCCTGTCCTCATTCCAGCGGCGGCTGCTCGCGCACCTCGATCGCGCCCATCGCCGCCATCGGCGACCGGGCGGCGATCGCCACCGCCTCCTCCATGTCGCGCGCCTCGATCAGGACGAAGCCGCCGAGATGCTCCTTGGTCTCGGCATAAGGCCCGTCGGTGACCGAGGTCGCATCGCCGCGGCGGCGCACGATCCGGGCCGTCTCCGGCTCCGCCACCGGGCCGCAGGCGACGAGATGACCGCTGCGGCGCAGCGCGTCGTCCTCGACCATGCAGCGGAGCGTCAGGTCGCGGCTCTCCTCGGGCGACAGCCGCCCGGTTAGGGCGCGGTCGACATGGACGATCAGCAGATAGCGCATCGCGGGCCTCCTTCGGTTCCGCCCCTGGTCGTCCGGCCGGCGCCGGATTCGACAGTCATCTATTCCGGCAGCCCCGCGCGGCGCAGGGCGTCGAGGTAGCGCTCCATCACCTCGGGTTGTTTCCAGGGCACGCCGGCGCGGGTGTTGGCGATGGTGGCGCCGGGCGCCACCGCCAGCAGGCCGGCCAGCGCCGCTTTGGCCTTCTCCACCTGGCCCGCCGCCGACAGCGCCGCCGCCAGCAGCCGGTGCGCCACCGGGAAGGCCGGGTACAGGTGGATCGCCCGGCGCGCCGCCTCGGCCGCCGCTGCATCGTCGCCCTCGGCGAAGGCGGCGAGGCCCAGGAAGGCGTGGCACCAGTGGTTGGCGGGATCGCGCGGGCTCAGCCGCAGCGCCGTCTCCAGCATCTCTCGCGCCTCTCCGGCCTGGCCCGACAGGGCGTGGTAGCCGCCGCCCAGCATATGGGCGAAGGCCAGGTTCGGGTTGATCGCCAGCGCCGTGTCCAGCCGCCGGCCGGATTCGTCGAAGCGGCGCAGGAACAGGGCGACCATGCCCAGCACCGTCTGCGCCTCGGCGTCGCGCGGGTCCAGGTCCACCGCCTGGCGGGCCATGGCGTCGGCCGAGGCCAGGGACCGGGCGGGGTCGGCGCTGCGCCCGAACAGCACGTCCCAGACGTCGCACATGGCGTGCACCACGCGGGCGCGGGCCAGGCCGGGGTCCAGCGCCATCGCCTGGGCGGCGAAGGTGCGGGCCTGGGCGCCGTCCTCCGGCGTCAGGCGCCAGGCGTGCCAGCCGGCGCGCATGACGCAGTCCCAAGCGTCCATCCCGGCTGGGTCCAGCCGCCGGGCGCGGCGCATCTCGGCGCCCAGCAGCTCCGGCGCCACCACGCCGACGATGCTGTCGGTGATCTCGTCCTGCACCGCGAACAGGTCGTCGATCCGGCGGTCGTAGCGCTCGGCCCACACATGGGCGCCGGTCGCCGCGTCGATCAGCTGGCCGGTGATCCGCACCCGGTCGCCGCCGCGCCGCACGCTGCCCTCCAGCACATAGCGCACGCCCAGCTCGGCCCCCGCCTGCTTGATGTCGACCGGCCGGCCCTTGTAGGTGAAGGAGGAGTTGCGGGCGATCACCAGGAAGCCGTTGTGCTTCGACAGGCCGGTGATGATGTCCTCGGCGATGCCGTCGGCGAAATACTCCTGGTCCTTCTCCGCGCTCATGTCCTGGAACGGCAGCACCGCGATCGACGGTCTGGCCGGCGCCGCGGCGGTGCCAGGCGCCGGCTCGGCGCCGCCGGCGGGCTCCAACCGCACCCGGTACACCCGCACCGGCTTGCGGATGTTCTTCAGCTGCTGCTGGCCGAGATCGTCGAAGCCCAGATCCAGCTTGCCGATCACCTGGTCGAACACGCTGGCGGTGACCGAGATGCCGCCCGGCTCGGCCATGCCCTCCAGCCGGGCGGCGATGTTGACGCCGTCGCCCAGGATGTCGTCGCCGTCGATGACGATGTCGCCGAGATTGATGCCGGCGCGGTACTGGATGCGCCGGTCGGGCGGCTGCCCGGCCTCGGCCTCCGCCACCGCGCGCTGGATCCGCACGGCCGCGTCCAGCGCGTCGACCACGCTGCCGAACTCGACCAGCATGCCGTCGCCGGTGGTCTTCACGACGCGGCCGCCATGGCCGTGCAGCGCCGGCTCGATCAGGTCGCGGCGATGCGCCTTCTGCCGGGCGATGGTGCCGGCCTCGTCGGCCTCGACATGGCGGGAATAGCCCACCATGTCGATCGCCAGGATCGCGGCCAGCCGGCGGGTCACGCGGTCGGTGCTCACGGGGGCTCCAGCCTGTTGCGCGCCGCCGGAACCTTACCGCCCGGTTAGCTAATCCGCCACCCCGTCGCGGCCCTCGATGGCCATCAGCGTGGCCTCTCCCGCAAGCGGGACCTTTTCAGAAGCCCCAAACCCGTCATCCCCGCGAAAGCGGGGATCTCGCAACGCTCTGACCGGAAAGAGATTCCCGCTTTCGCGGGAATGACAAAAAGGATTGGGAGGCCGTTTTGAAGAGGTCTCGCAAGCGGGAGAGGCAACGCGTTCGTGCTTCGGGTCCGCGCAGCCTCAGTCCTTGTCGCTGACGCCGGCCTGGGCGAAGGTGGCCATGCCCTCGTGGCAGGCCAGGGCGCCGCGGACCAGGCCGATGGCCAGGGCGGCGCCGGAGCCCTCGCCGAGGCGCATGCCGAGGTCCAGCAGCGCCGTGCGGCCCAGCTTGTCCAGCAGGCGGCGATGCCCCGGCTCGGCCGAGACATGGGCGACCTGGCAATGGTCCAGCGCGTGCCGGTCCACGGCCCACAGCACCGCGGCGGCGGCGGTGCAGGTGTAGCCGTCCAGCAGCACCGGGATGCGCGCCATCCGCGCCGCCAGCACCGCGCCGACGATCGCCGCCAGCTCCTGCCCACCGAGATGGCGCAGCACCTCCAGCGGGTCGGTCATCGCGGCCTTGTGGGCGGCGATGCCCTTGGCCACCACCTCGGCCTTGCGCTTGACGCCCGCGGCATCCACGCCGGTGCCGGGGCCGACCCAGTCGGCCGCGCCGCCGCCGAACAGCGCCGTCGCCAGCGCTGCGCCGGATGTGGTGTTGCCGATGCCCATCTCGCCCAGGCACAGCAGGTCGATGCCCGGTTCCACCGCCATCATGCCGTAGGCCATGGCGCGGACGCATTCCGCCTCGGTCATCGCCGGGGCGATGGTGAAGTCGGCGGTCGGGTGCTCCAGGTCCAGCTCATAGACGCGCAGGTCGCTGTCGGCGGCCTGGCACAGCTGGTTCACCGCGGCGCCGCCGGCGACGAAGTTCTTCACCATCTGCGCCGTCACCGCCACCGGATAGGCCGAGACGCCCTGGGCCACGGCGACGCCGTGATTGCCGGCGAAGACGGCGACGCGCGGCCGGCGCAGCTGCGGCGGGTGCCGGCCCTGCCACACCGCCATCCACTCCGCCAGATCCTCCAGCCGGCCCAGCGACCCGGGCGGCTTGGTCAGCTGCCGGTCGCGCTCGCGCACCGCCGTCCCGGCCTCCAAATCGGGGCCCGGCAGGTGGCGCAGCAGGGCGCGGATCTCGTCGAGGGTGTCGGGCAAGGGCGTCTGGGTCTGGGCCATGGCAGCGCGTCCGGTTGCGGAAGCGCGGACCCTGCCATCAAAGCGGGGCGGCGTCAAAACCGGCGCGGGCCCGCCTTCATTCCGCCGCCTTGCGGCCCTCCAGCCGCTGGACGAAGGCGGCGACCACGTCGCGCAGGCCCGCATCGTCCAGCAGGTCCAGCGCCTCTTCCGGGTCGGCCCACCGGGTCTCGCGCTCATGCGCCTCCGGCCAGGTCTTGTGCTGCCGCTCGACCTGCAGCGGGAAGACGCTGACCTCGCAGGGCACGCTGACGCCTTCCTCCAGCCATTTGTCGTAGGTGTAGCTGCCGACCGACTTGGAGCCGACGGCGCCCCGCACCCCGGCCTCCTCAAAGGCCTCGCGCGCCGCCGATTTCGCCGGCTTCAGCCCCTTGATCGGCCAGCCCTTGGGCATGATCCAGCGCCGCGTCCCGCGCGTCGTGACCAGCAGGACCTCCACACCGCCATCCGGCCGGATGCGGTAGGGCAGGGCGCCGTGCTGCACCCGGACGGCCTTGGTCTTGCCCGGCATGTCCCGCCTTTTACCCCTCTCTCCCTCGGCCTTGATCACCCCGGGTAAATCGGGAACGATCGCGACGGCATTGTCGTTCCGGCCCACCCGGTTGGACTCCAAGCCTATGGGAAGACGGGGGCGGAGGCGATTGCCTTTCGGAATCGAGAATGAGCTTTTCCATCACCCTGATCGACCTCGCCGGCTACGTCGCCCTGCTGCTGTGGGGCACGCATATGGTGCAGACCGGCATCCAGCGCACCTTCGGGCCGAAGCTGCGCGCCGTGCTGGGCGGCGCGCTGCGGAACCGGTTCCTGGCCGTGCTGGCCGGCATCGGCGTCACCGCGGTGCTGCAGAGCAGCACGGCCACCGGGCTGATGGTCGCGGGATTCGCCGCCGGCGGGCTGGTCGAGCTGGTGCCGGCCCTGGCGGTGATGCTCGGCGCCAATGTCGGCACCACGCTGATCGTCCAGGTGCTGTCTTTCGACGTCGCGGCCGCGGCGCCGGCCCTGATCCTGATCGGCTTCGTGCTGTTCCGGCGCGACACCACCACCCAGACGCACGATCTCGGCCGGGTCTTCATCGGCCTTGGCCTGATGCTGATGGCGCTGCACCAGCTGCTGCAGCTGATGGTGCCGTATGAGGACGCGCCCAGCCTGCGCCTGATGCTGGGCGCCGTCGCCACCACCCCGGTGCTGGCGGCGGTGCTGGCCGCGGCCTTCACCTGGGCGGTGCATTCTAGCGTTGCGGTCGTGCTGCTGGTGATGTCGCTGGCCGCCAATGGCGTGGTGCCGCCGGAAAGCGCCTTCGCCCTTGTTCTGGGCGCCAATCTCGGCACCGCCATCAACCCGGTGCTGGAGGGCGCGTCGGGCGACGATCCGGCCAACCGGCGGCTGCCGGTCGGCAACCTGCTGGCCCGCGCGATCGGCGTGGTCCTGGTGCTGGCGGCGCTGGAGCCGATCGGCGAGTGGATGGTGACGATCGACTCCGACAATGCCCGCGCGGTGGCCGATTTCCATACCCTGTTCAACGTCGTGCTGGCGGTGGTGTTCTTCCCGCTGCTGGCGCCCTATTCCAGGCTGCTGCAGCGCCTGCTGCCGCGCCGGGTGGACCCGGCCGACCCGTCGCGGCCGCTGTATCTCGACGCCGCGGCGCGGGAGACGCCGATCGTCGCCCTCGGCGGCGCCGCGCGGGAGGCGATGCGATTGGCCGATGTGCTGGAGACGATGCTGCACGGCGCCCGCGACGCGCTGCACAAGGGCGACCGCAAGGTGATCGCCGAGACGCGGCGGATGGACGACGTGCTCGACCACCTCAACACCGCGATCAAGACCTACCTGACCTCGCTCGACCCCGAATCGCTCAGCGACGCGGATCACCGCCGGCTGGGCGAGATCCTGAACTTCGCCATGAACATGGAGCAGGCGGGCGATGTCGTGGACCGCAACCTGCTGCCGCATTGCGCCAAGCGGATGAAGCGCGGGCTGGAGTTCTCGAAGGAGGGCGAGGCCGAGCTGCTGGCGATGATGGACCGGCTGGTCACCAACCTGCGCACCGCCGCGTCGCTGTTCATGACCGACGACCGCCGCGCCGCGCGGCTGCTGGTGGACGAGAAGGTGACCTTCCGCGACCTCGAGGCGGCCGCCACCCAGTCGCATTTCGACCGGCTGCGCGCCGGCCGCCGCGACACGGCGGAGACCAGCGCCCTGCATCTCGACCTGCTGCGCGACATGAAGCGGGTGAACGGCCACATCGTCGCGGCCGCCGCCTATCCGGTGCTCGAGCGTTCGGGCGAGCTGCTGCCCAGCCGGGTCACCGAGGGCGAGACGAACGGACAGGGCTGAGACCATGGCCGGGACCTTGCGGATCGCCATCGCCCAGAGCCGGGTCGATCGCGACGTGCGCGCCAATGGCCGCGAGATCCGCGGGCTGATGCGCCGTGCCGCCGCCGGCGGGGCGCGGCTGGTGCAGTTCCCGGAAGGCGCCGCCTCCGGCTACGCCAAGTCGGAGCTCACCGGCTGGGACGAGGTCGACTGGCCGGCGCTGCGCGAGGAGCTGGAAGAGACGGCGGCCCTGGCCGGCAGCCTCGGCCTGTGGGTGGTGCTGGGCAGCGCCCATCCGCTGACCGCGCCGCACCGGCCGCACAACAGCCTCTACCTGATCTCGGACGCCGGCGCCCTGGCTGGGCGCTATGACAAGCGGCGCTGCTCCCACACCGAGATCACCGGCTGGTATTCGCCCGGCGAGGCGCCGCTGACCTTCAGCGTGGACGGCTTCACCTTCGGCTGCTCCATCTGCATCGAGATCGTGTTCCCCGAGCTGTTCGCCGAGTACGAGGCGCTGGGCGTCGACGCCGTGCTGGTCTCTGCCTATTCCCGCGACCCGGTCTTCGGCGTCCTGGCGCGCGGCCATGCGGCGGCGACCTGCCTGTGGATCGGTCTGGCCAACCCGGCGCAGTGCAGCCCGGGACAGCCGAGCTGCCTTGTCGGGCCGGACGGTATGGTGCTGGCCGAGGGCAATCGGGACGGCGAGTCCGATCTGGTCTTCGCCACGCTCGACCGCGGCGACCCGGCCTTCGAGATCGCGCTGGAGAAGGCGCGGCCCTGGCGCCGGACCGCGAGGCTGGGCGAGATCTACGTCTCGCGCCGGGTCGACGATTCCCGCAGCCGCGACCGGACGGCGTTCTGACCGCGGTCGGATGGAGCGTCTCGACGGCCCGGTCCGAAGCCCCCTCACCCTCCCGCCGCAAGCGGCGGGCCCCTCCCTCTCCCCCAGGGAGAGGGGAATCCGAGCCGCGGCCCCTTTACCTCTCCTTGGGGAGAGGTCGAAATCGCGTCAGCGATTTCGGGTGAGGGGGCGGCTCCGGCCCATCCGGTCCGGCTCGATGTCCACCGACATCCCGATCGCCCGGCAGAATTCTTCCAGACCGGCGGTCACGGCGTCGCGCAGCGGGCGGCCGCGCTCGAAGCCCCACCACAGCACGGCGCCCTGCCATTGCGCCGCCATCAGCCGGCCGAGATCGGGCCGCGGGCCGGCGGCATCGGCCAGGCGCCGGCCCAGCGCCGCCGCCAGCGTCTCGCCCCAGGCGGCGCCGCGGGCGCGCAGCGCCGGGTCGCGCATGTCCTCGCGCAGCACCAGCAGCCCCTCGGCATAGTCCGCCGCGGCGTCATAGTCGCCGGACAGCGCGACCAGCAGCGCCACCGCCCCGGCCGGTCCCGGCGGAGCCGCGGCGTCGGCCTCCGCCGTGCGCGCGTCCAGCAGGTCCCAGGCCCGCAACAGCGCCGCCTGCATCAGCGCCGCCTTGCCGCCGAAGCGCTGCACCAGCGTCGCCGCAGACAGCCCGGTCTCGGCCGCCACCGCGGCGAAGGTGATGCCCTGCGGCCCCGCCCGGCGCATCACCGCCAGGGCGCCGTCCAGCAGGGCTTCGTCGGGGATGGTGCGGGGGCGTGGCACGGTCTCGCCATCGGCTGTAAATGAACAGCCGTTTATATAACACGCATCGAGGCCCGGGGTTGCGTGCCGGCGGCGCAGCGCCGACCCCGAGAAATCGGGGGCGGACGGGCAGGGGCGTCTAGGATAACGTCCCTGCCGATCGCCAGAGGGGAGGAACACCATGTCGGACGCGACCGACCGGGACGCGGCCGCGTCGCCGGCCACCGCGGGATCGGCGCCGGCCGCGCCGGCGCTGTGGAAGGCGTTCCTGCTGTTCCTCGGGCCGATGATGCTCAGCAACGTGCTGCAGGCGCTGTCCGGCACGGTCAACAACATCTATCTCGGCCAGATGATCGGCGTCGGTGCGGTGGCCGCGGTGTCTGCCTTCTTCCCGATCCTGTTCTTCTTCATCTCCTTCATCATCGGCCTCGGCGCCGGCTCGGCGGTGCTGATCGGCCAGGCCTGGGGGGCGCGCGAGCCGGACAAGGTCAAGGCGGTGGCCGGCACCACGCTGACGGTCACGATCCTGGCCGGCATCGTCGTCGCCCTGTTCGGCGGCGCCTTCACCCGGCCGCTTCTGGCCGCCGTCGGCACCCCGCCCGACATCCTCGCCGATGCCACCGAATATGCCCGGATCATGCTGATCGCCATGCCGGGGCTGTTCGTCTTCATCCTGGTGACCTCGATGATGCGCGGCGTCGGCGACACGGTGACGCCGCTGCTGGTGCTGGCGTTCCAGACTGCGATCGGCCTGGTGCTGACCCCGGCGCTGATCCGCGGCTGGGGCGGGCTGCCGCAGATGGGCGTGCTCAGCGGCGCCTACGCCGCGATCGTCTCCTTCCTCGCCGCCCTGGTGTGGCTGGCCTTCCATCTGCGCCGCCGCGGCCATGCCCTGGCGCCGGATGCCGTGCTGCTGCGCTATCTCCGGATCGACCCGCGCATCCTCCGCTCGGTGCTGCGCATCGGCCTGCCCTCCGGCGTTCAGCTCGTCCTGGTGTCGTTGGCCGAGGTGGCGGTGCTGTCCTTCGTCAACGGCTTCGGCTCGGATGCCACCGCCGCCTATGGCGCGGTCAACCAGGTGATCAGCTACGTCCAGTTCCCGGCGATCTCGATCGCCATCACCGCCTCGATCTTCGGCGCCCAGGCGATCGGCGCAGGACATGTCGACCGGCTGGGCGCCATCACCCGCACCGGCATCCTGCTCAACCTCGCCGTCACCGGCGGGCTGGTGGCGATCTGCACCCTGCTGTCGCGCACGCTGATGGGCCTGTTCCTGACCAGCGAGCCGGTGATCGAGCTGGCGCAGGACCTGCTGCACATCACGCTGTGGAGCTACATCGTCTTCGGCATCGCCGGCGTGGTCGCGGCGGTGATGCGGGCCAGCGGCACGGTGCTGGCGCCGACCGCAATCTCGCTCTGCGCCATTCTCGGCGTCGAGGTGCCGGTGGCCTGGCTGCTCAGCCGCCAGATCGGCATCGACGGCATCTGGATCGCCTATCCGGTCGCCTTCATCGTCATGGCGCTGGGCCAGATCGCCTTCTACCGGCTGGTGTGGCGCAAGCGCGCGATCCGCCGGATGATCTGAGACCATTTGGTAATGCTACTGGTGTGGCCGTCTGACGGCGGTTTCTCCGCTTCCGGTGCTCACGGACTTAACGTCCGCTGCGCTCCGGTTCTCGAAACCACCGCCAGCCGACTCACGCCAGCGCATTTCCAAACGGTCTCTGATCGACTAACCGGGGTGCCATGGACGACCTGCTGCGCGATCTGCGCGTCGCCGCCTGTTTCCTGACCCGGCTGCCGGTGCCCTGGCCGCCGGACGCGCCGGCCGATGCGCTGGCGCGGTCGATGCGGCTGTTCCCGCTGGCCGGGGCCGGCATCGGCCTCGCCGCCGGGCTGGTCTGGGCGCTGGCGCTGTGGCTCGGCGCCCCGGCCTTGGTCGCGGCGCTGCTGGCGCTGGCGGCGCAGGCGCTCTTGACCGGGGCGCTGCACGAGGACGGGCTGGCCGATGTCGCCGACGGCTTCGGCGGCGGCCGCAGCCGCGAGCGGGCGCTGGAGATCATGCGCGACAGCCGCATCGGCAGCTACGGCACCCTGACCCTGGTGCTGTCGGTCGGGCTGCGCGCCGCGGCCCTGGCGGCGCTGGCCTGGGATCCACGGACCGGGGTCGCCGCCCTGGCCGCCGCCGGCGCGGTGTCGCGGGCGACCTGCCCGGCGCTGTTGGCCTGGCTGCCTCCGGCGCGGCCCGACGGGCTGGGCGCCGGCGCCGGCCGGCCGCGGTCCGAGGCCGTGTTCACCGCGCTCGGTCTCGCCCTCTGCCTTGCCCTGCTGCTGCTCGGGCTGCGGCACGGGCTGGCGGCGCTGGCGCTGGCGGCGCTCGCCGCCTGGGCCTTGGCCGGGCTGGCGCGGCGGCGCATCGGCGGGCAGACCGGCGACGTGCTCGGCGCCGCCCAGCAGCTGGCGGAGGTCGCGGTGCTGTGCGCCGCGGCGGCATCATGAGCACGACCCGCTGGTGGTGGGTCCGCCATGCCCCGGCGATCAACCCGGACAAGCTGCTCTACGGCCGGCTCGACCTTGCGGCCGACACCTCCGACGCGGCTGCGGTCGCGGCGCTCGCCGCCAAGCTGCCGCGCGGCGCCATGTGGCTGCAGTCGCCGCTGCGCCGCACGGCCGAGACCGCGGCGGCGCTGCTGGCGGCGATGGGCGAGGCCGCCATGCCGGTGGTCGAGCCGGCGCTGATCGAGCAGGATTTCGGCGCCTGGCAGGGCCGGCCGAGCCGCGAGGTCTATGACGCGCTGCCGCGCCACGACCCGTTCTGGTCGCACCCCTCCGCCCATGCCGCACCCGGTGGCGAGAGCTTCGACACGGTGATGCGCCGGGTGCAGCCGGCGGTCCAGGCCCTGTCCGGCGCCCATGTCGGCCGCGACATCGTCGCCGTCGCCCATGCCGGCACCATCCGCGCCGCGGCGGCGCTGGCGCTGGACCTCGACGGCGAACGGGCGCTGCGCTTGGTAGTGGACACGCTGTCGCTGACCCGGATGGACTTCATCCGGTCGCGCTCCGGCCCCGAAAGCTGGCGAGTCGTCGCCCTGAATCTGCCATTTGGAACGGAAAAGATGTATTGATCGTTTAGCGCTACACCACGATTCTTCATGTGGAATCTGAAGAAGGGCCCGCCCATGATCGACCGCCGCAACTTCTTTCGCCTGACAGGCGCGTCGGCCGCAGGGCTGGCCTTGTCGGGCACCCTTTCCGCCTGTGGCTCCAACACCTCCACGCCGAGCGACGCGCAGCTCCTGGTCGATGAGAGCCGCGGCGCGCTGCAGACGCTGCTGGCCTCACCGGAGCTGACGCAGCTGCCGCGCTACATCCGGGGTGCCAAGGCGGTGCTGATCGCGCCGGAGCTGCTGCGCGGGGGTTTCATCTTCGGCGGCCGCGGCGGCAATGCCGTGATGCTGGTGCGGCTGCCGGACGGCAACTGGAGCTACCCGGCCTTCTACGGCGTCGGCGGCGGCTCCTTCGGCCTGCAGATCGGCGGGCAGGTGTCGCAGCTCGTGCTGACCATCATGACCGACAAGGGCCTGCGGGCCGTGGAGCAGAGCAGTTTCACCGTCGGCGCCGACCTGACCGGCGCGCTGTTCACCCTGGGCGCCGGCGTCGGCGCCTCGACCGGCCTCAACACCAACGCCGACATGTACGCCTTCTCGCAGAACAAGGGCCTGTTCGCCGGCGGCACGCTGGACGGCACGGTGATCAGCGAGGACCAGGGCCGGAACGATGCCTATTACGGCTTCGGCACCGCCGCCCGGACCATCTTCCTGGGCCAGAAGAGCAACCCGGGCGCGGACCCGCTGCGCAACCTGATGCCGAGGTAGGGACTTGGCCCTGCTCCCCATCTGTCATGCCCGGGCTTGACCCGGGCATCCAGAGAGCGTCGACGCCTTCTGGATTGCCGGGTCAAGCCCGGCAATGACAAGGGAAGGCATGGCCCGGGGCCTCAGCCGTAGCGCTGCTCCTGCCAGGGGTCGCCTTCGTTGTGATAGCCGCGCTCCTCCCAGAAGCCCGGGCGGTCGGCGGCGACGAACTCGATCCGCTTCACCCATTTGGCGCTCTTCCAGAAGTACCAGCGGGGCATGATCACGCGCAGCGGCCCGCCATGCTCGACCGGGATCGCCTCGCCGTCGTGATGGGTCGCCAGCAGCACATCCTCCTCGGCGAAGGCGTCGAGGGCGACGTTGGTGGTGTAGGTGTCGTAGCTGTGGAAGACGACGTGCCTGGCCTCGGGCTTCGGCCGCACCACCGACAGCAGGTGCCGGGCCGACACGCCGCGCCAGCGGTTGTCGTAGCGCGACCAGGACGTGACGCAATGGATGTCCGAGACGTCCTCGAACTCCGGCTGGGCCAGGATGTCATCCCAGCGCCACACCGCCGGGGCCTCGACCAGCCCGTCGATGGTCAGCCGCCATTTGTCGAGCGGGATCTCCGGCTGCACGCCGAGGTCGAGCACCGGCCAGTTCTCCACCAGGCGCTGACCCGGCGGCAGCCGGTCCCGCTCCGGATCCGCCGTATCGCCAGTCAGCAGCCGGCCTTCGCGCGCCCAGCGCTTCTTGCTCTCGACCAGCTTCGGCCGGACCGAGCCGAGATCATCCGCCATCGCCGCTGCCTTCCCTCGCTGCTTCCTGTCAGGCCCCAAAGATGGCCCCGACGGACGGGTTGATCCAGAGGGCAGGGCGGGGAAGGATGGGGGGCGATCCGGAACACCGCCCGTCCACAGCCCGACCGAGCCGATGATCCGACTGCTCCGCCCGCTGCTGCTGCTCCTGGTCCTGCTCGCGCCCGGCCTCGCCGCCGGCCAGGTGCCGGGTGTATCCGCGTCATCGACGCCAACCGCCGCGGCCGACCAGCCGGCCGACCCCGAGCGGGTCAAGGCGCTGATCGCCACGCTGCAGGACGACAAGCAGCGGGCCGAGCTGATCGCCCGGCTGCAGCTGCTGCTGCAGGCCCAGGCGCAGCAGCAGGAGGAGCGCAGCGCGCTGGAGACGGTGGGCAGCCAAGCCCTGGTCGTGGTCTCGGACAAGGTGCGCGACGTCACCGGCGCCGTCGCCGAGATCGGCGCCACGCTGGCGCGGCTGCCGGAGCTGGCCGTCTGGGCCCGAGACCAGCTGTCCGACCCGGCCGCCCGGCAGCGCTGGGCGACGGTCCTGCTCAACGTCCTCGGCGTGATCCTTGCCGGCATCGCCGCCGGCTGGCTGATGCGGCTGCTGCTGCGCCGGCCCTTCGCGGCGCTGGACGGCAGGACCCCGGCCTCGATCTGGGGCAAGATCCCGCTGCTGCTGGCCCAGGCGGTGCTGGATTTCCTGCCGCTGATCGCCTTCGTCCTCGGCGCCTATGCCATGGCGGTGGTGCTGGACCCGCCCTGGTTCGTCCGCACCGTGGTGCTGGCGCTGGTCAACGCGGCGATCATCAGCGGCGTCACCCTGATGCTGATCCGGCTGGTGCTGACGCCGGAGCATCCGCATCTGCGGCTGCTGCCGGTGGGCGACGAGACCGCCGGCTACCTCTATGTCTGGGCCAAGCGGCTGATCTACCTGCTGGTGTTC
>NZ_JBCNNF010000020.1:0-32565 GCF_039594555.1 Inquilinus sp.
CTTGAACCGGTTCCGGTCGAGGTCCATCGGTGTTCCTTGTCTCAGCGGGTCCGCCGCACCCGGCAGCCGCGGATGGTGGTGGGGCTGCCCTCGATCTCCACCTTGCCCTGCGCCGCCAGCTGGCGCAGCCGCCAGAAGCAGAAGGCGTCGGTGGCGAAGAAGCCGGTGATCGTGCCCATCGGCCGGCCGACCGCGCGGCCCGCCGGCATCCAGTCGTCGCCGACCGCCGCCAAGATCTCGGCGTCATGCGTGTCGATCGGATGGGTGGTGATGATGCCATCGCGGTGGTGGCGCAGGCCGCCGCTGTCGGCGCGCAGCCGCTCCCACTCCGCCGCCAGCGCCGCCCGCCGGTCCGCGGCCACGGGCCGGGCCGCCGCCCCGGCCGCCGGCACGTGCTGCCGCTCCAGCATCGCCACGGCGGTCATGCCGTCGCCGCGGCGGTCGTCCGGCGCGACCGCGGTCTCCCGCACCGGCAGCGCGGCGTCGCGCAGGGCCCGCAGCGCCCGCCGCAGCATCAGCTGCTCGGCGGCGCCATTGCCGTGCCAGATGACGAAGGCCTCCGCCGCCTCCGGCAGGCCGCGCAACGCCGCCGCCTCGGCCGCCAGCTGGTCGACGAAGGCGCCGCCGGTCTCGATCGCCTCGCGGTCCTCATCCGGGAACACCGCGTGCCAGAAGGCGGCGCGGGCGTCGGGCCGGTCGCTGTCGACATCGCCCAGCGGACCCACCGCCAGGTCGTCGCGCAGGATCAGCACGGCCGAGTCGGGCAGGGCCAGCGCGGCGCGGATCAGCTCGGCGGCGCTGTCGCCGCAGCACAGATGCAGCACGGGAACGGCCATGGCGGGTCCTTCGGATCGGTTCCGGGACTATAGCAACCCGATCGCGGCGGCACAGTGCGGCAAGGGGCCTAGGAGGTCACCGATTCGGCCTCGCCGGTCGGCTGGGTCGCGCCGGCCGGCGGCGTGCGCAGCAGCAGGGCGCCCAGCACCGCCGCCAGCGCGGCGAAGCAGGCCCCGGCCAGGAAGGCGACTTGGTAGCCGCCGACCAGCGCGACCGGCGTGTCGGCGCCAGCGGCCAGCAGCCCGCCGGTGCGGGATGCGGCGAGGCTGGCCAGGATCGCGAGGCCCAGCGCCCCGCCCATCATGAAGGCGGTGTTGACCATGCCGGAGGCGAGGCCGGATTCGGTCGGGCCCACCTCGCTCATCGCCGCCAGCAGCACCGGGTTCAGCGCCATGCCGCAGCCCAGCCCCAGCAGCAGCATCCCGGGCAGAACGTGCAGCGTGAAGCTGCCGCCGACCGGGGCCCAGGCGAACAGCGCCAGCCCGGCGGCCGCCAGCAGCAGCCCGACCACGATCGGCAGGCGGATGCCGACGCGCATCACCAGCTTGGCCGACAGGCCCAGCGAGAAGGCGGCCATGATCAGGTTGGCCGGCAGGAAGGCCAAGCCGACCTCCATCGGGCCGTAGCCCAGCACCTGCTGCATGTAGAGGGCCGACAGGAAGAACCAGGCGAACATGGCGGCCGCCCATAGCGTGCCGATGACGTTGGCCACCGCCAGGCTGCGCAGCCGGAACAGGCCCAGCGGCATCAGCGGCGCGGCCACGCGGGTCTCGATCGCCACGAATGCCGCCAGCAGCACCACGGCGCCGCCGTGGAGGCCGAGGGTCCGGGCCGAGGTCCAGCCGGTCTCATTGCCGTTGACGATGGCGTAGACGGCCAGCATCAGCGCCGCGGTCACGGTCACCGCCCCGGCGATGTCCAGCCGCCGGTCCGCCGCCTCGTTGCGGGTGGCGGGCAGCAGGGCCAGCGACAGGCCGAACACGGCGATGCCGATCGGCAGGTTGATCAGGAAGATCCAGTGCCAGCTCAGCGCCCCGGTCAGCAGGCCGCCCAGCAGCACGCCGATGCTGCCGCCGCCGGCGCAGACGAAGCCGTAGACGCCCATCGCCTTGGCCCGGTCCGCCGGCTCGGTGAACAGGTCCATGATCAGCGACAGCGCGACGGCGGAGACGACGGCGCCGCCCAGCCCCTGGATCGCCCGGGCGGCGACCAGCACGCCCTGGCCGGTCGACAGGCCGCAGGCCAGCGACGCCAGGGTGAAGACGGCGAGGCCGATCAGGAACAGCCGGCGGTGGCCGAACAGGTCCCCCAGCCGCCCGCCCAGCAGCAAGAAGCCGCCGAAGGTCAGCATGTAGCCGTTCACCACCCAGGCCAGGGTCGAGTCGTTGAAGCCGAGATCGGTCTTGATCGAGGGCAGCGCCACGTTCACGACGGTCGAATCCAGCACGATCATCAGCACGCCGAGGCACAGCACGGTCAGGGCCAGCCAGCGCCCCTTCTGATGTGCCGGGCGCACCAGCGCGGGGCCGTCGACGGGGCGGTCGGTCATGGCGTTCTCCCTTGATGGGCCGTGCTTGCCGGCCGATCAGCCCCGTGGGCGCAGCCGCCGGAGCCGGGGCCGCCGGGTGGGCGGCCGCATTTCTTAACTCAGGAGTTGAGTATCACGCCCCGCCCGACCGGGGCAAGGCCCGGCCCGGCGCGCCGGCTCAGTTCAACCCCTCGTGACGCAAGGCGAGCTGCACCGCCGGCCGGGCGTTCACCCGGTCGAAATAGGCCGGCAGCGGGTCGGGCCGCGGCAGCTTCAGGTCCCGGACCCAGCGCAGCATGACGTAGAGATAGGCGTCGGCGACGCTCATCTCCGCGCCGAACAGATAGTCGCCGGGCAGCCGCTCGGCGAGATAGGCTAGGCGCTGCGCCACCACCCCGTCGACGATCTCCTTCTCCTGGTCGCTGGTCGGGAAGATCGACCGGATCAGCAGCTTGTGCAGCTCGGCGCCGATGAAGCTCAGCATCTCGGCCAGCCGGATCCGGCCCATCTCGCCGGCCGGGGCCAGATGCGGGGCGCGCTGGGCCACCCAGGTCAGGATCGCGGCGTTCTCGGTCAGCACCGTGCCGTCATCCAGCACCAGCGCCGGGACGTAGCCCTTCGGGTTGATCTCGGTGAAATCGTCGCCCGATTCGGTGCGCCGGGTCGGGATGTCGACGCGGATGCGCTCGAACTCCAGCCCGGCCTCGTGCAGGGCGATGTGGTCGGCCAGGCTGCAGGCGCCGGGGGCAAGGTACAGCTTCATCAAGGCCTCCTCAGTGAGCGGCCCGGCGCCGCAGGAAGGCGTCGAGCTTGTCCAGGATCTCGCGCCAGCCGCCCTCGCGGATCTCCGGCCGGTCGCCGCCGTCCAGGAACGCCGCTTGCTCGGTGAAGACGAGCCGGGTGCCGTCGCCGTCCGGCAGCAGCTCGACCGTGCTCAGCGAGGCCGAGATCCGGGTATCGTGGCGGTCGATGGTGTAGCTGAACACGATGCGCCGGTCGGGCACGATGTCAGCATAGTGCGTCTCGTTGCGATAGACCGGGTCCCCCGCCGGCCCGAAGCGGCTGGTCTCGATGCCGCCGACGCGGAAGTCGAATCGCGGCTCGGCCAGCACCCAGTCGTCGCCGGGGGCGCCCCAGACCAGCCGGGCGGCGGGGTCGGCCCAGGCCCGGAACACCCGGGCCGGCGGCGCGTCGTAGCGGCGCCGGATGGTGAAGCCGCCATGCTGCACGGATCGCTCGCTCATGCCGTTTCCCCCGCCTGGTTCTTTGCTTAAGTGATGGCTTCAGTATCATGGTGAACGGGGCGACGGCAAGGCGGCCTGCCGGCTGGTTTTGACCTGGACCGCGGCGGCGCGGTAGAAGCAGCCCCTTCCGGTTCCCATCACAACACCTCCGGTCGTTCGATGATCTCCATCAGCCAGCGCATTGCCGACGAGCTTTCCGTGCGCGAGGCCCAGGTCGCTGCCGCGGTCGAGCTGCTCGACGGCGGCGCGACCGTTCCCTTCGTCGCCCGTTACCGCAAGGAGGCGACGGGCGGGCTGGACGATGCCCAGCTGCGCACGCTGGACGAGCGGCTGCGCTATCTGCGGGAGCTGGAGGAGCGGCGGAAGACGATCCTCGACAGCATCGCCGAGCAGGGCAAGCTGGACGACGCGCTGCGCGCCCAGATCGAGGCGGCCGACACCAAGGCCCGGCTCGAGGACATCTACCTGCCCTACAAGCCGAAGCGCCGGACCAAGGCGATGATCGCCCGCGAGGCGGGGCTGGAGCCGCTGGCCGACTCGCTGCTGTCGGATCCCAGCCGCGACCCGCAGGAGGCCGCCGCCGCCTTCATCGACGCCGAGAAGGGCGTGGCCGATGCCGCCGCGGCGCTGGACGGCGCCCGGTCGATCCTGGTCGAGCGCTTCGGCGAGGATGCCGACCTGATCGGCAGCCTGCGCGAGGAGGCGTGGACCCGCGGCCGGCTGCTGTCGAAGGTGCGCGAGAGCAAGGAGCAGGCGGGCGCCAAGTTCTCCGACTATTTCGACTATGCCGAGAAGCTGACCAAGCTGCCCTCGCACCGCATCCTGGCCCTGTTCCGGGGCGAGAAGGAGGAGGTGCTGTCGCTGACGCTGGAGCCGGAGGAGCTGCCCGACTCGGCGGATCGCAAGGCGCCGGGGTTGTACGAGCAGCGCATCGCCCGCCGCTTCGGCATCGCCGGCCAGGGCCGGCCCGGCGATGCCTGGCTGGCCGAGACGGTGCGCTGGGCTTGGCGCACCAAGATCCTGGTGCATCTCGACATCGACCTCCGGCTGCGCCTGTGGCAGGCGGCGGAGGAGGAGGCGGTGAAGGTCTTCGCCGGCAATCTGCGCGACCTGCTGCTGGCCGCGCCGGCCGGCACCCGCGCCACCATGGGGCTCGACCCCGGCTTCCGCACCGGGGTGAAGGTCGCCGTGGTCGACGCCACCGGCAAGGTCGTGGCCACCACCGCGATCTTCCCGCATGAGCCGCAGAAGCGCTGGGACGAGTCGATCGCCACCCTGGCCGAGCTGGCCAAGGCCCACAATGTCGACCTGATCGCCATCGGCAACGGCACCGCGTCGCGCGAGACCGACAAGCTCGCCGCCGATTTGATGAAGCGGCACCCGGATCTCAAGCTGACCAAGGCGGTGGTGTCGGAGGCCGGGGCCTCGGTCTACTCCGCCTCGGCCTTCGCCTCGCAGGAGCTGCCGGAGCTCGACGTCTCGCTGCGCGGCGCGGTGTCGATCGCCCGCCGGCTGCAGGACCCGCTGGCCGAGCTGGTGAAGATCGACCCGAAGTCGATCGGCGTCGGCCAATACCAGCACGACCTCAGCGAGACCAAGCTGTCGCGTTCGCTTGACGCCGTGGTCGAGGATTGCGTGAACGCGGTCGGCGTCGACCTCAACACTGCCTCGGCGCCGCTCTTGGCTCGGGTGTCGGGCGTCGGCGAGGGGCTGGCCCAGAACATCGTGCAGCACCGCGACGCCAACGGGCCGTTCAAGGTCCGCTCGGCGCTGAAGGACGTGCCGCGGCTCGGGCCCAAGGCGTTCGAGCAATGCGCCGGCTTCCTGCGCATCCCGAACGGCGACGACCCGCTCGACGCCTCGGGCGTGCATCCGGAGGCCTATCCGGTGGTGCGCCGGATCATCGAGGCCACGGGCGGCGAGATCAAGGCGCTGATCGGCGACAGCGCCACGCTGCGCGGGCTGGAGCCGGAGCGCTTCACCGACGACACCTTCGGCGTGCCGACGGTGACCGACATCCTGCGCGAGCTGGAGAAGCCGGGCCGCGACCCGCGCCCCGCCTTCAAGACCGCGACCTTCAAGGAGGGCGTGGAGAAGCTGAGCGACCTGCAGCCCGGCATGGTGCTGGAGGGCGTGGTGACGAACGTCGCGGCCTTCGGCGCCTTCGTCGATATCGGCGTGCACCAGGACGGGCTGGTGCACATCTCGGCGATGTCCAAGACCTTCGTGAAGGACCCGCGCACGGTGGCCAAGCCGGGCGACGTGGTGAAGGTCAAGGTGCTGGAGGTCGACCCGCAGCGCAAGCGCATCGGCCTGACCATGCGCCTCGACGATGACGGACAGGCGCGCCCGCCGCGGCGCGAGGGCGGCGCCCCGGGCGGGCGGCCCGAAGGCCGCGACCGGCCGCGGCATCAGCAGCAGGGCCGTTCCGGCCAGCCGGGGCAGGGCGGCCAGGCTCGCGATGCTCAGGGCCGTGATGGTCAAGCTCGGGGCGGCCAGGGCCAGCCGCGGCAGAACCGTCCGGACCGGGACGGCGGCGCCCAGCGCTCGCCGAAGCCGCAGCACCAGGCCCTGCAGAAGCCCCGCGCCCCGGCGCCCGAGCCTGACGGCGCCATGGCCGAAGCCTTACGCCGCGCTGGGCTGGTGAAGAGCAAGTAGAGCTGGCAGGGCGTCGCTGACCTCACCGGTCTTCTAGCGTTGCCTCTCCCGCCAAGCGGGAGAGGCAACGCGTTAGGCTTCGGGGTTGGCTCGAGTCACCCCTGCCAGCGCCGGAACAGCACGCTGGCGTTGACGCCGCCGAAGCCGAAGCCGTTCGACAAAGCGTGCTCGATCCGGCCGGGGCGGGCCTGCAGCGCCACCAGGTCGATGCCGTCGGCGTCCGGGTCCGGGTTCTCCAGGTTCAGCGTCGGCGGCATGACCTGGTCGCGCAGCGCCAGCACGGTGAAGATCGCCTCCAGCCCGCCGGCGGCGCCCAGCAGGTGGCCGGTGGCCGACTTCGTGGCGCTGACCGCCACCGTCCCGCCGGTGCCGAACAGGGTCTTGATCGCCGCCATCTCGCCCTTGTCGCCGACCGGGGTCGAGGTGGCGTGCGCGTTCAGGTGCTGCACGTCGCCGGGGCCGATCCCGCCCTGCGCCAGCGCGATCTCCATCGCCCGGCGGGCGCCGTCGCCATCCTCGGGACCCGCGGTCATGTGATAGGCGTCGGCGGTGGTGCCATAGCCGATCAGCTCGGCGATCGGCTTCGCGCCGCGGGCCAGGGCATGGTCCAGCGCCTCGATCACCATCAGCCCGGCGCCCTCGCCCATGACGAAGCCGTCGCGGGCCTGGTCGAAGGGGCGGGACGCGCGCTCCGGCGTCTCGGTGAAGCCGGTCGACAGGGCGCGAGCCGCCGCGAACCCGCCCAGGCTGACCCGGTCGATGCAGGCCTCGGTGCCGCCGCACAGCGCCACATCGACCTCCCCGGCGCGGATCATCCGGGCGGCGTCGCCGATGCCCTGCACGCCGGCGGCGCAGGCGGTCACCGGCGCGCCCATCGGCCCCTTGAAGCCGTGGCGGATCGAGACCTGGCCGGCGGCCAGGTTGACCAGGAAGGCCGGCACGGTGAAGGGCGACAGCCGGCGCACGCCCTTCTGGTCGGTGGTGCGCACCGCCTCGACGATCGAGGGGAAGCCGCCGACGCCCGACGCGATCACCGTGGCAGTGCGCTGCCGCGCCCGCTCGTCGGTGGGCCGCCAGCCGGACTGGGCCACCGCCTCCTCCGCCGCCGCCATGGCGAACTGGATGAAGCGGTCCATCTTCTTCTGGTCCTTCGGCGGCACCGCCGCGTCGGGGTCGAAGCCGGCCTCCGGATCCTCGGCGACCTGTGGCACCACGCCGCCGACCTTGGCGTTCAGGTCCGCGACCATCTCCTCCGGCAGGCGGCGCAGGCCCGACCGGCCGTCCAGCAGCCGGCGCCAGCTGGCCTCGACGCCGTTGGCGAGGGGCGACACGGCGCCCATTCCGGTGACGACGATACGGCGCATGTCAGTCTCTCCTCAGGCCGGGACGGCGGTGCCGTCGCGGCTGTTCCGGCGCTCGATGATCCCGGCGAGCTTGTCCCGATAGGCGGGCCGGGCATCCGGCCCCAGGCGGAACTCCGCCGTCTCCGGGGTGATCGGGGTGCCGCTGCGCCGGTCGATCAGAACCGGGTCCATCGGCTCTCCGTCGGCGCGGCTTGCCACCTGCACCAGCACCTTGCCGCCGGTGGCGTGGCGGCCGCCCCAGGCGCCCAGCGCTGCCAGCACCGGGAACACGTCCCGGCCGGCGGCGGTCAGCCGGTATTCATGGCGCAGCGGCCGCTGCGAATAGGCGTGGCGCTCCAGCAGGCCGGCCTCGACCAGCCGCTTCAGCCGGCGGGTCAGCATGTTCGGAGCGATGCCCAGGCTCCGCTGGAACTCGTCGAAGCGGGTCAGGCCGATGAAGGCGTCGCGCAGGATCAGGAGACTCCACCACTCCCCCAGCGCGTCGAGGGAGCGGGCGATCGGGCAATCCATGCCGGCGAAGCTGGTGCGCTGCATGGCGCCGGTACCTACCGCAGTTGCTTGCATGTTGCAAGCGACACGAGGCGGAGTGGTGACCTCCATTCACTGTCATTGCCGGGCTTGACCTGGCAATCCAGGGGCCACCCAGAGCGGCTCTTGAAAGCCCCTGGATCCTCGGGTCAAGCCCGAGGATGACAAGAAAAGGGATGGGCAGCGGGCAGCCGGCGCCCCCTCAGGGCGGCGGGAACCGGCCCAGCGCGCCTAGCAGCGCCTTGTTGAACTGATCGGGCGACTGGATCTGCGGCGCGTGGCCCTCGGCCGGGAAGCGAATCAGATTGGCGCCGGGGATGCGCTGGGCGGCGGCGTGGCCCAGCTCGGCATAGTTGCCCAGGCGCTGCGCCACCTCCGGCGGGGCCAGGGCCTTGCCGAGCGCGGTGGTGTCGCGCTCGCCGATCATCAGCACGGTCGGGGCGCGGATATGCTCCAGCTCATAGACCACAGGCTGGTTGAACACCATGTCGGAGGCCAGGGCCTGGTCCCAGGCCACCTGCCGGCCGCCGTCGCCCTGGTACATGCTCGCCAGCATCTGGACCCAGCGGTCGTACTCCGGCTTCCACTCGCCGGCATAGTATGTCGCCTGCTGATAGGCCTTGATGCTGTCGGCGGTGGTCTTCAGCTCGCCCTCGAACCACTGGTCGACGGTCTGCTGCGGCACGCCCGCGGCCCTCCAGTCCTCCAGCCCCAGCGGGTTGACCAGCACGAGGCCGGACAGCGCATCGGGGAAGGCCAGGGCATAGCGCATCGCCAGCATGCCGCCCATGGAATGGCCCATCACCACCGGGCGCTGGATGCCCAGGCTGTCCAGCAGCGCCTTGGTGTTGGCCGCCAGCTGGTGCAGCCCGAACTGGTAGGCCTGCGGCTTCGTCGATTTGCAGAAGCCGATCTGGTCCGGCGCGACGACGCGGTAGCCGGCCTGCAGCAGCGGCCGCATCACCCCTTCCCAGGTGGCGGCGCAGAAGTTCTTACCATGCAGCAGCACAACGGTCCGGCCGTTCGGCGTCTCCGGCTGCACGTCCATATAGGCCATCGACAGATCCTGGCCCTGCGACTTGAAGTCGAAATGCTGCACCGGGAAGGGGTAGTGGAAATCCGCCAGCATCGGGTCGGCGATGGCAGCCGGGGCGGCAGCGAGGGTGGCGAGCAGGGCGGCGGCCAGGGTCAGGCGTCGGATCATGTCTCTCCTCGGGGCGGCCGGGATCGGTGCTGCCGGATCAACGTCCGGTCGCCGCGCAGGGCCACCGCGCGGATCGTCGCGGCCCGGTCAGCTCCGCGCCGGCCCGGTGTAGAAGGCCGGCCAGTGGCGGCGAGCATGATCGCCGTCCGCGGCGAAAACGTGGCAGCTGTCCAGCAGCACCGGCCGCTTCGCCGGATCGGCCTCCCCGGCGCGCTCGCGCGACAGGATCGGGAACACGGTCTGGAACGCCGTGGTCGCCATCGGGCCCAGCAGCTCGACCAGATGGGTGCAACCCCTGGCGCCGCCCACCCGCTCCTTCACCGCGCGTGTGAAGCCGGGGCCGATGCGCAGGCCGACCAGCGCCTGGAAGGCCGGCGTGATCTCCGGGCACAGGGCATAGGGGCCGTGCTCGGTCTCGGCCTCGACCGCGACGATGGCCAGGCCGTCATCGACGGTCAGCCGGATCCGCATCTGGTGGATCGGGATGCCCGGGGTGATGGCGCCGCGGAATTCGTTGCGGAACTCATAGGCCTTGGTGTCGACCAGATGGCCCTCGACGTCCCACAGCCCATCGGCGCGGCGGAACCCCTCGCAGGTGACCCGGCGGGTGTGGATCGGCTCGCGCGCGGCGGGGGCGGAGAGTGTCATCGGTCAGCCCTCCTCGGGCTCGACCTCCGCCGGCGGGGTGACCCGCACCGCGGTGATCTGGTTGCGCTGGCGCCGCAGGATCTCGAAGCGGAAGCCGTGGAAGGTGAAGGCCTGGCCGACCTCCGGCAGGTGCCGCGCCTCGTGCAGCACGAGGCCGGCGATGGTCGAGGCCTCGTCGTCCGGCAGCCGCCACTCGAAACGGCGGTTCAGGTCGCGGATCGTCACCGTGCCGTCGACCAGGAAGCTGCCATTGGCCTGGGGCCGGACGCCGGCCACCGGCAGATCGTGCTCGTCGACGATGTCGCCGACGATCTCCTCCAGGATGTCCTCCAGCGTCACCACGCCCTTCAGCCCGCCATACTCGTCGACCACGATGGCGAAATGCTCGCGCCGGGTGCGGAAGGCGTGCAGCTGCTCCAAGAGGCTGGTGGTGTCGGGGATGAACCAGGGCCGGGTGGCGATGCGGCGGATGTCCAGCCGGTCCGGGTCGCCGCCGGCGGCCTGCAGCGCCCGCAGCACGTCCTTGGCGTGCAGCACGCCGACGATGTTCTCCAGCCCGCCCTGGCACAGCGGCATGCGGGTGTGCGGGCTGTTCAGCATCGCCGACACCACCTCGCGCGGGGTCAGCTCGGCGTCGATCGCCTCGACGCTGCGGCGATGGGTCATGATCTCGGAGACATAGACGTCGCCGAGGTCGAGGATGGAGCGCAGCATCTGCCGCTCCTGCGCCACCTCGGCCTCGCTGCCGCGGTGCAGCTCGATGGCGCCGCGCAGCTCGTCGACATAGTCGGCCAGCCCGACCCGGCTGGGATCGGCACCGAACAGCCGCAACACGCCGCGCACCAGCCAGTTCACCAGCCGCACGATCGGGCTCAGCAGCCGCACCACGCCGTGCACCATGGGCGCCACCGACAGCGCCGCCCGGTCGGCATGGCTGATGGCATAGGTCTTGGGCAGCACCTCGGCGAAGATCAGGATCAGCGCGGTCATCACCACCGTGGCCACCGGTACGGCCGGCGCGCCCAGGATCGACACCAGCAGGCTGGTGGCCAGGGACGAGGCCAGGATGTTGACCAGGGTGTTGCCCAGCAGCAGGGCCCCGATCAGCCGCTCCTTCTGCTCGCGCAGCCGGTTGACGATGCCGGCCCGCTTCAGCCCGTGCGTCTCCAGCTGGTGCATCCGCGCCCGGCTGGCGGCGGTCAGCGCCGTCTCCGACCCGGCGAAGAAGGCCGAGGCCGCGATCAGCACGACGATTCCGGCGAGATAAAGCAGCAGGACGACGAGGTCGTCGGACATGGCGGCCGGCGGGGCGGGGCTATGCGGCGATGGCGTCGGCCAGCACCGCGGCCACCGGCTCGGCCGGCACGTCGCTGGTGACGAAGGCCTGGCCGATGCCGCGCGCCAGGATGAAGGTCATGCGCCCATCGCGGACCTTCTTGTCGCGGGTCATGTGGTGCAGCAGGGCGCCGACCGACCAGGACCGGTCGCGGGCCGGGCGGGTCGGCAGGCCCACCGCCTCCAGGTGCCGGGCCAGCCGGTCGCGGTCCGCCGCCGGACACAGGCCGAGGCGCACCGACAGGTCGAAGGCCATGACCATGCCGATCGCCACCGCCTCGCCATGCAGCAGCGCGTCGCCATAGCCGGTCTCGGCCTCCAGCGCGTGGCCGAAGGTGTGGCCGAGATTGAGCAGGGCGCGCTGCGCCGCCTCGCGCTCGTCCTGGCCGACGATCTCGGCCTTCATCTCGCAGCTGCGCTTCACCGCGCGGATCATGGCGTCGCCGTCGCCGGCCAGCAGCTTCGGGCCGTTCTCCTCCAGCCAGGCGAAGAAAGCGGCATCGCCCAGCGCGCCGTATTTCGCCACCTCGGCATAGCCGGCGCGCAGCTCCCGCGGCGGCAGCGTGGCCAGCAGCGCGGTGTCGGCCAGCACCAGCAGCGGCTGATGGAAGGCGCCGATCAGGTTCTTGCCGTGCTTGCTGTTGACGCCGGTCTTGCCGCCGACCGAGCTGTCGACCTGGGCCAGCAGCGTGGTCGGGATCTGCACGAAGTCCAGGCCGCGCAGCGCCGTCGCCGCGGCGAAGCCGGCCAGGTCGCCGACCACGCCTCCACCCAGCGCCACCAGCAGCGTGCCGCGCTCGATGCCCAGCGCCAGGATCCGGTCCAGCAGGTCGGCCAGCACAGCCATCGACTTGGTGGCCTCGCCCGGCGGCACGGTCAGGGTCTCGGCGGTGATCCCGGCGGCGGCCAGCGAGGCGTCCAGCGCCGTGCCGTGCAGCCCGGCCACCCGGGCGTCGGCGACCACGATCACCCGCCTGCCGCGGCCCAGCGCGGCGATGCGGGCGCCGGCCTCGGCCAGGGCGCCGGGGCCGATGACGATGTCGTAGCTGCGCGGGCCCAGCCCGACGCGGATGGTCTCTCGTGTCATGTCAATCCGTCTGCCCCGCGGGCGCTGTTTCGTCCGGGGCTGCTTCGTTGGCGGCCAGATGCGCGTCGACCGCCGCCAGCACGCGGTCGACCGTCTCCTCGACCGGCCCGTCACGGCTCTCCACCGTCAGGTCGGCCAGGGCGTAGATGGGATGGCGCCGCTCCATCAATTCGGCCAGCAGCGTCTTGGGGTCGCCGCCGCGCAGCAGCGGCCGGTTGCTGCGCTTGGCGGTGCGGGCGGCCAGCACGGCCAGTTCCGCCTTCAGCCAGACCGACAGGCCCAGCTCGCCGATCACCGCCCGGGTCTGCGCGTCCATGAAGGCGCCGCCGCCGGTCGACAGCACCTGCACCGGATCGCGCATCAGCCGGGCGATCACCCGCCGCTCCAGGTCGCGGAAGGCCGGCTCGCCATAGCGCGCGAAGATGTCGGGGATGGTGCAGCCGGCCGCCGTCTCGATCTCCTGGTCGGCATCGACGAAGCCCAGCCCCAGCCGCGCGGCCACGCGCTTGCCGACCGCGGTCTTGCCGGCGCCCATCAGGCCGACCAGGACGAGGGTGCGGGGCAGGGGGCGGTGCAGCGTGGTGATCATGATCCTCTTCCGGGCCCGGTCTGGGCGTGTCAGATGCCGGCTGGCGGTTTGCCGCCGCCCTGCCGACGGCCTAAGATAGGGTTGCGCCGGCCCTGCCGCATCTGCTTTCTCCAGCCCCGGCCGGCGCATCGGCCTGGTTTCACACCTGTCAGGGGTCCGTCTTGGCTCGTCGTCGTTCGAAGTCGCGCTTTTCGCAAGGTTCCGGTGGTGGCGGCGGGGGCGGCGGCCTCGGCCGGGTGCTGGCGATCGCCGTGCTGCTGGTCATCGTCGGCGGCGGTGTCGCGCTCGCGGTAATCGACTTCCGGCCGCCGACCCAGACGGTTGAGAAGATCATCCCCAACGACCAGTTCAAATGAGAGCCTTCCCGGAAACGCTACTGGTTCGGCCGTCTGACGGCCGCTTCTGCGCTTCCGGTGCTCACGGACTTGAACGTCCGCTGCGCGCCGGTTCTCGAAGCCACCGCCAGCCGACTCACACCAGCGCGTTTCCGGAAAGGCTCTAGGGCGGTGACCGAGGTCGCGGCCCCGAAGCGCCGCCGCGGCCGGCCGCCGGCGCCGCGCCTCTTGCCGCCGCCCGCGGTCGAGGCCTTCCTCGACATGCTGGTGGCCGAGCGCGGCGCCGCCGCCAACACCCGCGAGGCCTATGGCCGCGACCTGCTCGACCTGAACCGCTTCCTCGAGGCCCGGGGCAGCGCCGTCGACCGCGCCGGCACCGACGATCTGCGCGCCTATCTCGGCGACCTGGCGCGGCGCGAGGGGGCCAAGGGGGCGCGCACCACCGCCCGCACCGCGGCCCGGCGCCTGTCGGCGATGCGGCAGTTCTACCGCTTCCTGGTGTCGGAGGGCCGACGCCAGGACGATCCCTCCGCCGCGCTTGATTCCCCGGCGCTGGGCCGGCCGCTGCCGAAGCTCCTGTCCGAGGACGAGGTCGAGGGGCTGATCGGCGCGGTCTCGGGCCTGTTCGCCGACCCGGAGCGGCTGGCCGAGGGGCTGCGCCTGCTGGCCCTGCTCGAGATCCTCTATGGCGGCGGGCTGCGGGTGTCCGAACTGGTCGGACTGCCGTTGTCGGCCCTGGCGCGGGACGGCCGGGCGCTGATCGTGCGCGGCAAGGGCGACAAGGAGCGGCTGGTGCCGTTGTCGGAGCCCGCGCGCGACGCCATCGCGGCGTATCTCCCCTATCGCGGCGTGTTCTTCGTCAAGGGCCGCGACCGCGGCTTCCTGTTCCCGTCTCGCACCGCCCGCGGCGGCTGCCTGACCCGGCAGCGCTTCGGCCAGCTGCTGAAGGATCTGGCGGTGGAGGCGGGGATCGAGCCCGGCCGGGTCAGCCCGCATGTGCTGCGCCACGCCTTCGCCACCCATCTGCTGTCGCATGGCGCCGACCTGCGCTCGGTCCAGACCATGCTGGGCCATGCCGACATCGCCACCACCCAGATCTACACCCATGTGCTGGGCGACCGGCTGCAGAGCTTGGTGGCCTCGGCCCACCCGCTGGCGAAGGCGAAGCGCTCCTAGGCCTTCTCCGGCCGCGCGAAGGTCCACAGCCGGTTCGCCAGGAAGCCCCAGATCAGCACGATCAGCGTGGTCGCCGCCTGGGCCGGCAGGTAGGGCGCGCCGAGCCGGCCGACCAGAAGCGCCATCAGCAGCGCGGTCCAGGCGAAGCCCGAGGCGGCGACCGCGGTGAAGCGCCAGCCCGCCTCGCGATGCGGCCGGCCGCCGGCGAAGGTCAGCCGCCGGTTCAGCGGGTAGGAGACGAGGCCGCCGGCGACATACCCCGCCAGCGTCGCCGGCAGCGGCGCGGCGTCGCCCGATTCGACCAGCCCGACCAGCACGGCGTAGTGCATCGCCGTCGCGACCGCGCCGACGCTGGCATAGCGGGCGAACTGGCGGGGCATTTCTGTCTGGACGGCCTGCATTTGCCTGTCCTGGCACAGCTCCTGGACGGCGTCACATGTCATCGCGGTAAGGAGAAGCTTCGCCGTCCCAGCTGTCATCCTCGGGCTTGACCCGAGGATCCAGGGGCTTTCGGGAGCCGCTCTCGGTGGCCCCTGGATTGCCGGGTCAAGCCCGGCAATGACAGCAAAGGGGGAATCCGTTCCCGATAACCGCAGCATTTGCATTGACAGCCGGGGCCGGTTGCGGTTTCGCTGTTGCCGCTGATCCTCATAGAACGGACCGACGTGACCCTCCTGCCCCCGACGCTGCGACGACGACGCCCGCAGCCCGCCCTTCGCGGCGCGGCGGCCTGAGGCGTTCCGGGGTGCTCGCGAAACCATGATGCGGGCGGGACGGAAGCCGGTCGGCGCGCGAACCGACGCTCCCCGTTCCAAGGACTTCCAATTGTACCTCCTGAAGACCGAGCGGCCGCGGGATGCTGCCGAAGTCGACGCCCTGCTCAATCTTGCCTTCGGCCCGAACCGGGAAGCCAAGATCTCCTACCGCTACCGCGACGGCATTGCGCCGACGCGCAGCCTGTGCTTCGTGGTGCGCGAGGACGGGCGGCCCGGCGGCCGCATCCTCGGCTCGGTCCGCTACTGGCCGATGCTGCTCGACTCCGGCCGGCCGACGCTGCTGCTGGGACCGCTGGCGGTGCAGCCGGAGCTGCGCGGCGCCGGCGTCGGGGCGGCATTGATGCGCGGCAGCATGAAGCGGGCGGCCGATATGGGCCACCGGCTGGTGCTGCTGGTCGGCGACCTCGCCTACTACGCCCGCTTCGGCTTCCAGCCGGCGGCGCCGCTGGGCTTCGTGATGCCGGACGAGCAGCCGCACCGCCTGCTGGTGGCCGAGCTGCGGCTCGGCGCGCTGGAGGACTATCCGGGCGGAACCCTGCTGCGGGCAGACGCCGCGGTCAGCCCTGCGCAGATTTCGGTCTCAATGCGCGCGGCCCTGTGTTAGACAGCCCCCCGATCCCGAGGGCCAGTCTCAACGCGGAATGAAGACCTTTCTCGAATTCGAAAAGCCGATCGCCGAGATCGAAGGCAAGATCGAGGAGCTTCGGCACATCACCGACGCCGGCGAGCTCAACATCGCCGACGAGGTCTCCCGGCTTCAGACCAAGGTCGACAAGCTGCTGCGCGACACCTATCGCGGGCTGACGCCGGCGCAGAAGGTGCAGGTCGCGCGGCATCCGAATCGGCCGCATGCGCTCGACTACATCCAGGCCCTGATCACCGAGTTCCAGCCGCTGGCGGGCGATCGCGCCTTCGCCGAGGACCGGGCCATCATCGGCGGGCTCGGCCGGTTCCAGGGCCGCTCGGTCGTGGTGATCGGGCAGGAGAAGGGCAACGACACCGAAAGCCGGATCCGGCACAATTTCGGCATGGCCAAGCCCGAGGGCTACCGCAAGGCGCAGCGCCTGCTGGACCTGGCCGACCGCTTCCACCTGCCGGTGATCACCTTCGTCGACACCGCCGGCGCCTATCCCGGCGTGGCGTCGGAGGAGCGCGGCGTGGCCGAGGCCATCGCCAAGTCGATCGAATCCTGCCTCAGGGTGCAGGTGCCGGTGGTCTCGATCGTGATCGGCGAGGGCGGCTCGGGCGGCGCCATCGGCATCGCCGTGGCCGACCGGGTGCTGATGCTCGAGCATTCGATCTATTCGGTGATCTCGCCGGAAGGCTGCGCCTCGATCCTGTGGCGCAGCAGCGCGCAAAGCCAGGAGGCCGCGGCGGCGCTGAAGCTGACGGCACAGGACCTGAAGCAGCTCGGCGTCATCGATACGGTGGTGGAGGAGCCGGTCGGCGGCGCCCACCGCTTCCCGGAGCAGGCGATGACTGCCGTCGGCGAGGCGATCGGCTCGGCGCTGGCCGGCCTGGTCGATCTCGACGGCAAGACGCTGCGCAGCAAGCGCCGCGAGAAATTCCTGGCGATCGGCCAGAATCTGGGCTGACCGGGCCCTATAGTCTCTGCCGTCATCCCGGGCGCGGCGCAGCACGCAGTGATGCGCCGCAGAACCGGGATCTCTTCGATGAAAGCGTCGAGATCCCGTGTCTGCGCCGCGGTACTTCGCACCGCAGCGCGCACGGGATGACGATCAGTTCATTGAATCTCGATACTGACTACCAGATCGACCCCGCCGCCCGCGCCGGCGCCCGGTCCTCGCCGGTCTCGATCCGCTCCAGGAAATGGCCGAGCAGCCGCTCGTAGAGCGCATCGCCCAGGCAGGCATCCTCCAGCCCCACATCGATGTTCGGGTTGTCGTTGACCTCGATCACCACCGGGCCCTGGGCCGTCTCCTTCAGGTCGACGCCGTAGAGGCCGGTGCCGATCAGGGCGGCGGCGGACAGCGCGGCGGACAGCACCGCCGGCGGCACGGCGTCGAGCGGCACCGGCTCGGTCGCGCCCTCCTCGCTGCTTCCGTTCCCGTCATGACGGAAGATCTGCCAGTGGCCGCGCACCATGCGGTAGCGGCAGGCGAAGAGCGGCCGGCCGGCCAGCACGCCGATGCGCCAGTCGAAGTCGGTGTAGAGGTATTCCTGCGCCAGGATCAGGCGCGACCGGCGCAGCAGCCGGCGCCCGGCCACCGGCAGCTCCCCCGGGCTGTCGACGCGGATGACGCCGCGCGAGCAGGCGCCGTCCGGCACCTTCAGCACCAGCGGGAAGCCCAGCGCCTCGCCGGCGGCCAGCGTGTCGGCCCGCACCGCCAGGGTGCGCGGCTGCGGCACGCCCTCGGCCTTCAGCCGCTCGTGCAGGAACACCTTGTTGCAGCAGCGCAGGATCGACACCGGATCGTCGATCACCGGCAGGCCCAGCTGCGCCGCGGTCTCGGCGAAGGCGTAGCTGGGCGACTGCAGCGCCGTGGTCTCGCGGATCAGCAGTGCGTCGAAGCCGCCCAGCCGCGGCAGGTCGCGATGGCCGACGCATTCGGTGTCGACGCCCATCGACGACGCCACGTCGCGCAGGCGGGCGATGGTACCGGGCTTTGACGGCGGCAGCGGGTCGTCCGGATTCACCAGCACGGCGAGGCGGGGCGCGCGACGAAACGGGCGCGGCGTCGGCGGGGTGCCGGCCAGCCGCTCCAGCGCGGCGCGAAGCAGGCGCAGCTGGCGCGGGTCGAGGCCGGCCAGCGGCTCCGCCACCGCCTGCAGCAGCTGCGGGCGGAGCGGGTCGATCTGCAGCGTCATCAGCGGCAGGCCGAAGGCCTCATAGGCCGCTTCGGCGACCGCCTGCAGATGCGGCTTGCTGCAGCGGCCCAGCGCCACGAAGAGACGGCGCGGCAGGACCAGGCGCTGGCTCTGGCGGCGCAGCGCGGCCAGGGCGCGGTCGACCGGCGCGTGGCGGCTGCGGGCCAGCCGGTCGTCGGCCTGGTCGGCCAGCGCCGCCGCGGTCGGGATCGCCGTATAGCCGCGCGCCTCGGCGATCAGCGAGACGTAGTAGCCGAAGGACAGGGGCCGCTGGTCGCGGCACAGATTGACCACGATGGTGCCGGGCGTCGTGCCCGGCGCCGGCAGGTGGCGGCCGTCCAGCAGGTCGTCAGGGGCGACGATGCGGCATGGGGGAGGCAGGTCGCTGTCCAGCCCATCGGGGGCAAGCCCGTCGGGGTCGTCGGCGACGATCAGTGTGGTGGCCATGGGTCCATGTGGGATGTGGCAATGACCCGCAGCCTCCCGCCGCGCCGGGTAAAGGCGCCATTCGGATTTGCCGGGCGCATCAGCCGGCCGCGAAGACCTGCCGTGTGAAATGCTCGGCCAGGCGACCCAGCTCGGGGCCCAGCACCCGGTCCTCCGCCACCGGCGGCACCAGGCTGCGCACCTCGTCGACCAGGGGCTGCAGGGCCGGGGTGGGCGCACGACCGGTGACGTGCAGGGCCTGGGAGGCGATCACCGCCAGCATCGCCAGCGCCGCGTCCAGGCAGCGGCCGGCGCGCTCCTCCTTCGCCCAGGCCAGGAAGGCCGGGGCGGCCACGTCGTCCTGGCCGGCGCCCGCGGCCTCGGTGCCCGGCAGGAAGGTGCGCTGCGCCGCGGCCTTGGCCTGCTCCAGATAGCCCGTCACCGCCATCGGTACATAGCCCAGGCTGCCATGGCCGTCGCTGTCGCTGGGGTCGCGGCCGACCATCAGCAGGTCGGGCAGGTGCGACACCCGGCCGGCCAGCAGCTTCGAGCTGTGACGGTCGCACAAGAGGCACAGATCGGCCCAGATCGCTGCGAGGTCGTCCAGCGTCGGCGCCGCCATGGCGTTGTGGTAGCCGCCGGTGCTGATGCACCGGCCGTCCGGATGGCCCGGCCCCGCCTCGTCCGGCGGGATATAGACCGGGTTGTCCGAGGCCGCGGCCAGCGACACCGTCGCCGCCCGCTCCGCCGCCGCCAGGGCGCGATGCGCCTGGCCCAGCAGCCGCGGCACGATGCGGTAGCTGACCGGCGCCTGATAACCGCGCCGCCCGTCGCCGGCGCCGTCCAGCAAGGCGCGCAGGTTGCGCAGCGCCGCGGCGTCGTGCGCGTCGCCCCACAGCGTGTCCAGCGCGGCGTCGTAATGCTCCAGCGGCGCCCGGAAGGCCTCGATCGACAGGGCGAAGACACTCTCCGCCAGCCGGATCCGGTTGCGCGCCGCCAGGGCCGAATCGGCCACCAGCGCCGCGGCGCAAGGCGACCCGTTGATCAGCGATCCGCGCTCCTTGACCTCGAGGTCGAAACGGGCGCTGAGCTCCGCGAACAGCGGGTACAGCGCCAGGATCTCCCCGGCCCCACCCTGGCCGGCGGCGGGCACCGTGGGGAGCGGGCCGCCGTCCAGCATGGCGGCAACGGCCAGGGCGATCCGCGGCGTGGTGGCGGCGTGGCCCTCCAGGAAATTCGCCAGCCGGGCCAGCACGATGCCGCGCACCATCCGCTCCGGCAGCGGGTCGCCGAAGGGCGTGGCGGCGGCGAAGGCCTTGATCCGGGCGTGGCGGTCGCGCTCCTCCGAACGCAGGCGCCGGTCGGCCAGCTCGCCCATCGCCGTGGTGACGCCGTAGATGACGAGGTCGGGATCGGTGTCGATCAGCCGCAGGAAGGCGGCGCGGCACTCGGCGATCCGGGCCAGCGCCGCCTCGGTGATGCGCACGCCTTCGCCCTGCCAGGCGACGCGGCGCACCGCGTCCAGGGTGATATCGGTCCGCCTGGTCAGGTCCAAAGTCATCGCCATCCGCTCCCGCCTCAATCGCGGCAGCTTGGCAAAAGCAAAGGCCGGCGGCGATGGGATTCGCCGGCCGGCCTTCGCGGGTCCGATCTGCTCCGATGCGGGGTTTAGACCACCGAGCCGTGGCAGTGCTTGAACTTCTTGCCCGAGCCGCAGGGGCAGGGGGCGTTGCGCGGCGTGTCGGCCCAGTCCGGGTTCAGCGCCAGGGCGGCGCTGGCGGCGGCCACCGCGCCGGCAGCGGTCGCCATCTCCGGCTGTGCCAGCGCCGGGTCCAGGCGGCCCTCATGCATCTCGCGTTGCATCATCACCGCGCGCTGCTGGGCCTCGACATCCTCCGGCCGGTTCACGCGCAGCTCGACCTGGGCCAGCACCTGGGTGATGTTCTCGCGCAAGCCGGCGAGCATCTCCTCGAACAGGTTGAACGCCTCGGCCTGATATTCGCGCAGTGGGTCGCGCTGGGCATAGGCCCGCAGGTTGATGCCCTGGCGCAGATGGTCCAGCGTCAGCAGATGGTCCTTCCAGCTCTGGTCCAGGATCTGCAGCAGCAGGCTCTTCTCCGCCATCTGCATCAGCTCGGGGCCGTATGCCTCGATCTTGGCCGCCATCTTGGCATCGACCGCAGCCTGGATCCGCTCCTCGATCTCGCGGTCGGCGATGCCCTCTTCCTTGGCCCATTCCTGCACCGGCAGGTCCAGCCCGAAGATGCGCAAAATCTCCTCGTGCAGCCCGTCGATGTTCCACTTCTCGGCGTAGCTGTTCTCGGGGATGGCGCGGGCGACCATGCCGGCCACCACCTCCTGCCGCATGTCGGCGACCATCGCGGTGGCGTCGGCCGCCTGCATGATCTCGCGCCGCTGCTCGTAGATCACCTTGCGCTGGTCGTTCATCACGTTGTCGAAGCGCAGCAGGTTCTTGCGGATGTCGAAGTTGCGCGCTTCGACCTTCTCCTGCGCCTTCTCCAGCGCCCGGTTGATCCAGGGATGGATGATCGCCTCGCCTTCCTTCAGGCCGAAGCGGCGCAGGATGCCGTCCAGCCGCTCGGAGGCGAAGATGCGCATCAAATCGTCTTCCAGCGACAGGAAGAACTTCGACCCGCCGGGGTCGCCCTGACGGCCGGAGCGGCCGCGCAACTGGTTGTCGATGCGGCGGCTCTCATGCCGCTCGGTGCCGACGACGTAGAGGCCGCCGGCCGCCAGCACGATCTCCTTGTTCCGTGCCACCTCGGCCCGGATCTCGGCTTCGCGCCGCTCACGCTCCGCCGGGTCGTCGATGCCGGCCAGTTCCAGCTGCACCCGCATCTCGACATTGCCGCCGAGCTGGATGTCGGTGCCGCGGCCGGCCATGTTGGTGGCGATGGTCACCGCGCCGGGCCGGCCGGCCTGGGCGACGATATAGGCTTCCTGCTCGTGGAAGCGGGCGTTCAGCACGTTGTGCGGGATCTTCTCCCGCTGCAGCAGCGCCGCCAGCGTCTCCGACTTCTCGATCGACACGGTGCCGACCAGTACCGGCTGCTGCCGGGCGTTGCACTCGCGGATCAGGGCGACGATGGCGTCGTATTTCTCGCGGACGGTGCGGTAGACCTCGTCGTCCTGGTCCTTGCGCTGGACCGGGACGTTGGTCGGGATCTCGACCACCTCCAGGTTGTAGATCTCGCCGAACTCGGCAGCCTCGGTCTGCGCCGTGCCGGTCATGCCGGCCAGCTTCGGGTAGAGGCGGAAATAGTTCTGGAAGGTGATCGAGGCGAGGGTCTGGTTCTCGCGCTGGATCTCCACCCGCTCCTTGGCCTCGATCGCCTGGTGCAGGCCCTCGGAATAGCGCCGGCCTTCCATCATGCGGCCGGTGAACTCGTCGATGATGACGACCTTGCCGTCCTTGACGATGTAGTCCCGGTCCAGCTGGAACATCACATGGGCGCGGAGGGCCTGGTTGACGTGGTGGACGGCGTTGACGTTGTGGATGTCGTACAGGTTGTCGCCCTGCAGCAGCCCGGCCTCGATCAGCAGGCGCTCGATCTTCTCCTGGCCGGCCTCGGTCAGGGCGACGGTCTTCTGCTTCTCGTCGTGCTCGTAGTCCTCGACCGGCACCAGGCTGGGGATCAGCCGGTCGACGCGCATGTACATCTCCGACGAATCCTGCGCCGGGCCGGAGATGATCAGCGGCGTCCGCGCCTCGTCGATCAGGATCGAGTCGACCTCATCGACGATGGCGAAGTTGAACGGCCGCTGGACCATGTCCTCCAGCCGGAACTTCATGTTGTCGCGCAGATAGTCGAAGCCGAACTCGTTGTTCGTGCCGTAGGTGATGTCGGCGCCATAGGCTTCGCGCCGCTGGTCGTCGTCCAGCCCGTGGACGATGCAGCCGACCGACAGGCCGAGGAAGTTGTACACCCGCCCCATCCAGCCGCTGTCGCGCTGGGCCAGGTAGTCGTTGACGGTGACGACGTGGACGCCCTTGCCGCCCAACGCGTTCAGGTAGACGGCGAGGGTGGCGACCAGGGTCTTGCCTTCGCCGGTCTTCATCTCGGCGATCTTGCCCTGGTGCAGCACCAGGCCGCCGACCAGCTGCACGTCGTAGTGGCGCTGGCCCAGCACCCGCCGGGCCGCCTCACGCACCGTGGCGAAGGCCTCGGGCAGCAGGTCGTCGAGCGACTCGCCCTTGTCCAGCCGGTCGCGGAACTCCTGCGTCTTGGCCTGAAGCTGGGCGTCGCTCAGCGCCTGGAACTGGGGTTCCAGGGCGTTGGTCTTGACCACCGGGCCCGTGATCAGCCCCTTGACGAACCGGTCGTTGGACGAACCGAACAGCTTTCGGGCGAGCGCACCGAACATCGAAAAACCTCGACTTGGGCAGGGAGAGCACGCGGACGCACTCCCCCAGGAATTTGGGGCCGCGCCACGCGGCTTTCAACGCAGAGCCACAGCGGAATACCGGCGCTGCCGTCGAAAGCGCCCGGGCCTACGGGCGCGGCACCATAGCCGAAGGGCCCCGCCCTGCCAATGCCCGGCCAAGCGGCGGAATGGCGGGACAGCCCTGCCGTCCCGCCTCGTTCCGCTCCCCGCTTAGCTCGCCGGGTCGGCGGCGATGGCGCTGCCCTTCAGGATCACCGGGCGGGTGGTCTCGCCGGTGATGCCGAAATCGCTGTCGTTGATCATCAGCAGCGATCCGTCGCCGGTCACGGCCAGCCCCTCGATCTTGACCGGCACCTCCGGGTGGTCGGCGCTGTCGAAGCGCAGCGTCTTGGTCACCGGCACGACCTTCGCCGCGGCAAGGTCCTTGCTTGCCTCCAGGCTCGGCGAGGTCTTCACATCGTCCCAGGCGGTGCCGTGGATGTCGGTGGCCCCGGCCAGGGAGATCTCGTAGAGCTTGGTGGTGCCGTCGGTGCGCTCCAGCACCAGGAAGCGGTCGGCGCCGAGGCCCATCATCTCGCTGATGCGCGGGTCGCTCTGCTTCTTCGACGGGTCCAGCCGGAAGCTCTGCGGGTCGTCCAGCGTGTAGACGTATTCGCCGGTGACGGCGAGCGTCGCCGGGTCCAGCGTCCACAGCCGGGCGTTCTTCGAGCCGCGATAGGTGTCGGCGTCCGGGTTGGCCAGCGGGTTCTGGATGATGGTGGCCAGGCGCTTGCCGTCCGGGGTGATCGCCAGCGATTCCAGTCCGCGGTTGAGGAAGCGTTTGGCCAGGATCGCCGGCAGCCCGCCATCGACCGGATAGTGCGCGGCCTTGAAGTCGCCCTCGGTGCCCTGCGGCACGATCCGGCGCAGGATTTTGCCGTCGGCCGCGACATGCAGCAGCGACGGGCCGTTCTCCTCCGACACCCAGAAGGTGCCGTCGGCCAGCGGCACGATCGACTCGGCATCGACCGCGTCCGCGCTCTGCTCCAGCTTCTTGCCCGACAGGTCCAGCGGCTGCTCGGTCGAGGCATGGGTCAGCGGGTTCAGCAGGCCGGTAACCGGCTTGCCCTGGCCGTCGCGCAGCGGCAGCACGGTGTCGACGGTGAAGGTGCGGTCGTCCTTCAGCGTGATCCGGTAGATCGACGGCGAGTAGTCCGGCTGCGGATAGATACGGCCACCCTTGATGTCGCCGCAGATGGTCTTGCCGTCGACGCCCAGCACGTCCTCGACATCGCCGCAGGTGAAGTTGGCGCCGCGGTCGGAGATGGTCCAGAAGGTCATCGCCGGATCGGTGGCGCGGCGGCCGGCGCCGCTGCCGATGCCGACATTCAGCTGCCGGGTCTTGCCGCCCGGCACCGACATGCTGCCGAGATCCAGCTTCGGGTCGGTGCTGCTGTAGACGGTGATGGTCTCTGCGGCGTGGACGGCCGGAACCGCCGCGCCGGAGATCGCCGCGGCCGAGATCGCCGCGACCGACAGCAGCAGCGCCGAGGTGAACGGACGGAACTTCATGACCCCCTCCTTAAATCTTTGTCACGCAGGCCCCGCCGCGTCGGCGGCACGGTCGGCCCGGACTCCACCGTCCTTCTAGGATTTGCCGTGTGTCGGGCCGGTTAAGCCCATGTGAAGCTTTGATGACGGCGCCTCCCGACCACATGACGGCGGTGTCCGGTCCGCTTGTGCGGTGTTTCGGCCTGTGCTTTACCTTGGCGCCACGTCGCGCGGTTGGCGCCGTTGCGATCCCATGACCGGATGCCGGCCCCTTCCGGCCGGGGCGCCACTCGTCCCACAGGATCTGAAAGGACGCGTTTGATGTCTTCCCTCGCCCTCCGCCTGCTCGCCGGCGCGGCCGCCCTCACGCTCCTGGCCGGTCCGGTCCTGGCCCAGGACGCGGCCAAGCCGGCCGAGGCCCCGGCGGCCGCCGCTCCCGCCGCCGACCAGGCCGGCAAGCCGGACGATCCGGTCGCGGCCACGGTCAACGGCCAGCCGATCCTGCGCTCCGAGGTGCTGGAGGCGATCAACAGCCTGCCGCAGCAGTACCGCCAGATGCCGGTCGAGATGCTGGTGCCGCTGATGGCCGAGCAGGTGGCGACCGCCCGCCTGGTGGCGCAGAAGGGCGTCGATGCCGGCCTGCAGAACGACCCGGAGGTGAAGGACCGCTTGGCCACCGCCGAGCGCCGCATCATCCAGGACGTCTGGCTGCAGCGCCAGATCAAGGCCAAGGTCACGGATCAGGCGATTCAGGACGCCTATAAGAAGTACCTGGCCGACAACCCGCCGCAGGACCAGGTCAAGGCCCGCCACATCCTGGTCGACAGCGAGGACAAGGCCAAGGAGCTGATCAAGAAGCTGGAGGGCGGCGCCAAGTTCGAGGAGCTGGCCAATGCCAACACCACCGACCCGTCGGGCAAGGATTCCGGCGGCGACCTCGGCTGGTTCGCCAAGGACCAGATGGTGCCGGAATTCGCCGACGCCGCCTTCAAGCTGGAGAAGGGCAAGTTCACCACCGCCCCGGTGAAGACCCAGTTCGGCTGGCACGTCATCCTGGTCGAGGACAAGCGCACCCTGCCGCAGCCGAGCCTCGACGAGGTCAAGCCGCAGCTGGAGGAGCAGCTGTCCCAGGCGCTGGTGCCGCAGATCATCAACGAGGTGAAGCAGGGCGCGCAGATCGTGGTGATGGGCCAGGACGGCAAGCCGCTGCCCCCGCCCAGCACCGACGCGCCGGCGGGCGCCGCCGATCCCGCGGCCCCGGCCGCGCCGGCCGGCGAGCAGCCGCCCGCCGCTCCGAAGAAGTAAGCGGCGCGGCAGAGAGCAGAGAGACGGGGGAGGGGACCATGGCCGGAGCATTGCCGCGTTCGCCGCTCGCGCCCGAGCGGCTGCCGGACCTCGCGCCGATCGCCGGCGTGACGCTGGCCGCCGCCGCCTGCGGGCTGAAGAAGACGGGGGCGCCGGACGTGCTGTTCGTCGCGCTCGACCCCGGCACCACGGTTGCGGGCGTCTACACCCGCTCCCGCTGCCCCTCCGCCCCGGTGGACTGGTGCCGCAGGATCCTGCCGAAGGGCACGGCCTGCGCGGTGGTGGTCAATGCCGGCAACGCCAACGCCTTCACCGGCCAGGCCGGGGTGAAGACGGTCGCCGCCACGGTGGTGGCGGCGGCCAAGCAGGTCGGCTGCGACTGGGAGGAGGTGTTCGTCGCCTCCACCGGCGTGATCGGCCAGCCGCTGCCGGAGGACCGCGTCGCCCGCCACCTGCCGGACCTGGCGAAGGCGCTGGGCACCGACTGGGCCGCGGCGGCGGAGGCGATCCGCACCACCGACACCTTCGCCAAGGGCGCCACCCGCACCGCCACCATCGGCGGCACCACGGTGACGATCACCGGCATCGCCAAGGGCTCGGGCATGATCGCGCCGGACATGGCGACGATGCTGTCGTTCGTGTTCACCGACGCGGCGATCCCGGCGCCGCTGCTGCAGAAGGCCCTCGCGGCGGCGGTGGACCAGTCGTTCAACGCCATCACGGTCGACGGCGACACCTCGACCAGCGACACGCTGATGCTGTTCGCCACCGGCAAGGCCGGCAACGCGGCACCGGCCGGCGCGGCGGACCTGGCCGATTTCCAGCGCGCGCTGGACGACCTGACCGCCGACCTGGCCCGCCAGGTGGCGTGCGACGGGGAGGGCGCGCAGAAGCTGATCACCATCGCGGTGACGGGCGCGATCTCCGACCGCTCGGCCCGGCGCATCGGCCTGGCCATCGCCAATTCGCCGCTGCTGAAGACTGCGGTGGCGGGCGAGGACGCGAATTGGGGTCGCATCGTCATGGCGGTCGGCAAGTCGGGCGAGCCGGCGGACCGCGACAAGCTGGGCATCGCCATCGGCGGCGTCCAGGTGGCGCGCGACGGCATGGTGGTCGACGGCTATGACGAGGCGCCGGTGGCGGCCCATATGAAGACCCGGTCGATCGACATCGCGGTCGATATCGGCATCGGCCGCGGCCAGGCCACGGTCTGGACCTGCGACCTCACCCACGGCTATATCTCGATCAATGCGGATTATCGCAGCTAGCCTGGACTGAAGCAGGGCTGGCGCGGACGAACCGAGGTCGGCCAGTGCATTGCGGCAAGGGCAATCTATCGAACGTCTTTGCGTTGCCTCCCCCGCTCGCGGGCGGCCGCGCCGATGCCCTTCCCCTGCTTGCCCACCCCGCACGTTTCCCCCCCGAGTCCCCCCTCCCCTCGCGGGAGGGGGGTAGGGGGAGGGGGTTTTCACCGGTAGAGCCGGCCCAGCCCGTTGCGAACCGGCACGGACGGCTGGTTCGGCGACTTGCCCATTCACGCACGGATGTCGGCCTTGCCGCCGCGCCCGGATCGCTGCAGCCCGGGCCGGCTCCGGCGGCGAAAACCCCCTCCCCCTACCCCCCTCCCGCGAGGGGAGGGGGGACTGATCGGGTGCGGTCGGCCGACGCCGCCGTCAGCCGGCCGCGCCGGCGCGTTTTAAGGCGGTCCCGCCCGTGACCGACCTGCCGGAGGCGCTGGAGACCGAGCGGCTGCGGCTGCGCCGGCACCGCCCCTCCGACGCCGGGGAGATCGCGCATCTGCTCGACGATTGGGAGGTGGTGCGCTGGCTGTCGGACGTGCCCTTCCCCTACCGCTTCGCCGATGCCGAGGACTGGATCCGCACGGCGGAGAAGCGCTGGATCGCCGGCCGCGAATACCAGTTCGTGGTCACCCTGCCCGACAGCGGCGCCGTGATCGGCCATATGGGGCTGGCGATCGCCACCAACGGCCGGGTCGGCAGCTTCGGCTACTGGTTCGGCCGGCGCTGGTGGGGCCAGGGCTATGCGACGGAGGCGGCGCAGGCGGTGATCGCCTTCGGCTTCCTCGACCTGCGGCTGGAGCGGATCCAGGCGGCCTACCACCCCGACAACGCGCCGTCGGGCCATGTCCTGGTCAAGGCCGGGCTGATGACCGACGGCATCCGGACCATCGACTTCAAGGCGCTGGGCCAAGCGGTGCCCTGCCCGCTCTTCGCCCTCAGCCGCCAGGATTACCTGAAGATCTATGCCGCCTGACGCCCCCGCTCCCGCCTCTCCCGCCGATGCCGGCAAGCCGTCCGCCCTGGCGCCCCTGCCGATGGTGCTGGTGGTCGCCGTCGCCCTGGTCGATGCCGATGGCCGGGTGCTGATCGCCCAGCGGCCGCCGGGCAAGTCGATGGCCGGGCTGTGGGAGTTCCCGGGCGGCAAGGTCGATCCGGGCGAGACGCCGGAGGCGGCGCTGATCCGCGAGCTGCGCGAGGAGCTGGCGATCGACACGGAGGAGAGCTGCCTGGCCCCCTTCACCTTCGCCAGCCACCGCTACGAGCGCTTCCACCTGCTGATGCCGCTCTATCTCTGCCGCCGCTGGCAGGGCACGCCGCAGCCGCGCGAGGGCCAGACACTGGCCTGGGTGGCGCCGAACAAGCTCCGCGACTACCCGATGCCCCCGGCCGACAAGCCGCTGGTGGCGATGCTGCGGGATTTGATGTGAGGCGCAGTCCAGTCCCGGTGGGCTGAGATTACTGTGACAGTGCACGAATGGTTGGCGGCTGGATATCCTCACCTATGCAGACAGGGCGGAATCTCGCTAAAGTGCACTGCCACGGTATTGAAGATGGTGGTGCTGGAAGCTTGGCGGTGATGGTTGGCCCTTGCAGGCAGATGAGAGAATCAAAGGCAATTGAGTATAATTAAATGAAGACTGCTTCATTTACCGCGAAGGATTTTTTTCTCGAAGATCTTCCGCGAACCCTATTTCCATTAACCACGAATAAATTCCTTGTTGAGCAAGGATCTGAAGAATTACTTCAGTTTGCGGAGAGGCTGATCGCTGATAATAGATCTTTTTTACCGCAAAGGAGAGTCCATGCCAACAAAGACGCAATTCACCTACGACGCACGGTAAAACTAGATCCCGTTGCGGAGTTTTATCTTTATCATTTAGTTTATAAGAATCGAATGAAATTTCGGAGGCCAAGAGGAGACGATCGGGTACATTTTGGGTATCGCTTTGAAGACGGCCGGCCGGTATCTCCGTCGCTCAGTTATTCCGAATTCCGATATGCGGTAGCCGAGGCAAACATTTATTCCGAAGAGTTTTTGTACTTTGATATCTCAAGTTATTTTAATAATATCTATCACCATGACCTACATGCTTGGTTTTCGGCGCTCAAGCCGGCAGATTCGAACGATGTTGTCGCGTTTGGAAAGTTCTTTCGTGAACTCAACGCTGGAAGATCGCTTGATTGCCTACCCCATGGTCTATACCCGGCTAAGATGATTGGAAATGATTTTCTAAGGTTCATTGAGGACTCCTCAGCAATTCGAGCAAAAAAAGTTTTGCGATTCATGGATGATATATATCTATTTGGAGATAGACTTGCCCCTCTCAAAGCTGACTTTGCTGAGGCACAGAGAATTCTCGGTTTAAAGGGATTATCGGTTAATGGCAGTAAAACAAGAACCGATGGGATGCCACTCACTGATCATGCAGACGAGCAAATTAGTGAATTGAAGAAACAACTGCTGCGGCGTAGGCGGCGGCTTATAATCTCACACTATGACTTAGAGCCAAGTATCAACAAAGGCAATCCACCTTTGAATGAACGAGAAATAAAGTTCATACTATCTTTGCTGCAGGACGGAAATTTGAGTGAAGATGATGCCGAATTAATTATGATCGTAATGCGAGATAACATAAGTAGAATAGAGCAACATCTTCACTTATTTGCAAAAGGATTCCCGCATCTTGCAAAGAATTTTTACGGCTTATGTTTTGATGCTCAGAATATGGATGGAGTAGCAAATATAGTTCGGGATGTGATTCTATCCGACGAATATATGAGTGAGTACCAGTTGTTTTGGTTTGGTATGATGCTCGAAAGTTATTTGATGGACTCAAGATACGCGTCAGATATCGTAAATTCGTTATATAAGCACCCTTCCGCAACGGATATAACTAGAGCAAAGATTCTTGAAATTCCAGATCACCGTTATGGCCTTCCGGAGATGCGGGAGGGCTATCTACGCGAAGGACGCTCAGATTGGTTGGCGTGGTCTTCAGCTGTCGGATCTCGAGGGATGGATAAGCAGGCCAGAAATTATCTGTTAGCCTATTTTAAAAATGGATCTGATATGAATGATTTAATAGCTCAAATTATTCAGAAATCCTGACACTTTATTTACGGTTGTTGGGGCACTTTTAGCGGCTTCCGCTCGCGCCCCGAGGAACGTAAGCTGGGCGCTATCACCACAATCGTGCACTATCACCGAATTCTCCCGGTGAATCTATACTGATTATCGTCACCAGATACGATATCCTGCAATGTATAGTGCTAGCCAGGAGCATCAAGGGTAAGGAGTGTGTAGCTCTTAATGGGTTCATTTTTCACAAATGCTCGGCGCGGCTTGTTCGAGTCGTCCATCAAGCGATAGGCTCCTATCGCATTCTTTATATACCAAGCAAGATACATGTTGATCGGCGTCTTCCCTTCAGCCTTATCGGCGTAGGCATCGTCGTTAATTACATCTTCATATAGCTTGCGTGTATCAGGGTTGCTCATCAGGTCTCGGAACACAGTCAATATGAATGATTCGTCGAATTTGCCCGCTGCGTGGATCGCGTGCGCGCGCTCTTCGGCAATGGCATACAGCTTTCTCATATCTCTCAACTCCTTCTGTCGGTCCTCGGGAAGATGGCTCATGACAGTCTGTTCGAGAGCGTCCTGCATAAAACGGCTTGGCTCAATTCCTGCGGCTGCTGATTGCGTCTTGATCGCCTCCCAGACATCCGTCTTCAGTCGGAAAGAAATGCGGCTTGTTTTGTCTGTGGCCATGTCAGTCTCACAAGGTGCGGACACCGAATATATCGCATGCTTGGATGCCCTTGTAAAGGTGTGGACATGTGTGAGGCTGAAATCCCTTCCGCGCCTGCGACATCGCCATCCGGCATGGTGATCCTGACGAGGGCTTGGAGTTCCTGAAGAGCTGCGACATCCTGGTGTGTCCGCGCTGCCGCCACCTGATCGACGAGCTGGCGCTCTACGCCTGGCGCACCGACCCGCGCAGCGGCGACATCCTGCCGATCCTGGAGGACCGCGAGAACCACGCCATCGACGCGCTGCGCTATGCCCTGGAAGGCCAGTGCCATCACAGCACCTACGACGCCAGCCTCAGCTGGGTCGGCAGCGGGCTGAGGTGGTGAGGGCGGGGCCTGCCTCCACTTCCGCAGCCACTGGGCGAAACCCCTTCGGGGCTCGCCATGACGGGCTGGAAACCGGAAACTGCGTTCGCGATCCCGCCCCAAACCAAGGACCACCCATGCTGATCAACGCCGCCCTGATCGGGCTCGGCAGCGTCAACCGGAACCTGCTGACGATCCTGGCCAAGAAGGCGGAGGAGTTGCGGCGCGACCACGGCATCGGCTTCCGCATCATCCTGGTTGCCGACAGCCGGGGCGTCGCGGCCGATCCCGGCGGCTTCGATCCCGCCGGCCTTGTCGCCCATAAGGCCGCGGGCGGCTCCACCGCGGACCTGCCCGGTTATCGCGGCGCGGTGCCGGTGGAAAGCCTGCTGGACGGCGTCGACCTGGTGTTCGAGGCGTCGCCGGTCGACCTGCGCACCGGCGGGCCGGGGCTGGCGCTGGCGCGGGCGGCGCTGGGGCGGGGCATCTCCGTCGTGCTGGCGAACAAGGGGCCGGTGGTGCTGGCATTCCGCGAGCTGCACGAGGCCGCCGCGCGCAGCGGGGCGCGGCTGAAATACAGCGCCACGGTCTGCGGCGGGCTGCCCGTGCTCAACATCGGGCGGCGCGACATGATCGCGGGCGAGATCCGCACGCTGCGCGGCGTGTTCAACGCCACCACCAACTTCATCCTCGACCAGATGGCCACCGGCGTCGCCTATGGCGACGCGCTGGCCGAGGCCCAGCGCCGCGGCATCGCCGAGGCCGACCCCTCGCTCGACGTCGAGGGCTGGGACACCGCCAACAAGCTGCTGATCATCGCCAACAGCCTGCTCGGCGCCGATATCGCGCTGGCCGACATCGCGGTCACCGGCATCGCCGGGGTGACGCAGGAGAGCCTGGCGGCCGAGGCGGCGCGCGGCAACGTCATCCGCCTGGTGGCCAGCGCCGAGGCCGGGCGCTACGCCGTGGCGCCGCTGGCCCTGCCCGCCACCGACTTCCTGGCCCAGTGCCGGGGCTGGGAGATGGCGGTCGAGATGCACACCGATATCTACGGCATCAGCTATCACAAGCTGTGGGAGCGCGAGCCCACCCCCACCGCCGCGTCGATGCTGCGCGACGCGGTGCACATCTTCGCGGGGGCTGAGGGGGTCTGACGGCGGACTCGAAAATCGTGGTCCGTCATCCCGTGCGCGCTGCGGTGCGAAGCGCCGCTGCGCAGACACGGGATCTCCGAGCGTCTCGGAGAGATCCCGTGTCTGCAGCGCATCATTGCATGCTGCGCTGCGCACGGGATGACGATGATCGGGTCCGATGCCCGGTATCGCGCCAGCATGTGTTCC
>NZ_JBCNNF010000200.1:0-12492 GCF_039594555.1 Inquilinus sp.
GGAGGGCGCGGCGGTGGTGCTGGTCGACCGGGAGGAAGAGCGCGTCCGCCGGGTCGCCGACAGCCTGCCGGCCGATCGCACACTGGCCCGGGCCGTCGACGTGTCCCGGTCCGAAGCGGTCGACGGCATGGTCGCGGCGGCGATCGAACGTTTCGGCCGGCTGGACGTGCTGGTCAACAACGCCGGTATCCATGAGAGCGGCGATCCGGCCGAGATCAGCGATGAGCGCTGGCGCGCGGTGATGGCCACCGACGCCGACGGCGTGTTCTTCGGCTGCCGGGCGGCAATCCCGCATCTGGAGAAATCCCATGGCGCGATCGTCAACACCGCCTCGGTCTCCGGCACCGGCGGCGACTGGGGCATGAGCCCGTACAACGCCGCCAAGGGCGCCGTTGTCAACCTGACCCGGGCCCTGGCGCTCGACCTCGGCCGCCGGGGCATCCGCGTCAACGCCGTCTGCCCCAGCCTGACCCGGACGAGGATGACCGAGGAGATGCTGCAGGACGAGGCGCTGGTGGCGAAGTTCACCGAGCGGATCCCGCTGGGCCGGGTGTGCGAGCCCCAGGAGGTCGCGGCCGTCGTGGCCTTCCTGGCCAGCGACGATGCCAGCTTCGTCACCGGCGCCAATGTCGCGGTCGATGGCGGCGTCTCCGCCTCCAACGGCCAGCCGGCCCAGGCCTGACCGCGGGGCGCCGGCATGGAGACTGACGGCCGGAACGATGGCCTGCGGCACGGGCCGCTGGGGCCGTCGGCCCTCCATCTCTGCATCGACATGCAGGAGCTATTCGCGCGCGAGACGCCCTGGCACGTGCCTTGGGCCCATCGCACCGCGCCGTCCATCCGGCGGCTCGCGGAGTATCGGCCGGAGCGCACGGCCTTCACCCGCTTCCTGCCGCCGGAGCGGCCGAAAGACATGCCGGGGGCCTGGCGGCGCTTCTATTCCCGCTGGGCTGAGATGACGCGCGGCGCCATCGAGCCGGCGCTGCTGGAGCTGGTGCCGATGCTGGCGGAGTTCGCGCCCCCTGCCCTGGTCTTCGACAAGCACGGCTATTCCGCCTTCACCGCACCCGGTTTCGGCCGATGGCTGCGCGAGCGCGGTGTCGACACGCTGATCGTCACCGGAGGCGAGACCGATGTCTGCGTCTGGGCCACGGTGATCGGCGCCGTCGATCGCGGCTACCGCGTGGTGCTGGTGGCGGACGCGGTCTGCAGCACCTCCGACGCCACCCACGACGCGCTGCTGCATCTGTGCCGCAGCCGCTTCTCGCAGCAGATCGAGGTGGCCTCGGTCGATCAGATCCTCGACGCCTGGCGGTAGCCGCCGGCCGGGTCAGCCTGCCGCGGCGACCTCGAGCACCAGCTTGCCGCGCACCCTGTGCCGCTCCAGCCGCTCATGCGCCACGGCCGCCTCGGACAGCGGCAGCACGGCGCCGATCACGGGCCGCACCTGCCCATCGGCGATCAGGCGGTCGATCTCGGCCAGCTGCGCGCCGTTCGGCTGCGCCATATAGCCGGCGCCGCGGGCGCCATGGGCCTTGGCCTGGTCCTCGTCCGGCGCCCCCAGCGTGGAAACCAGGATGCCGCCGGGCTTCAGCACGGCCCAGGACCGCTCCTGGGTCTCGCCGCCGATCAGGTCGAACACGACATCGACCGGCTCCACCATCTCCTCGAACCGGTCGGCCTTGTAGTCGATGGCCTGGTCGGCGCCGAGCTCGTGAGCGAAGGCCAGATCGTCGCCCGAGACGGTGGTGGCGACGACGGCGCCGCGCGCCTTGGCGAACTGGATGGCGAAATGGCCGACGCCGCCGGCGCCGCCATGGATCAGCACCCGCTGCCCCGCCTGCAGGCCGCCGTGGTCGAACAGGCCCTGCCAGGCGGTCAGCCCGGCCAGCGGCACGGCCGCCGCCTCGGCGCCGCCGAGCCCGTCCGGCAACTCCGCAAGCTCGCTTGCCTTGACCACGGCATAGTCGGCATAGCCGCCGCGATCCCAGCCGAGCATGGCATGGACCGCGGTGCCGACCTCGGGCAGCCCGGCACCGCCGCCGCTCTCCACCACCTCGCCGGCCACGTCCCGGCCGAGGATCAGCGGCAGTTGGTCGGCCTGCACCCGCGGGTAGTGGCCGGAGCGGATCTTGGCGTCGACCGGGTTGATGCTGGCGGCGTGCACCCGCACCAGCACCTCGCCGCCCGCAGGACGGGGCGCGACCACCTCTTCGACCGACAGCACCTCGGGGCCGCCGAATCCGTGGATCCGGACGCATCGCATCGTCGTCATGGCATGTCTCCTGATCGGGGCCCGGCTGCGGGAACGCTCAGTAGCGCAGCGCCGCCGCGGCCGGGACCGAACGCGGCAGCCGCTCCCGCGGCAGACTGAAGGCGGAACCGCCGGTTTCCAGCGTCATCACCGCCGCGAGGTTCAGCAGGTCCTCCTCGCCGGTCGGGGTGCCCCGCGCGGCGGCGACGCCCTTGTCCTCGTCGAAATGGCCCCAGATGGTCTCGTCGGCGGCGATCAGCAGCGAATCCACACGGCCGTCGCGCGCGGCGGCCAGGATCTCCTCGAGCTTGATCGCGACCGTCGGCTCGGCGGTGCCGAGCCGGGCCTTGATGCGGTCCAGCACCGGCTCCGCCTTCGCCTCGGCCGGCGGCAGCACGGCCAGGGCGGCGGCATGCAGCTCCTCGTCGCTCACCCGCGCCGGATGATGGTTCACGAAATCCGGCAGCAGTTCCGGCCAGTCGCCAGCGCTGCGGACATGGCCGGCCAGCTCGGGCTCCGCCACCAGCACCACGGGCGCTGGATCGCCGGCCAGGTGGCGGCGCACCGCCTTGACCGAGCGGTGGACGAACTCGACCAGTTGGGTCTTGTGCAGCTCCGCCGGGCTTTCATAGCTGTGTCGCGTCGCCGAGACGGCCTCGCCGGCGCTGCCGCGGCCTGGCGCGTTGGCCTGTTTCGTCACTTCGGCGTCGGACTCGGCCGCCACCTGTTCGAGAGAGCGCGGCAGGTCCTGCGGCGTCGCATCATGGCAGACCTCGCGCGTCGCCGTGAGCAGACGTGTTCCCCCGGCGCTGATCGCCAGGATGTGGAAGCGCTCGCCCGGGCCGAAGCGGTCCAGGATCGGGCGCAGCAGGAAGCGATGGCCGACCGCGCTCATGTCTTCCGGCGGCGCCTCGCCCAGCGGCACCGCGTGGACGCGGTCCTCGGCCAGGAACAGGGCGAAGCCGGGATCGAGCGCCGGGAAGTCGGCCGTCGACAGGGCCTCTTCGCCCGCAGCCAGCAGCGCCTGGCGCCGCTCCGGTGGCAGATCGGCGGCCTGCAGCCGCTGTTCCAGCATGTGCTTCAGGTTGCGGCGCTTGGCGCCGAGGCCGCCGGTGGCGCGCCGCACCGGCTCGGTGGCGACATAGAGCGTGACGGCGGGATCGTGTTCGGCCACGAGCCACGCCCTGTCCTGCGGGGTGATCGTCGGATCGGCTGTCGGCTGCGCCATGATTGGGCTCCTCACGAGGATCGGCGGGTGCGCTTGGCCTTCGGCTTCGGATAGTCCGGACGTTCGGCTTGGTCGGTCCGGCCGGGCAGGTCGCCGAGGGACTCGACGGCCTCGATCGGCTCGACCGGCTCGGGGTGGATGGCTTCCTCGCCGTCGGTCGCGACCGGATTCGGCTTGGTGGCATCGCGCTGGTTGTCCTCGATCGCGACCAGCTCCCGCGCCATCTCCCAATGCGCCTCCTCCCGGCCGGAGGGACGGCCCTCCTCAATCCAGATGCGGTACGCATGATCGCGGATCCGCTGCTCGAGATCGTCCATCGCGCTCTTCCTTCGGAATGCTTTCACTGGGCGAACGGGTGCTCCGGGACGGCGGTTCCGGACGGTTCGGGACGCCCGCGCCGAAACCCGCCTCGGCTCGTCCGGGGAACCCGCCCCGGCGCCATGCCGTCTCTCCAGGCAGGCCCAACGCCGCCGCAGGAGCTGCCATGACCGATCTCGAACCGCGCAAGGGCACGCCGAGCCCCCGATTGACCGAGGCGGAGTTCCGCCGCCGGTTTCTCGAACAGTTCCAGGATCCCACCTACGACCCGCTGCAGGCGGAGCTCGGCCGCGTCACCGACGCCGCCTGGGACGCCTACAGCCATTCGCGGAAGAGCCCGCGGACGCGGAAGGCGGGCCCCGGCTTCGCGGATCCGGGCTACGACCTGTCGGTCGACTGGATCGCCGCCCGCGATGCGATCCGGGAGGCGCAGCGCCGGCACGACGACCCCGCCCTGCCCGCCCGGATCCTGCTGATCAGCGGGTCTTCGCGCAGCGAGCACACCTGCCCCGGCGAGATGTCGAAGACCTTCCGGCTGACGGAGTTGGCACGGCAGGTCGTCGAAGCGGCGGAGGGCGTCGAGGCGGATGTGCTCGACCTCAGCCGGCTGGCTTCGGAATACGGGCGGCACATCCATCCCTGCAAGGCGTGCTTCTCCACCTCCCCCGCCCTGTGCCACTGGCCCTGCTCCTGCTACCCGAACCATTCGCTGGGCCAGGTGCAGGACTGGATGAACGACATCTACCCGCTGTGGGTCGCCGCCCGCGGGATCATGATCGTGACGCCGGTGAACTGGTACCAGGTGTCCTCGCCGCTGAAGCTGATGATGGACCGGCTGGTCTGCGCCGATGGCGGCAACCCCGATCCGACCCTGACCCGGGGCAAGAACGCGAAGCGGGCCAAGGAGATCGAGATGGCCGGCTGGGACTATCCCCGCCACCTGGCCGGCCGGCTGTTCTCGGTGGTGGTCCATGGCGATGTCGAGGGCGCGTCGGATGTGCGCCGCAGCCTGTCGGACTGGCTGACCTATATGCATCTCGAGCCCGCCGGGTCGCTGGCGGAGATGGACCGCTATATCGGCTATTGGGAGCCCTACGCCACCAGCCATGCCGCGCTCGATGCCGATGAGGCCATCCAGGAGGAGGTGCGCAACGCCGCCCGCACCCTGGTGGAGGCGGTGCAGGCCCAACGCGCGGGGCGGCAGGTGGCGGCCGGTGCCGCGCTGCGGGAACCGCGGCAGAAATAGCCAGAGCCGCTACACCAGCTCGCGCACCGTGTCGGAGGCGACGGTCAGGGCGATCTTGCGCCGGGCTGGGGTGCCGCGCGCCAGCGCCTCCGCCAGATGTGCCGCCTGCTTCAGCGTGGCCTTGGCCGGCATCGGCGGCTCGTGCGGGTCGACCACCGCCTCGACCAAGGCCGGGCCCGGCGCCGCCAGCGCCTCGCGCAGCGCCTCGCCGCAGCGGGCCGGGTCGTCGACCGACCAGCCGGCGACGCCGAAGCCGCGGGCCACCGTGGCGAAATCGATCGGCTGCAGGTCGCAGACATATTCCGGGTTGCCCAGGAACACCATCTGCTCCCATTTGATCTGGCCCAGGGCGTTGTTCTTGATCACCACGATCTTGATGTTGAGGTTGTATTTCACGCAGGTGGCCAGCTCGCCGATCAGCATGGTCAGGCCGCCATCGCCGATGAAGCACACCACCTGCCGGTCGGGGTAGGCCACCGCCGCGGCGATGGCGTAGGGCAGCCCGCAGGCCATCGAGGCGAGGTTGCCGGAGCAGGAGAACATCATCCCGTCGCGCATCGTCAGGTGCCGCGCCGCCCAGGTGGTGATGGTGCCGGAATCGGTGGCGACGATGGCGTCGTGGCGCAGCAGCTTGTCGAGCTCATGCGCCACCACCTGCGGCTTCATCGGCGTGTCCTGGCGGGTGCCGCGCTCGACCATCAGCGCGGTCCACTCCTTCATCCCGTCCTGCGCCCTGGCCAGGAAGGACCGGTCGTCCCGGTGCTGCAGCCGGGGCAGCAGCGCCTCCAGCACCTTCTTCGCGTCGCCGACCAGGCCGGCCTCGATCGGGGTACGCAAGCCGATGCGCTGCGGGTCGAGGTCGATCTGCACCACCCGCGCCTGGCCCGGCTTCGGGTAGTATTCAATATAGGGGAAGGCGCTGCCGGCGATCAGCAGCGTGTCGCACTCCTCCAGCGCCTCCTGCGACGGCAGGGTGCCGAGCAGGCCGATCCCGCCGGTCGAATACGGGCTGTCATCCGGCAGCGCGCCCTTGCCCAGCAGCGGCTTAATCACCGGCGCGCCCAGCCGCTCTGCCACCGCCTCCAGCACCTCGCGGGCGCCCAGGGCGCCGCGGCCGGCCAGGATCGCGGTCTTCTTTCCCGCATTCAGGATCGCCGCGGCCCGCGCCAGCTGGTCCTCGCCGGGCATCTGGGCCGGGGGCGCCATGACGTCGGAGACATGGCCGGGCACGTTGCGCTCCGATCGCGTCGCCGCGTCGACCGGCTGCGACTGCATGTCGACCGGGATAGTGATATGCGCGACCGTGCGATAGCCCAACGCCGTGCGGCAGGCCAGCTCGACTGCGTTCTCGACATGGTTCGGACCCATGATGCGGACGTTGTAGGCCGCGACATCGGCGAACAGCTTGTCCAGCTCGACATCCTGCTGGGTGAAGGTGTGCACCAGGTCGTGGAACTGCAGCCCGGTGATCGCCAGCACCGGCTGGCCGTCCAGCTTGGCGTCGTAGAGGCCGTTCAGCAGATGGATGCCGCCGGGGCCTGAGGTGGCGAGGCACACGCCAAGTTTCCCGGTCCATTTGGCATAGGCGCAGGCGGCGAAGGCGGCGGCTTCCTCGTGCCGCACCTGGATGAAGCGGATGCGGTCCTGCCGCGTCCGCAGCGCCTCGATCACGCCGTTGATGCCGTCGCCGGGGATGCCGAAAATGGTATCGACGCCCCAGTCGATCAGGGTTTCGACCAGGACGTCGCCGGCGGTGGGGCGGGCCATCTCGCTTCTCCTGAGATTGGGAACGGTTTCGCGGCCGAAGCGGCCGGACTCGTCGAGGCAACGGGACCTGGCAAGGGGACGTTCCGACCGGACCCGAAGCCCGGCCCTCAAGCACCGTCCCAGCGTTCCTTCGTCTTGCCGGACGGCAGCCCGGCACCGCAATCCGCCCAGGCGAGGCGGCTTTCCACGCCGTAGTGATAGCCGGGCGGGAAGGCCTCCGGCCGGTCGAGCGTGCCGGCATGCAGCGCGATCTCTTCGCTGCCGTCATAGGCGAGGGTGATCGGCGTGCCGCAATGGCTGCAGAAACCGCGCCGGGCGATCGGCGACGACCGGCGCTCGACCGGGCGCCCTCCCTGACCCAGCGCAGGCTGCGCAGCGGAATCCAGGCCAGGACGGCGAAGGCGCTGCCAGTGGCGCGCCGGCACATCGTGCAATGGCAGTAATGGACCCTTGGCCGGGCCGTCGCCTCGTACCGCACCCAGCCGCAGAGGCAGCCGCCGGCGATCGCCGTGTTCGACGGCACTTCTGGGCGCATCATTTCGCTCCAGCCGAGTGGCAATGGTCGGTGCGCCGGGGCCAGTCCCGGCAGCCCTTCCCGTGACAATCAGGCCATGACGACGCCGGTTCCGGCCGGGACGCCACACCTCGAACAGATGCGGACCACGGACATCGACCGTTCCGGTTCCACGTCGAGATCGGGAAGAATTTGCGGCCGGACGGAACGAAGGCGGCCGCCTCACTATTCGCAGAATCGGAGATTTCTGCTTCAGGAGACTGAAATGGGCCGCGGCATTCTTCTCTGGCTGCTCGGGGTTCCGATCCCGGTGATCATCATCATCCTGCTGCTGTTCCGCTGAGGGAGGGCGTCATGGTCGGCACCTATTCCGAATACTCCGAGCCACGCGTCGTCGCCCCCGTCGCGGCGGCGACGACCTCCGCCGTGTCCTGGGGCGCCGTCTTCGCCGGTGCGGCCGTCGCCGCCGCGGTCACCCTGGCGCTGATGGTGCTGGGGGCGGGCTTCGGCCTGTCCATCGTCTCGCCCTGGCCCGGCAGCGGCGCCGGCGTCACCACCTTCGCGATCACCACGGCGATCGGGCTGATCGTCATCCAATGGGTGTCTTCCGCCCTCGGCGGCTACATCGCCGGGCGGCTGCGGACGCGCTGGACGGGCCTCCACACCGATGAAGTGGCCTTCCGCGACACGGCCCACGGCTTTCTTGCCTGGTGCGTCGCCACCCTGTTCGTGGCGCTGCTGCTGGGCGTCGTGGCTTATGGCACGGCATCGACCGGCGTGCAGGCCACGGCGACCGTTGCATCGGGCGCGGCTCGAGGGGCGACGGAGGCGGCGCCCGCCGCGATGCCGGCGGATCCGACCGGCTACGCCATCGACCTGCTGTTCCGGCCCGCGCCGAATACCCAGGCGCCGGCGTCCGGGACCGCGGATCCGCGGCAGGAGGTGACGCGCATCCTGGCCCATGCCGCCGCGACCGGCAGCCTGCCCGCGGCGGACAAGAGCTATCTGGCCCAACTGGTGGCGCAGCGCACCGGCTTGTCCCAGGCCGATGCGGAGAAGCGGGTGGACGAGATGACGGCACAGGTCGACGCCGCAGCCGCCAAGGCACGGGAGGCGGCCGATGCCGCCCGCAAGGCCGGCCTGACGACCGCCTTCACCGCCTTCCTATCCCTGCTGATCGGCGCCTTCATCGCGGCGGTCAGCGCCTCGCTCGGCGGCCATCTGCGCGACGACCGCATCTGAGCCGCTGGAACTGAACCGCCTGACCGAGGCCGCTTCTGCGGCCTCGGTTCCTGCGTGACGCCGGCGCACGGAACACCGCACCGTCCGGCCGCGTTGCTGGTTTGCTCACACGGACATTCGAACAGAGGGATCATGACCATGGGATCCTCTGCCAACCATTCGATCCCGTTCACCTCCGACGCGCTCATCCGCCCACAGATCGACCTGCTCGACCCCGCGACCCAGGCCGCGTTCGATCAGCAGGAAGGCTCACGCCGCATCGTCCGCGCGGGGACCATCATCCTCGCGGAAGGTGACTGCCCGATGGCGATGGAGGTGATCCGCAGCGGCTGGGCCATACGCTACAAGTCGCTGGGCGACGGGCGAAGACAGATCGTCTCGATCCTGTTGCCGGGCGACCTGATCGGCCTGCAGTCGGAGATGGCGGGGGTTGCATCCGCCACGGTCGAGGCGATCACCGAGGTGCAGCTGCAGGCGGCCAGTTCGCCCGTGTTTGGTGAGGCTGGATCGCACCTGAAGCCGGCGGAGCTGAGCGCGCTGGCAACGGTGCAAAAGGTCCAGGCGGAGACGATGATGCTGTCGGTCGGGCAGCGCGATGCGGTGGAACGGATGGCGGCGCTGCTGCTCGACCTGTTCGACCGCGCATCGGCCCGCGGGATGGTTCACGCCGGCGCCCTGGCCATGCCTTTGCGGCAGAAGCATCTCTCCGAGACCCTCGGGCTGTCGGTCATCCACGTCAATCGCGTGATCGGCGTGCTGACACGGGCCGCGATTATCAGGCTGAACCACCGGCGCCTGGAGGTGCTGGACCGTGATCGCCTGGCCCGCGCGGCACAGTCCCCTGCCCGTCCCGGGCGCAGCATCGGGATAGCGGCTTCCGCCAACGGACCGGAAAAGCGGGTCCTGGTGGTCGAGGACGAGTTTCATACGGCGCAATATGTCGATGAGATCCTGCGCCGGATGGGGCTGCGCGTCGTCGGCCCGGTGGGGACGCTGAAGGAGGCCATCCTCCTGGCCAAGACGCAACCCATCGACGCGGCCCTGCTCGACGTCCGGCTGCAGCACAGCGCCCGGTCCGACGCCGTGGCGGAGCTGCTGCGCGGCCGCCGGATCCCGTTCTCCTTCATCACGGCTTATGCCGACCACTCCATCGACCGATCGCCCGGCGAGACCGTCCTGCGGAAGCCGTTCCGGGAGGCCCAGCTTCAGAGCGTCGTCCGCAGCCTGATGGAAACGGCCCCCAGCGCCCGCTGTTGAGCAGCCGTGCGGCGCCCGCAGCGTGGCGCGGAACCGGCATCCGCCGCCCGCCATTGGCCCGGGAGAACGCGACCATCAATTGGAGGATTCCCATGGCCACGCAGCATAAGACCGGCAAGAGCGAGGCTCACGAGACGCGCGACCACGACACGATCCGGCGCTGGGCGGAGGAGCGGAAGGCCATTCCCGCCACCGTGCGCGGCACGGCCCGGGGAGGCGACGAGGCCGGCATCCTGCGCTTCGATTTCGTCGGCGACGGCCAGAAGCGGGAAGAAGCCCTGGAGGAAATCTCCTGGGACGAATTCTTCGAGAAGTTCGACGAGGCCAAGCTGACCTTCCTGTATCAGGACCGCACCGCCGACGGCCACGTCAGCCGCTTCAACAAGTTCGTGCGCCACTGACCCGGGGCCGGCATGACGGACCCGGCGCTCGCGGTCCTGCTCTGGTTCATCCTGCCGCTGTGGTTCGTCGCCGGCTTCGCCGACTGGCTGTGCCACCGCGCGACGAAGATCGAGGCGACGGCCGGGGCGAAGGAATCCCTCATCCACCTGCTGATGTTCGGCGAGATCGCGGTGCCGCTGCTCGCGGCCCTGTTCCTCGAGATCAACGCGCTGATCATCGCGCTGATGATCGTCGCCTTCCTGGCGCATGAGGCCACCGCCTTGTGGGATGTCAGCTACGCCGTCACCCGGCGCGAGGTCACGCCGTTCGAGCAGCATGTCCACAGCTTCCTGGAGATGCTGCCGCTGATGGGCGCCGCCTTCGTCGCCGTCCTGCACTGGCCGCAATTCCTGGCGCTGTTCGGAGCAGGCCCGGAGCCGGCGCGTTTCGACCTGACCTGGAAGCAGCAGCCGCTGCCGGTAGCCTATATCGCCACCGTGCTGGCCGCGGCGCTGCTGTTCGAACTGCTGCCTTACCTCGAGGAGCTGTGGCGTGGCCTGAGGGCAGCCCGGGGCCGCCTGGTCCCGGCCCGTCGGATCGGCAGCCATGGCCCCGGCCCAGGCTGACAATGTCCAGCCCCCCAGATTCGGCTGAGAACCGGCACGAGCGGCTGGCAGTCGTGCTGGACGATGATCCGGACCTGGCGGCGAAGCAGGCGGCAGGCGAAGCCCTTTACCATCACAATGTCCAGCGGACCGGGATCGCGGACCGGCGGCCGATCGCGGCGATCGTGACCGACCCGGCCACCGGCGCCGTCATCGGCGGGCTGTGGGGCCGGACCGAGCTGGGCCTGCTGTTCATCGACATAGCCTTTCTCCCCGAGGCGCGGCGCGGCCGCGGGATCGGCGGGCAGCTTCTCGACCTGATCGAAACCGAGGCGCGGCGGCGGGGCTGCCGCCATGCGGTGGTGGAAACCAGCACCTTTCAGGCGCTGGCCTTCTATCGCCGGCACGGCTTCCGTGAACTCGGGCGCGTGCCCTTCGCCCTGCCCGGCCAGGCGCGCGTTTTCCTGTGCAAGTCTCTGGGCTGACGGCAGGTCGAGGCGATGCCGGAATGGAACGCCGCCATCCCCCGTTGTCACCGAGGCCGGCGTTGCCCACACGCTGAGCCGAGACCCTCATGAGAGGCGGCCCAGCAGTGCCAGACGAGGACAGCAGCAAGCTTCCCGCGCCCGATGACGAGGCCGCATCCTCCCCGCCCCGGCAGGGCGCGCTTCGCGTGCTCGGCCTCGGGCTGATTACCGGGGCGGCGGACGACGACCCTTCGGCGATCGGCACCTATGCCAGCGCCGGCGCGGCGCTGGGTCCGTCGTTCCTGTGGACCGCGCCGGCCACGCTGCCGATGATGTTCGCGGTGGTCTATCTGTCCGCCAAGCTCGGGCAGGTGTCGGGCCGCGGCCTGTTCCATGTCATCCGCGATCACTTTCCGCGCTGGGTGCTGTATCCGGCGCTGGTCGGCGTGCTGATCGGCAATACGATCGAGGCCGCCGCCGATATCGGCGGCATGGCGGCGGCGATCGGCCTGCTGCTGCCGGTGCCGTTCACGGCGGTCGTGGTCGCGGTCACCGCCGCGATCCTGGCGCTGCAGATCTGGGGCTCCTATGCGCTGATCCGCAACGTGTTCCGCTGGCTGGCGCTCGCCCTCCTCGCCTATGTCGGCGCCGCGGTGCTGGCCAAGCCGGACCTGGCCGCGACCCTCACCGGCACGCTGGTGCCGCGGATCCGGTTCGACGCCGAATTCCTGTCCATGCTGGTCGCCGTGATCGGCACCACCCTCTCCGCCTATCTCTACACCTGGCAGTCGAATGAGGAGGTCGAGGAGGAGATCCAGATGGGCCGGCGCACCCTGGCCCAGCGCCGGGGCGCGACCGATGCCGAGCTGCGCCGGACCCGCACCGACGTGCTGGTCGGCATGATCTTCTCGAACCTCGTGATGTACTTCATCATCCTATCGACCGGCTCGACGCTGCATGCGGCGGGACAGACCGAGATCAGCAGCGCGGCCCAGGCGGCGGAAGCGCTACGCCCCCTGGCCGGCGACGCGGCCGCGATGCTGTTCACCGCCGGCATCATCGGCGTCGGCTTCCTGGCTGTGCCGGTGATGACAACGGGGGCGGCCTACGACCTGGCCCAGACCTTCGGCTGGAAGCACAGCCTGCATGCCCGGCCATCCGAGGCGAAGGCCTTCTACGAAAACATGCCGGTACTTTGTAAATTAGCCCCGAC
>NZ_JBCNNF010000201.1:0-12362 GCF_039594555.1 Inquilinus sp.
GCCATCACGTTCATCGGCTCCATCGCCGAATGGGCCAGGATCGGCATGCGGTACACGGCATCGACCCCGCCGGCGCCTGCCACGGGCTCGGCGATCGTTCCGGCCTGATGCGCTACCAGCGCCTCGCCATCCGTCATCGCGGCATCGATCCGGCGCTCCAGCTCGGCACTGGTCAGCCCGCCATTCGGTCCCGGATCCCAGGTGATGCGCAGGGCGGCCAGCCCCTTGCGCGCGGCCCCGGTGTGGTCGGCCACGACCGCGACGGCATCGCTCAGCCGCACCACCTGGCGCACGCCCTTGACCCGCAGCGCGTCGCCGTCCTCCACCGCCTTCAGCGTCCCGCCGAAGCTCGGGCAAATCGCGAGCGCCGCGAACCTGACGCCCGGCGGATGGGCGTCGAGCCCGAACCGGGCCATGCCGTCCACCTTGTCCGGCGTGTCGAGGCGCGGCGCCTCCCGGCCGATCAGCCTGAACTTGGACGCCGGCTTAAGGGCGACCTCCTGCGGCACCGTCTCCTGCGCCGCCTTTGCGGCCAGCGCGCCATAGGCGATGCGGCGGCCGCTTTCGGCATGGACCACCGCGCCGGCCTCGGCCCGGCAGGATTCGGCGGGAACGCCCCATTCACGCGCGGCGGCGGCGACCAGCATCGTCCGGGCCACGGCGCCGGCACGGCGCATCGGCTCCCAGAAGCCGCGGATGGTGACGGAGCCGCCGGTGATCTGGTCGCCGAGCATGGGATGCGCGTAGCGCGCGGGATCGGCCGGGGCCGGGACAGCCCGCACCTGGTCCAGCGGCACCTCAAGTTCCTCGGCGAGCAGCGTGGCGAGACCGGTGTAGACGCCCTGCCCCATCTCGGCGGACGCGATCACCAGCTCGATCGGCCCGGCCGGCGGGATGCGGATGAACGGGTTGAGAGGGAGCGGCTCGGCGGTCTCGGCCCCCGCGGCGAAGCGCGGGCCAATGACGAAGCTGCCGCCGGCCAGGGCGACGGAAATCAGGAACGACCGGCGCGAGACCTGGCCGGAGACGGTGACGGCGAGGATGCCCATCTCAGTGGCCCTCCCCGGTCGCCGCCGCGCCGGCGGCGCGCTTGATCGCCGCGCGGATGCGCGGATAGGTGCCGCAGCGGCAGATGTTGCCGGCCATCACCGCGTCGATATCCGCGTCGGTCGGCGCGGGATTGGCCGCGAGCAGCGCCGTCGCCGACATGATCTGGCCGGACTGGCAGTAGCCGCACTGCACCACCTCCTCCGCCAGCCAGGCCTGCTGGATGCGGGCGCCGGCCTCGGTCGCGCCGACCGCCTCGACGGTGGTGATCGCAGCCGATGCGGCGTCGGCGATGGGCGTGACGCAGGACCGCACCGCCTGCCCGTCGAGATGCACCGTGCAGGCGCCGCACATGGCGATGCCGCAGCCGAACTTGGTCCCGGTCAGCCCGATGACGTCCCGCAGCACCCATAGCAGCGGGATATCGCCGTCCACGTCGACGGAATGGGACGTGCCATTGACGTTGAGGACATAAGTCATCGATGAAATCCCCTTCCGATCAAATGCGCCGTGGTGATGTCTTCCGGCTCCGCCGCCCGTGCGATCCCGAGCGTCAAGCCCGGGTTTCGCCATCGCCCCCGTCATGCCGCCGCCTTCTCGCGCATCTCGGCCGGCAGGGTTTCCCAGGCGCGGACGACCTCGCCGACGGAGGTCAGCTGCATCTTGTGCATGGCCCTGCTGCGATGGAGCTTCACGGTGACCTCGCTGATGCCGAGGTCATAGGCGATCTGCTTGTTGAGGCGCCCTAGGGCCACGGCGGACATCACCTGCCGCTCGCGCAGGGTCAGGGTGCTGTAGCGATCGGCGTGCAGCCGGGCGACCCGGGTCTTGGCACGCCGTGCGGCATCGATCGCGATGCCCGCCATCACCGCGTCCAGCAGCGTCTGGTCCCGCACTGGCTTGGTGAGGAAATCGACGGCCCCGGCCTTCATCGCCTGGACCGTCATGGGGATGTCGCCGTGGCCGGTGAGAAAGATGATCGGCTTGGAGTTGCCGCTCTGGGCCAGACGCCGCTGCAGATCGAGACCGCTGGTCCCCGGCATCCGCACGTCGAGGATCATGCAGCCGGGAACATCCAGCAGGTCGGCGTCGAGGAAGTCCTGGGTCGAAGCGAACGATGCCGGCTGAAACCCTGCCGACAGGATCAGTTCGGACAGCGCCTCCCGAATGAACTCATCGTCATCGACGATAATGACGAGCGCGGGCTCCGCCTCGATCCTGCGCTGCGGCGATGGCAATGCCCGCCTTCCCTGGAGCGGCTGGTCGACATACATGATCACCCTCCATGTCTCGGTTGCGTGAAAGCGCCGCCGCAGGCCAAATCGGCCCTCGCCGTAGTGCCGGCGCGTCGGATGTCGTGCAGGGGTCCGGCCGACAGCTCACGCTGAAGAGTGCTGTGGCTCCGGGCCGAAACGGCCGCCCTCACCGAGCTTATCGTCTGCCGGTTTCGGACATCCGCCCGACCCGCTCCTGTCTGCATCGACTCTGACGCCGGTCCCCGGGGCGCACCAGTTAGGACTCGTTAAGCCGGGTTAATCGGCATGCCGTGGAGGCGGCCGGCGCGGATGCGCTTCCCTGGCGCGAAAGACGCGACGACAGCGGCTCCCGCCAGGGTCTCCGCTCGCGCGGCAACGCGTCGTTGCCGCTCGAATCCGGCGCGGGCCAATCCAGGCAAGATCAATCCTTCCGGCGGGTCAATCTGCCGAAAGCCTGCCAAGTCTCGCCATCAGGATCGAAGCACCGATACCAAGATATAATTCGGGAACGGCAAGGCACCGACTATTCTCAGTCTCGCCGCGGTTCCTCCCCCAATGCGGCACGTGGCTCTCATCCCCCCTGAAGCGGCCACGCACTCGATGCGCCGCCTTAACCCCCGGCGGCGCCAGCGGCCCGGCCACACGAGTTGAAGCCTCGCCTGCGGCCGGGCCGCAATTCTTCGGCCCAAGAGGCCCGATCCGGTGCGCCATCGGCATCGCCAGGCCACCAGCACCCGAATTTACCAGTCTTAACTCGAACCGGCCTTCGAACCGGCGCAGCATCCCGTCATCAAGGCGCCTTCGGGAGCCGCCGATGCGTGACGCGGTGAGCTGCGGACCGACCATCGCAGAACACGTTGGACATGCGCTCGCATGAGGCTGCTGCCGGACCCGTCCCAAGCTCCGATATCGCGAGCCGAGGTCATGGAATGAGCGACGCAGGTTGGGTTCTCGAGCCTATCACGCAGGACTTTCTGGACACGGTCGGCGAGACCCCCTACCTGCGCCACCTGTCGCCGGGCGAAGCACGCCGCGCGCTGGCCCGGATTCAGGCCGGTGCCGTCGGCCGTCCCTCTGCCGATATCGAGGACATATCATTCCCGGTCGGGCCGACCGGGGTTGTGGCCGTCAGGGTCGTCCGGCCCAGCGACGCGCAGCGAACGCTCCCGGTCATCGTATATGTCCACGGGGGCGGCTGGTGCTTCGGAGGGGCCGACACCCACGACAGGGTCGTGCGCGAGCTGGCCGTCGCGGTGGGCGCGGCGCTGTTCTTCGTGGAGTACGACCGTTCGCCCGAGGCACGGTATCCGGTCGCGCTGGAGCAGATCTATGCCGTCACCGCTCATGTCGCCGCGCATGGCGAGAGCCTCGGTGTCGACCCGACCAGGCTTGCGGTCGTCGGCGACGGCGCGGGCGGCAACCTGGCCGCCGCCGTCGCTCTCCTCGCGATGCAGCGTCGTGGTCCCAAGATCGATCTGCAGGTCCTGTTCTATCCAATCACGGATGCCGATTTCGCCACCCCCTCGTACCAGGCCTTCGCCGACAGCCCCTGGCTGACCAGAAGTGCGATGGAACGGTTCTGGGACGCCTACCTCCCGGACACCGCCGCGCGAAACGAGATCACCGCCTCGCCCCTGCGAGCCTCCGTCGACCAGCTGCGCGGATTGCCCGATGCGCTGGTCATCGTCGCGGAGAACGACGTGCTTCGCGACGAAGGCGAAGACTATGCCCGCCAGCTCCTTCGCGCCGGCGTGCGGGTCACCTCGGTCCGATACAACGGCACCATTCACGGCTTCGTCATGCTGAACGCGCTGGCGGATACGCCGGCGACGCGAAGCGCGATCGCCCAGGCGGTCGCCGCCCTGCGCTCCGTCCTGGATTGAGGTCCGGCCACAGGCACCGGCAGCCTCCGGCGCCGGGACATTTTCAGTGAGGGACAGATGATATCGCATTCCTATCACGCGACGTCCGGACAGATCCCCCGCAGCCCCCTCCCGGCGATCGGCTTTGCACCGAGCACGAGCGCGCCCTCGCCACCGAGTGCCGACGGCACCCCGACCGTCTTCATCATCGACGACGACATGTCCATCCGCGAATCCCTTGCCGACCTCATCCGGGTCTCGGGCTGGCGGGCGGAGGCGTTCGGATCCGCGCTCAAATTCCTGGAACGCCCGCACGTGCCGGTCCCGAGTTGCGTCATCCTGGACCTTCGGCTTCCCGATCTGAGCGGCTTCGAGCTGCAGCAGCGCATCGCGGCGGAGCGCAACGAGATGCCGATCATCGTCCTGACCGGCTGCAGCGATGTCCCGATCGTGGTCCGGGCGATGAAGGCCGGCGCGACCGAGTTCTTCACCAAGCCGTGCAATGACGAGGAGCTGCTGACCGCGATCGGCCGCGCCCTCGAGGCCAGCAGGACCAAGCTGGGGCATGAGGCGGAGTTGCTTGCCCTCCGCCGGCGCCACGAATCGCTCAGCGGTCGCGAGCGGGAGGTCATGGCCCTGGTGGTCACGGGGCTGCTCAACAAGCAGATCGGCTTCGAGCTGGGCATCAGCGAGATCACCGTGAAGGCCCATCGCGGCAGGGTCATGCGGAAGATGGAGGCGCACTCCCTGGCCGACCTGATCACCATGGCGGCGAGGCTGGGCCTGCGCCGCCACTGAGGAACGGCCATCCACCGCTACAGCTTCGTCGCGCCTTCGGCCAGGCCCTTGAAGAACAGCTTCTGGGCGAATGCGAAGGCGATGATGCCGGGGGTGGTCACGATGATGTACACGGCCGCGAGATTGGGCCAGGACCAATGGCCCTGGCCGCCCTGGGCCACGGCCAGGACGACCGGCATCGTCCGCCGCGCCTCGTCGTCGATCAGCGTCGCGCACAGCAGATACTCGCCCCATGCGGCGACGAAGTTGACGATGAAGATGACGACGAGACCGTTGCGCACCATGGGCAGGCCCACCATCCAGAGCGTCCGCCAAGGGCCGGCGCCGTCGACCCGCGCGGCGTCGATGACCTCGCGCGGGACCAGCTGGAACATGCTGCGCATGATCAGCACGCTGATCGCCAGCTGCAGGGTGACATAAGGCAGGATCAGCCCCGCGGTGTTGTTGAGCAGCCCGAGCCAGCGCTGGGTCTCGTAGATGCTGATCAGCGACACGACGCGGACCGGGAAGTAAAGCGAGACCAGCAGGATCGTCAGCACCAGCCCGGTGCCGCGCGGCTTCAGGTGCACCAGCGCATAGCCGGCCAAGACGGCGCAGGCCATGCTGATCAGCACCGAGCCCAGGGTGACGTACACGCTGTTGAACAGGTTGAGCGGCAGCGTGGCGACCCGCTCGAACACATAGGCGTAGCTGCCGAAATCGAGCTGCCGCGGCACGAAGCCGCCGCGCATCGCATCCGGCAGCGTCTTCACCGACAGCAGCAGCACCCAGGCCAGCGGCAGCAGGATGATCAGCAGGAACAGGTTGATCACCGCATGGCGGGCGACCGCGGCCCGCCTGCGCCGGGACCAGCCCGGCCGGGCCGGCTCGCGATGGGTGGGTCCAAGGGTCATCGGTAGCTCGATCCCACCATCAATCCTTCGCCCGGAACAGCCGGAGCAGCAGCATCATCACCAGCATCATGGCGACCGCGCCGATCATCCCGATCGCCGCGGCGTAGCCCTGCCGCCACAGGCCGAGCTTGAAGGCCTGGTCGTACATGAACATCGTCCAGGTGTAGGTCGGCGAGGCGCGGTTGAAGCCGCCGAAGATCAGATACTCGTCGATCACCGCCATCGAGGTGCCGAAGCGCAGGACGACCAGCACCATCATGATCGGCGCCAGCCGCGGCCGGGTGATGTGCCAGAAGATCTGCCACTCATTCGCCCCGTCGATGCGCGCCGCCTCCGGCTGATCCCTGGGGATCGTGGCGAGGCCGGCGAGGAAGAAGATGGTGTGGTAGCCGAGGCCCCACCACACCTCCATGATCGCGATCGCGGGCAGGGTCAGCGGCGTCCCGCCCAGCCATTGCGGCGCGTTCTGCAGGGTGAACAGGCCGAGCGTGTCGACCAGGAAGTGGTTAATCGGGCCCGCCTGGTAGTTGTACATCCACTTCCACAGCACGAAGACCAGCGTGCTCGGGATCACGGCCGGGATCAGCAGCACGACGCGGTAGCAGGTCGCCAGCCGCGCATCCGACACCCGGTCGATCAGGATCGCCAGCAGCAGCGGCAGAATGATCGTCCCGGGCAGGAACATGACGGTGAACAGTGCGGCGCGCCCGAGGCCGGCCCACAGCAGCGGATCCTGCAGCGCATCGGCGTAGTTCCCGAGCCAGATCCAGCTGGCCGGCTGGCTGGAGAGGAACTGGTAGTCGGTAAAGCTGATCCAGAGGACGCGCAGGACCGGATAGAGCTGGTATAGGGCGAAGAAGGTCAGGGCCGGCAGCAGGAACAGCCACGGGCCGGCGGACCGGCGCAGCTGCACCGCCTGGCGGCTCAAGGGAACCGCCGCCGCGGGGTGATAGAGAGTCGTGTCGTCCATGCCTGCAGAATCATCCGATCGAAGCCCGGCGCCCACCATCCGCGAGGGCCAGGCCCCCGGCAAGCCGCGGTTCGGCGAGCCGGTGCGACGGCCCGCGCGTCAGCCCTTCTTCACCTCGGCGGCGACGGCTTCGGCGACCTTCTGCATGGCCACCTTCGGATCCGCCTCTTCACCCTTGAGATAGGTCTCCCAGATCGGCTTGCCGATGACGAATTGCTGCAGCCCGAACAGGTGGTTGCTGATCGCCTTGGCCCGGTCGAGCTGGTCGCGCACCAGGGTCACGAAGTCCGGCATCCAGTCGGGCTTGTCGGCACGCCATTCGGCGTAGATGGATTTGTAGGGCGGCAGCTGCCCCGGATGGCCGCTCGGGGTCCCGACGATGGAATCCTTCCAGATCTGCCGGTCATAGGTCAGGGCCTTGACGTATTCCGCAGCCTTCTCCTTGTTCTGGCCGTGCTTGAACAGGGCACAGCCCGTCGTCCAGAACACGGTCGAGCCCGCGCCATTGGCGAAGCTGGGCAAGGGGCCGAGGTGCAGCGCCTTGGGGTCGTCCCAATTCGCGGCCATGCGCAGCGGCGCGTTGAAGTATTTGAAATAGAGGCCGACCCGCTGGGCGGCGAAGGCCGCCTCGTCGGGGGTGCCGGCGATACCGGCGTCCGACGTGCCTTCGAGCAGTATGTCGGGATTGGCGAGCGGCATGATCCGCTTCATCAGCTTCAGCGCCTCGATCGCCGGCTCGCTGGTGAAGTCGAACAGGCCGTCCGACGTATAGACCTGCGGGCTCATGCTGTGCGCGATTGGCGCCAGCGAGCGCCATCCATGGCTGTCGAAGGTGGCCCCCCATGGCGCCGCCTGCTTGTCCATGATCGTCTTGGCCGCCGTGATGAATTCGTCCCAGGTCGCGGGGGCGGCATCGGCCACGCCCGCCGCGCCCGTCAGGCCCGAATGCCATCCCGTGCCGATGACGTCGAGACAGAACGGCCAGTTGTAGAGCTTGCCGTCGATCGTGCATTCCTCACGGATCGATGGAATGAGATCGTCGATCACGTCCTTCGGGATGTAATTGTCCCAGGGTTCGATCACGCCGGCCTTCACCAGGGCCGACATCTCGACGAAGGGCGTCTGCCCGACATAGACGTCCCAGGTGCTTTCCTGATTCTTCGCCTCCGCGACGAAGCGTTCGATGCCGAATCCCTCGACCGGCGCGATCTGGTAGTTGAGTCCCGGGAACCTGGCGTTCACGGCGGCAATGCCGGGATGGAAGTTCTGCAGCCACTGATAGATCGTGGGGGTCAGCGGGCGGTCCGCCGCATAGGCTACGCCGCCTCCGATCTTGGCAACGGCCCCGATTCCGGCCATGCCGAGCCCAGCCGTAACACTGCGCGCGATGAAGTCGCGCCTGCTGATACTGGCCGAATACTGAGGGGAAAACTTCACCTCTCGGAGGAATTCATGCCCTTTGCGGATCACCATTGAATGCCTCCCCAATTATGCCTTTTGTCCAACATTAAAGTATTCCATGATTCCGGCGGCCAGGCAATGCGGGCGCCCCGCCTCCTGGTCGTCCGCACCGGGCGTTGACCGTGCCCGCCGTTCGCGGGACGATACGGGTGTGGCCGGCCAGGACGGAGCCCGTATGGCTTTGGGTGAGGCGTCTTGCAAGCGCCGTCAGACTCACGAGCCGAAGGGGTGAAGGGTGACCGGGTACGGGGCCGAGAAGCCGAGCGAAATTTCCTTTGGCGCCTTCCGGCTGCGGCCTGCCCAACAGCTGCTGCTCGAAGACGACAAGCCGGTTCACCTCGGCAGCCGGGCGCGCGACATCCTGGTCGCCCTGCTCGAACGGCCGGGCCAAATCCTGAGCAAGCAGGAGCTGCTCGACCGCGTCTGGCCCGACACCTTCGTGGAAGAGGGCAATCTGAAGGTCCATGTCGCCGCCCTGCGCCGCGCTCTCGGCGACGGGCAGGCCGGGAAGCGCTTCATCGCCAACATCCCGGGACGCGGCTACAGCTTCGTGGCGCCCGTCGATCACGGCTCCGCGCCAGGCGGCGCCACTCCGCCGGCCGAGAGGGTCGAGGCACGGCAGGACCTGCCGATGCCGCTCACGCGCATGGTCGGCCGGTCCGACACCGTGGCCGCCCTGTCCGCGCAGGTCACCCGCCAGCGCTTCGTCACCATCGTCGGCGCCGGCGGCATCGGCAAGACGACCGTTGCGGTCGCCGTGGCCGACACCCTGGCCGGCAGCTTCAAGGACGGCGTCCGCTTCGTCGACCTCGCCCCCCTCTCCGATCCGCTGCTGGCGCCGGGCGCGCTGGCCACCGTCCTCGGCGTCGGACTGGGCTCGGAAAAGCCGCTGTCGAACGTGATCGCCTTCCTGCGGGAAAAGGCCATACTGATCGTGCTCGACAATTGCGAGCACCTCATCGAAGCCGCCGCCAGAATGGCGGAGGACATCCTGAAGGGCGCCCCGTGGATCCATATCCTGGCGACCAGCCGGGAAGCCCTGCGGTCCGAGGGCGAGCGCGTCCACCGGCTCGCGCCGCTGGCCTTTCCGCAGGGCGGCACCGAGCTCACCGCCGCCGAGGCGCTGGCGTTTCCCGCGGTCCAGCTCTTCGTCGAGCGGGCCGCCGCCTGCCTCGATGCCTTCGAGCTCGGTGACGCCGAGGCCCCGCTGGTCGCCGAGATCTGCCGGCGCCTCGACGGCATCGCGCTGGCCATCGAGATCGTGGCGGGGCGGGTCGACACCTTCGGCATCGCCGGACTCGCGGCCCGGCTGGACGAGCGCTTCAGCCTGCTGCTGCGCGGCCGCCGTACCGCCCTGCCCCGCCACCAGACCCTGCTCACGACGCTCGACTGGAGCTATGCCCTGCTGCCGGAGCTGCAGCAGGTCGTGCTCCGCCGCCTGGCCGTGTTTGCCGGCATGTTCACCATGGAATCGGCCAGCGCCGTCCTGGCCGACGGCGACACGCCCGCCTCCGAGATCGTCGACGCGATCGCCGACCTGATCGCCAAATCCCTGGTCACGGCCAGCGTGGACGCCGCCGTCGCGCTGTACCGGCTGCTCGACACCACCCGTGCCTATGCGCTGGTCAAGCTCGACGAATGCGGCGAACGCGACCGGTTCGCGCGACGCCATGCCGAACATTACCGAGCGTTGCTCGAGCAGGCCTATGGCGAATGGGAGCGCGAGCCGGCAGCCGACTGGCTGCAGCGCTACCGGCACAACATCGACAATGTCCGAGCTGCGCTCGACTGGGCCTTCTCTCCCGCGGGTGATGTGGAGGCCGGCGTCGCCCTGACAGTCGTCGCCATCCCGCTGTGGTTCCACCTCTCGCTCACCAGCGAATGCGAGGAGCGGGTCGACCGCGCCCTGGCCGCCCCCGCGGCCACCCGCAGTCTCGACCAGGAGATGCGCCTGCACGCGACGCGGGCCTGGTCGCTGATGCAGACGAAGGGGCTGGGGCCGGACACGCTGGCGGCATGGCGCCGGGTGCTGGAGACGTCCGAGCAATTGCAGAACCGCGACTACCAGCTGCGGGCGCTGTGGGGCCTGTGGTCCGGCCTGCTGAACAAGGGCGGGTTCCGCGAGGCCCTGGCGCTGGGAAGAAGGTTCTCCGAGCTTGCCGGAAACGTCGGCGACAAGCTCGGCATCCTGGTCGGAGACCGGATGGTCGGCTACATCCTGCATCTCCTGGGCGAGCAGGCGGAGGCCCGGCACACCATCGAGCGCATGCTGGGCCGATACGAAGTTCCGGTCATCGGCGCCCAGATGATCCGCTTCGTGTTCGACCAGCGCGCCATGGCCCGATGCTTCCTCGCCCGCATCCTGTGGCTGCAGGGCCGGCCAACGCATGCCGTGCAGATGGTCAGGAGCATCGTCGATGGCGCCGCCAGTGGGAACGATACCCTCACCCTCTGCCAGGTCCTGGTCCATGCCGCGTGCCCCGTGGCCCTGTTCGTCGGCGATCGGCCGCTGGTCGAGCACTATGTCTCCATGCTGATCGACAATGCGGCCCAGGGACTCGCCTTCTGGCAGGGCTGGGGCCGGTGCTTCCGGGGCGTCCTGCGGATCAAGAGCGGCGAGCTCGATCGCGGGCTGGCCGAACTCGAAGCCGCCCTGGCCGAGCTGCGCGAGATCCAGTACGGCGTCTATTACATCGTGTTCCAGAGCGAGTACGCCGCTGCGCTCGGGCTGGCCGGAAACATCGGCGAAGGGCTGGCGGCGATCGACGAAGCCCTGGCGCGATCCGAACAGAATGACGAGCGGTGGTATTTCGCCGAGATCCTCAGGATCAAGGGCGAGCTGATCCTGTCCTACGGCGCGCCCGACGGGCCGCGCGAGGCCGAGCTGTACTATCACCGGTCGCTCGAATGGGCCCGCCGGCAGCAGACGATCGCATGGGAGTTGCGGACTGCGACGAGCCTGGCGCGGCTGTGGAAGGACCAGAATCGAGCCGGCGAGGCGCTGGCGCTGCTGGCTCCCATCCATGACCGCTTCGGCGAAGGCCAGGACACGCATGATCTCGTGGTCGCGCAGGAGCTGCTGCAGGAGCTCCGGGCCGGCAGTTGACGCCGTCGATATCGGGCCCGGACTCACCATCTGTCGACGGGTTCGCGGTCGACATGCAGCACCTTCCCGGTGATCTGCGGCGCCTCGGTCAGGAAGACGACCGCATCGACGATCTCCTTCGTCATCGAGGGGCAGCGCATCGCCGGCGGCGTCTCGAGCAGGATGTCCTGATCGGCCGATCGGGACGATGCCGCATCGATGCCGGGCGCCACGATGTTGACGCGGATCCCGTCCTGCGCGTGTTCGATCGCGATGGTCTTGGAGGCCGCTTCGACACCGCTTGCGGCGATGATCGCGACGGACGCATTGAGGCCAGGGATCGTCCGGCCGCCCGAAGGGGAGGTGATGGTGACGATGCTGCCGCCGGTTCCCTGCGCCAGCATCTGCCGGACGACCAGCTGGGTGAGGTGCAGGAATCCGTCGAGGTTGGTCGACATGAGATGGCGCCAGTCCTCGACCGTGGTGTCGATGAACGGCTTGGCGAAGAAAATCCCGGCACCGTTGATCAGGGCGTCGATTCGCCCGAAGCGTGCCACCGCGGTGCCGGCGACGGCCCTGGCCGTGTCCGGATCCGCGATATCCCCGGCCACGCAGGCCAGCCGATCCGAGCGCAGGTTTCCCGCAGACCGGCCGGTCTCCGAAGACGCCGCGACGACGTTGTAGCCGCGCTCGAGGAAGGTGCCGACGAGGCTCGCGCCGATCTCCTCCGACGCGCCGGTGATCACAATCGTTCTGTCGCGATCCATGTCATCCTCCGGTGGCCGTGCGTCGGACCGCGTCCACAACCTCGCGGGTGAACCGGGCGTCGCCCGGTTCGATGTCGCCGGACAGCCTCGCAGTCACCTCCTGCAGCACCCAGCCGTTGCCGTCGGGATCGCTGAACGAGGCGTAGGAGGCGTAGCTCTTTCGCTGCGGATTCGACCCCATGGCCACGCCGCTTCGATCGGCATGGTGGAACACGCCGCTGGG
>NZ_JBCNNF010000202.1:0-12318 GCF_039594555.1 Inquilinus sp.
TCCGCGACTGAGAGGTGGTCGGCGGGTGCAACCGAACGGGCCATGGAGCGTTGTCATCGGCAGAACAGCGGCCGCCACGGCCTGCAAGAGGTATCCGATGAACCGCCGATCCTGCCTCGCCGTCTTGACTGCCGTCACGGCTCTCGCCGCCTGTGCCCCGAAGGCGGAAACCGCCGCCCCGCCTGCCCCCGTCGCCAGTGCCACCGTGACCGGCACCGCCACCTATCGCGAGCGCATCGCCCTGCCGGCGGATGCTGAGCTGGTCGTGCAGCTGGTCGACGTCTCGCTGGCCGATGCGCCGGCGACGGTGATCGCGGAGCAGCGCATCGCCCCGGTGCGCGTACCGGCCGACTTCGCCCTGACCTACGACCCGGCGCAGATCGACCAGCGCCACAGCTACGCCGTCTCGGCCAAGGTCGAGCGCGCCGGCACGCTGCTGTTCGTCACCGACACCCGCCACCCGGTGCTGACCCAGGGCGGCGGCCGCGCCGTCGACATCGTCATGAAACAGGTCAAGTCGCACTGAGGCCGGGCGCCCGCTCAGAGACCGGTTGGAAATGCGCTGGCGTGAGTCGGCTGGCGGTGGTTTCGAGAACCGGAGCGCAGCGCACATAGGTGCGTGAGCACCGGAAGCGCAGAAACCGCCGTCAGACGGCCTCGCCAGTAGCATTTACAGGCGGTCTCTCAGCCCCGCTGCCGGTCGCGCCACAGCCCGTAAAGGTCGAGCCCGTCCACCCGCACCGGCAGGTGCCGGATGGTCATCGCCTGCTCGGCCGGCGGCCTGGCCAGCTCCGCATAGACCCCGGCGGTGGACAGGCCGTAGGGCGCGCCCTCTTCGTTGGAATGGGCGTAGTAGACCGCCGCGACCCCGGTCATGGTCATGGCGGCGAGGCACATCGGGCAGGGATGGCCGCTGGCATAGACGGTGCAGCCGTCGAGCCGCAGCGCGCCGAGCGCCCGGGCGGCGGCGCGGATCGCCTGCAACTCGGCATGCGCCGTCGGGTCGCCGCTGGCGCCCATCTCGTTGACCCCGGCGGCGATCCCCTTGCCGTCGCGCACCACCACGGCGCCGAAAGGCCTGCCGCCCCGCTCCTCGACATTGCGCCGCGCCAGCTCGATCGCCTGGGCCAGGAACTGCTCATGCGTGGTCATCGGGCCCCTCCTGCCGATCGCCGGCCGCGCCGAGGATCGTCGATTTCTGCGCCAGGTCGCCGCCGCGCCAGAGATACAGCGCCAGCAGCGGCTGGTCGCCCGTGCGCATCGCATGGGCGATGCCGGACGGGTGGTGGATCAGCTCGCCCGGCCGGCGCGGCCGCCACCCCTCCCCGCCGCGCAGCCACAGGGCGGTGCCGGCCAGCGGCAGGTAGATCTCCTCCGCCGCATGGCTGTGCGCCGGGTATTCGAGGTCGGGGCCCAGCAGCAGCACGCCGCAGGCCAGGCGGTCGCTGGCGACCGGGCCGCGCAGGCCGACCAGCTCGCTCCAACCGTAGCGCTCGAGGAAGCGCGCGCCGAAATCCGCGGCCGCATAGGTCTGGCCCCAGGCGAGCTGCGCCGCCGCCGCGACGATACCGTCGACCAGCGGCCGGGTCTCCCCGGCGGCATGCGGTGCGAGCCGGTCGAGCCATTGCAGGACCGGGAGCGGCCGCGGATCGACGCTCCTCCGGCTGGCTCCCGGCCCCGGCCAGTCGGCCAGGAACGGACGCAGTTCGGGCTGATCGAAGCAGTCGAGCAGCGCCCGCGCCGCCCCCGGCAATTCGTCCATGTCGGCGGCGCTCACGGCAGCCCGGCCCTGGTCTCGGCGATGCGCGCCAGGATCGCGTCGACCGTCTCGCCCACCGTCAGCCCCGAGCTGTCGAGCCAAAGGCCGAGCCGCGGCGTGTCGGCGCGCATGCCGCGGTCCAGATCGGCCGGCGTCCAGGCGCCGTAGCCTGTCTTCGGCCTCCCCGCCTCCCGCTCGGCCACAGCTTCGGGCGACGGGCACAGCACGACGATGCCGAAGGACCGGCCGTGCAGCAGCTGGGCAACCCGCGCCAGGGCGGGGCCGAGGATCACGTCCTGCCAGACCACGGTGAAGCCGGACTCGGCATAGCGCCCGGCCACGGTCGCCGCCAATTCATAACGCAGGTCGAGCTGGCGGATCGCCTCAGCCGGCAGGTCGGGCGTCACCTCGACCCGGCCGGAGACGATCATGCGCCGGAACACGTCGCCGCGCAGATGCACCGCCCGCGGCAGCCTTTCGGCCAGCGCCTGGGCCACGGTCGACTTGCCCGCCGCCATGATCCCGGTGACGACGAGGATCTCCGGCAGGTCGGCTTCGGTCGGCATGGCGGTCTCCTGGCAAGGCCGCGATCATAGCCCGGCCGGCGCCGGAGGCCAGGCCTATCCTGGCAGCAGGATCGCCCGGCCCGTCGTCCGCCGCCCCTCCAGGTCGCGATGCGCCTGGACGATGTCGGCGAGCGGGTAGCGCCGGGGCGGGTCCACCGTAACGACGCCCGTGCCGATCGCCGCGAACAGGTCACCGGCCGTGGCCAGAAGCGCCGCCCGGTCCGCCGTGTAGGCCGGCAGCGTGCAATGCGTCAGGTATAGCGAGCCCTTCGCCGCCAGGGTCAGCGGCGCGATCGCCGGGGCCGGGCCGGAGGCGAGGCCGAAGCTGACCAGGATGCCGCGCGGCCGCAGGCAGTCGAGCGAGCGCAGCGCCGTGTCCCGGCCGATCGAATCGAAGGCCGCCGCCACGCCATGCCCGCCCGTCAGGTCGCGCACTGCGGCCGGGAGATCGTCGCGGGGGTCGAGCACATGGGCACATCCGGCGCGCCGCGCGGCATCGCGCTTTACGGGGGTCGAGGCGGTGCCGATCACGGCGATGCCGAGATGCCGGGCCCAACGGCTGAAGATCTGCCCGACGCCGCCGGCCGCCGCGTGGAACAGCACGGTGTCGCCGGCCGCGAGCGGCCAGACCTGCTTCAGCAGGTACTGCGCGGTCATGCCCTTCAGCATCACCGCGGCGGCGACGGCGTCCGGGATGCCGTCCGGCAGCGGCACCAGCCGGTCGGCCGGATACAGCCGTTCGGTGGCGTAGGCGCCGATCGGCCCGTCGGCATAGGCGACGCGGTCACCGATGCGCAGGCCGGCCACGCCCGGCCCGATCGCCTCGACCACGCCGACGCCTTCATTGCCCAGTGTCGCCGGCAGCTCCGGCAGCCGGAAGTCGCCGCGCCGGAAATAGACCTCGACGAAGTTCAGGCCGATCGCGGTCTGGCGCAGCCGGACTCCGCCGGGGCCGGGATCGCCGACCTCCACCGGCTCGATCTGCAGGACCTCCGGGGGGCCGTATTCATGGATGCGGATGGCGGTGGCCATGGCTGCCTCGATGCGGGAACGACGGCCGTGACGCTAGCCGCCCGGCGCGCCGGTTCCCTCTAGGCAATCCGTCCGGCCCGCCGGCAGAATGCCGGCCCCGGAAATGAGGCACCCCATGGCGGATCCGGCCCGGCTCGACCCGATCGATCGTCATCTCCTGGCGCTGCTGCAGCGCAATGCGCGCCTGCCGGTGCTGGCCCTGGCCCGCGCCGTCGGCCTGTCGCGCAGCGCCGTGCAGGACCGGCTGGCGCGGCTGCAGCGCGGCGTGATCGACGGCTTCACCATCCGGCTCAAGGCGCCGGTCCCGGCCGCCGGGCTGCGCGCCTTCATCTTGCTGCGCATCGAGAACCGGCCCTGCGCCAAGGTGCTGGCCGCCTTCCGCGGCTGGCCGGAGATCCGCTCCTGCCATTTCGTCGCCGGCCCGAGCGACGCGGTGCTGGATGTCGCGGTCGCCGACATCGCCGCGCTGAACGCGCTGCGCGGCCGCATGGCGGCGCTGCCCGGCGTGCGAACCGCCACCGCCGTGCCGGTGATGGAGACGCTGTTCGAGGACCGGGAGACGGCGGAGACGACGGCGCCGTGATCTCGCGATCGCTTTGGGACGATGGGGCGGTCTGGACGGCGTCTCGTTCCCTCGCCTTGGTCCGAAACGGATAAGGAGCGGTCACCGTTTCGGACACCCGAGAGCGGACATGGCCAGAATTGGCCCAAAGGCGACATCAGTTCTGCGCCTATAGTCGTACCTCTCTAACCTCTACGGTGCCGTCCCGATCCAATAGAGAGGTCAGGATGACGAGCTCCTCCGCTGAGTGCGACGATGTCAGAATGAATCTATCGGGATCATTACCCTGCCCGACAACAATTTCATCGATGATCTCTTCAATGAGTGCTGCGCCATCACCAACAATGGCTATCCAAGCCACCCGATCGCAAAGACAACGCTCAACGAATGCGTCGAGAGCTGCAAGATCGCGTAGAGGAGAGTGCAGAATGATATTTGTCGGTCTGGACATGATGACCCAAGGGTAAGGCCTGAAGGTGACCGCAGCAACCCGCCCATCTCGGCCGGCCAGGGCTACGCCCACCGCCCGGAAGCGGCCATGGCGCTCCACATCGGGAGCGGACCTAGGCGCACGCGATCCCTTGCCACTACCCTGATTCGAAAGATCATGGGCAGCACACGCGACCGTCGTTAATCTCGATCTCCACCGGACTGGCCAAGGGCAGTTGCTCAGATGACCGATTGGATTGGTGAGTCACTCAAGCAGATTGATGAACTCCAAGCGTTCGATGCCATGGTCTGCTTTCTTGATGCATACTAGAAGCGCACCGGCAAAACTGGTGATATCGCCAGCCTCCTAGGTGATATCAGCCGTGAGGTCTGGAAGGACGGCGCACCAGGCGACCCGGGAGCCTGGGAAGACTGGCGAAAAACGGTGCAGTCGGTACTTCAGGACAACGGCCGCTAACCGCCCATCGCGGCCGGCCGGAACGAATGATGGGCGTCCGAATGCGGCCGCCGCCTCCGGTGCCGACAGGCGGATCTGGCGCGATCCGAGCCAAGGTGGCCCTGAATGCTTCCGGGCGAGATTGGACGCCGTAAATGGCCGCTTTGGTGAAGCCAGGAGGATCGGCGATCATCCCCTTCGAGCCGGTAGCGGTCATGGCGGGCGGCTGTTGCCGGTCTACCCCGGCATAAATGGCGTCATCCGGCTTTCGGAGATTTATGATGCCAGGTGATGGCGGGGCAATTTCCCTTGACTCTTTGTTCCCTATTTGTTCTATTTAGAGGATGGCCGATCCCATCGCAGCCGAAACTCCGACCGCCGCTCCGCCGGCCGCGGATCAGGCTGCCCGGGAGATCGAGGTGCTGGCCGGGTTGACGCAGCTCGCCCTGGAAATGGCCAGGACCTTCCAGGCCCGCACTGCCGCCGCCCTGGCGGCCGGCGATCTCGACCGCGCCGGCAAGGCCGAGGCCCGGTTCAGCAGCCTGTTTCTCGGCATCCGCCGCGTCATCGCGCTCAAGGCCAAGTTGCGCCGGCAGCAGGAGGAAGCGTCCGACGCCGACGAGGCTGCGATGCTGGCCGAGCTGATCGAGCGCGCGCTGGAGCTGGCGCGCGGCTTCCAGGCCCTGGGCGTCGCGGCCGACGATCTCGACCGCGCCACGACGGCCGAGATCCGCTTCAGCGGCCTGTTCCTCGGCATCCGCCGGGCTATAGCGCTCCAGGCCAAGCTGCGGCAGCAGCGGGAGGAGGTGCGGCGCCAGGCCGACATCCGGCGGGAGCACCGGCAGGATGAGAAAAACGACCGGCGCCAAGCCGTCGCCCAGGGCGTCGCCCGCGCCATCGACACCGCCCCAGACATCGATGTCGACAGCAAGAGTGAGATGACCGTCGATCTCTGGGAGCGGCTGACCGAGGACGAGCGCATCGACGTCGACCTCGCCGACACCGCCTTGCCGATCGGGGTCCTGATCGCCAGCCTGTGCCGGACCCTCGGCCTGCCGCCTGGCGGGACTCCTCCGGCCGGCGGGCCTGCCGCCGGTGGATCTGCTGCCGGCGGCCTCTCCGTTACAGGGGCAGCCGAGGCCGGTGGTGCCGGCGCCGGCCCGAAGGGCCAAGCCTTCGGCCCGGCCTCGGCTCAGTCTACGTTCAGGCGCGGCCGCTGCATTCGCGCAGCAGGAGAGTGGCGAACCAGTCATCCTTCAGCAGGAAGTTCAGGTTCTTGGCAATGGCGTCATCCACCGCGCGGTCCACCGACTGGCCGCGGGCCACGGTGAAGGTGGTGCCGAAGGCCTGGTCGAACTGGACGTTGCCGCCGACCGCCAGCTCATAGCGGATGTCGACGCCGTAATGCTCCTCCGCCCCCGCCCGGTCGACCTTGAAGTCGCGGATGGTGGCGTCGAGGATGCATCGCGATGAGTTCAGCCCGGCGCCGGCGCGGCGCAGCTCCGCCTTCAGCGCGTTGGTGACATAGCCCGGCACGTCGCGGACGCTGCCCTGCGGCGCCACGCCCGTGCGGGGCCGGTAATCCATCGGGTTGACCGCGACCGCCCCGGTCAGATGCGCCGTGGTCTGCGGCTGGTAGCCGGTGCGCGGCGCCGAAACGGGCTGGGTGGCGCAGGCGGCGACGAGCAGGGCGAGGGCGAGCGGCAGGCGGCGCAGCATGGAGGCTCCAGGCGGTTGCGGGGCCCGAGCGCCCCGCCCCGACATAGCCTCGCCGCCGTCGCCGGGTCAATCGATGCCCGTCCCGCCACCCGCTGCTCCCCGCACGCTTTCCCGGATCGTTTCGTCACGCTGGAACGGAACCCAACGCGGGCTGTCGCGTTTGTACCGTGCCGACATCGTCCACGGCCCGAGGCTGTGCCGCTCGTCCCGATCCTCGTGCTTCTGCCTCCGTCCCGCGGCTGTCGCCGTGCGCTTGAACGCGCCCACTACAGGGAGAGCCTGCCATGTCCCCGCACGATCTGAACGTCAAGCTCGACACCGACATGCCGCAGCTCAAGATTCTCGATCCCGAGCTGCTCGACTACATCCGGCAGCGCCGGGTCGAGGATGTCATCTTCGCGGCCGGGGCGCGGATCATGACGGAGGGCGATCGCAACCCGCCGCTCTACACCGTCGCCAGCGGCTGGGCGATGCGCTTCAAGATGCTGCAGGACGGCCGCCGGCAGATCCTGTCCTTCGTGCTGCCGGGCGACGTGATCGGCTTCCAGGCCCAGTTCTTCGAGACAGCCGTCACTTCGATCGAGGCAATCACCGAGGTCTCGCTCTGCGTCGTCCCCTACCAGGACATCGCCGGGCTGTACCAGGAGCAGCCGGAGGTCGCCTTCCGCTTCGCCGCGCTGACCGCCGACCAGAAGCGGATGATGGAGGAGCAGCTGCTGTCGCTGGGCCAGCGGACGGCGCTGGAGCGTGTCGCGGCGCTGATCCTGGATCTCTATGGCCGTGCCGAGGCCCGGGACATGGTGCGAAGCGACGGCATGCCCTTCCCCTTGACCCAGCAGCATATCGCCGACGCGCTCGGCATCTCGCTGGTGCATGCCAACCGGACGCTGAAGCAGCTGCAGCGCAACGGCCTCTTCCGGATCAAGGGCCGGCGGCTGCAGCTCCTCGACGCCGCGGCGCTGGAGAAGGTGGCGCAGAAACCGTCGGCCTGAGCGTCAGGCCGCCTCGGCGGCCGGCGGGACATAGGCCATGCGGGCGGCGCGCACCTTGTCGTGATGCTCATCCGCCCAGCGGACCAGCGCGTTCAGCGGCTCCAGCAACGACTGGCCCAGCGGGGTCAGGGCATAATCGACCCGCGGCGGAATGGTCGGGTGCACCGTGCGCGACACCAGCCCGTCCTGCTCCAGCCGGCGCAGCGTCTGCGCCAGCATGCGCTGCGAGATGTCGCCGATCTCGCGCTTGACCACGGTGAAGCGCTTCACGCCCGGCGCCAGGGTCTGCAGCACCAGCAGGCTCCAGCGGTCGCCGATCCGGTCCAGCACATCCCGGATCGGACAGGGATGGAACGCCCCGTCCACCATCTCGCGCGCCATGATCCGATTTCTCCGCCCGTCACGACAAGGTTACCCGGTATCCTATCGGAACCGGGGCCCGGATCGGAACCGCCTCTTTGCTGCGGGCCGTGCGACGCCGAACGGAGGCCTCAAGCGAAGCCCGGCGAACCGGCTGAAAATTAAGGATTTTTCATTGGGAACCTCGTCTCGCTGGGGCCTATTCCCATGACGTGAGCCCACAGCAAGGGAGCTTCGACCATGGCGGACAGCCAGACTCCGCATCGGGGGGGCGCCGGCAACTTCGCCCACAACCGAGAGCGCGCAGCGGAGGCCGGCCGGAAAGGCGGGCAGGTGAGCAGCGGCAACTTCGCCAACGATCCCGCCCGCGCTTCGGCCGCCGGTCGCAAGGGCGGCCAGCACAGCGGCGGCAACTTCAAGAACGATCCTGCTCGCGCTGCGGCAGCCGGCCGCAAAGGCGGCCAGGAGAGCGGCGGCAACTTCGCCAATGACCGTGAGCGGGCGGCGGAGGCCGGCCGCAAGGGCGGACTTTCCGGTCACGGGCCGCACTGACACGGCGGTCTTCGCAGTCATCCAGGGCAGGCCGGGCCTGCCCTTCTTTTTTACCTCTATCTTCTGGGCGAAGACCGGCGGCGGTCCGTACGGACCGCCGCCGGTTCCGTCTCAGGCCGCCTGCGGATGGGCGTGCCGAACCGCCGCGGCATTGACCGCGGTCTTGGCCAGCTTGGTCAGGATCTCGTCCGTCTTTTTCTCCTCCGCCAGCGTCTCCAGGAGGAGGTTCAGGGCCTGTTCATGCTTCATCGCCTTGGCCCAGGTGCAGACGGTGCCGTAGGTCGCGATCTCGTAATGCTCGACCTTCTGCGCCGCCGCGATCAGCGCGGCGTCCAGCGCGTCGGGCTCCAGCCCCAGCTCCATCAGCTCCTGCGCCTCGGCCAGCAGCCCTTCCATAGCCTCGCAGGTCTGGCCGCGCGACGAGGCGTCGAGACTCTCGAACACGGCGTCCAGGCGCTCGACCTGGCCCTTGGTCTGCTCGAGATGATGCTCGATGCCCTGCTTCAGCTCCGGGTTGGTGGCGGCGCGCGCCATCTTCGGCAGCGCGCGGGTGAGCTGCTTCTCCGCGTTGTAGATGTCCTTGAGCTCGTTGAGGAACAGGTCGTGCAGCGTCTTCGTCGCCATGGCCGGCCTCGCTGTGTCAGCATGGAAAAGCCGCCGGCGGCTCCGGCGGCCGTCTCCCTGGGCAATGGATCCCGGCGGCGCGTGGTTCCGGCTACAGGAAGCGGCGGCCGGCCCGGCACGGACCGGCCGCCGGAGCTTCAGGCCAGGAGCGGCATCATCGCGGCGACCAGCGGATGGCGCACGATGTCCGCGGTGGTCAGGCGGACGACGGCGACGCCGTCCAGCGGCTCCAGCCGCCGCGCCGCCTCCTCCAGCCCGGACAGGCCGGGCAGCAGGTCGGTCTGGTCCGGGTCGCCGGTGATCACCATGGTCGAATGCCAGCCGAGGCGGGTCAGCAGCATCTTCAGCTGCTGGAAGGTCATGTTCTGCGCCTCGTCAACGATGACGAAGCTGCGCGAGATGGTGCGGCCGCGCATATAGGCCAGCGGCGCGATCTCGACGATCCCCTCCTTGGTCATCTGGCGCACCTGCTTGGCGCCGAGGCGGTCGGACAGCGCGTCGTAGATCGGGCGCATCCAGGGGTCCATCTTCTCGTTGATGTCGCCGGGCAGGTAGCCGAGGCTCTCGCCCGCCTCCACCACCGGGCGGGTGATGACGATGCGGCTGACGCGCTCGGCGGTCAGCGCCTCGACGGCCTTGGAGACGGCGAGATAGGTCTTGCCCGTGCCGGCGGGGCCGAGGGCCAGGGTCATGGCGTGGCCTTCGATCGCCTTCATCAGGACCTCCTGATTGGCGGTCCGCGGCTTGACCGTCTTCAGGTAGCTCTGCTCCCGGAAATCATCGTCGTAGCCCTCATTGATGGCGACGACACGGGCACTGGAGGCGTTGCGTTTGGCCATGGAACGTCGTCCTTTGCTCTCGCTTGCATCCTCGAACAGCGGATCCCAGACACCGCCCCCTTCACCAGGAGATCTCATTCGCCGGAACCCTCCTTCGGGTCGGGTGGAACAGGACAGGTGACGGATCGGAAGGGCGGCCAGAAACGACAAACGCCCCTGCGAGGGGCGTTTCGAACGATTGCCGATGCTGAAGCTGCCCCTGGTCGGAGCCGGGAAGCGGATGGTGATGCCAGGCTGGTGCCCGTCGCATGACGCCTTTCCGATCACTGACGACGAAAATCGCGTCGCCATGAAGAAGCGTCGCACCAACCTTCGTGCTGCACCAGCGAAAAGACACGCCGACACGGAAAATTCATACCAATAGTGGCCGGTCGACGCTGAGGGTGAGCCTAGATCTAGCGGCTACCACCAAAGGATGCGTCGGCCTGCGTCGCCATGTCGATGAAGGCCCGCGCAGCCGGCGAGCTTTCGTCCCGGCGCCAGGTCAGCCACATGGTGGTGACGGCGCCGGGGTCGGACAGCCGGCGGAACACCACGCCCTCGACCTGGATGCGCTGCAGCGAAGCCGGCAGCAGCGACACGCCCAGCCCGGCCGCGACCAGCCCGACGATGGTCGAAACCTCGCGCGCCTCCTGCCCCAGCCGCGGGCTGAAGCCGGCGTCACGGCACAGGCCGATCATCTGGTCGTACAGGCTGGTGCCCTGATCGCGCGGGTAGCAGACGAAGGCTTCATCGGCCAGCTCGGCCAAGGCCAGCGGCGCGGGCGCGCCTGCCGCCAGCGGATGGTCGGTCCGCAGCACTGCCACCAGCGGGTCGCGGAACAGCTCGCGCACCTCGATCCCCTCCGGCACCGGCGGGAAGGTCGGGTTGCGCAGGAAGCCGATCTGCAGCCACCGCTCGGCCAGCGCCTCGATCTGCTGCCGGGTCGGCATCTCCTGCAGCTCCAGATGCACGTCCGGGTGGCTGCGGCGGAAGGCGAAGATGGTCTGCGGGATCAGCGTGGTGAAGGGGGCGGAGGCGGTGAAGGCGATGCGGATCTCGCCGATCTCGCCGCGCTGCGCCCGGCGCGCCACCTCCGCCGCGCGGTCGGCGGCGGCCAGGACGGTCCGCGCCTGCTCCAGGAACAGCCGGCCGACCTCGGTCAGCGCCACCCGCCGGTTGCTGCGCTCGAACAGCCGGGCGCCCAGCTCCTCCTCCAGCGCCTGGATCTGCTGGCTCAGTGGCGGCTGGGAGATGCCGAGCCGTGCCGCCGCCCGGCCGAAATGCAGCTCCTCGGCCAGGGCCACGGCATAGCGCAGATGCCTCAGCTCCATCATTCGCCAAACCTATCAAACATGCCGTCAAACATATTGGACACTATCAATCGGCATGGCCATGTTTTCGAGAGGGCCGGGCGCCCCTCCCTTCCTCTGGCCCGGCCGGAGATTTCCCGTGACCTCATCGGTCCAGTCGCTGCCGCGCCAGCCCGCCTCCCCGTCGATCGCCGATGCCATGCCGGCCGGAACCGTGGCGGCCGAGGACGTCGTCGCCTTCATCGAGCACGGCACCGCCGCCTTCCACCGCACCAACCTGGCGCTGTTCGCCGCCGGCTTCGCCACCTTCGCCCTGCTCTACTGCGTGCAGCCGCTGATGCCGGTCTTCGCCGAGACCTACGGCATCGGCGCGGCCGAGAGCAGCCTGTCGCTGTCGCTGACCACCGGCACACTGGCCTTCGCCATGCTGGTGGCCAGCGCCTTGTCCGAGGCCTGGGGCCGCAAGCCGGTGATGCTGGTCTCGCTGTTCGCCTCGGCGGCGCTGACCGTGCTGGCGGCGCTGATGCCGTCCTGGCACGGGCTGCTGGTGCTGCGGGCGCTGATGGGGCTGACGTTGAGCGGGCTGCCGGCCGTCGCCATGGCCTATGTCAGCGAGGAGATGCATCCGAAGTCGGTCGGCCTTGCGATGGGGCTCTTCATCGGCGGCAGCGCCATGGGCGGTCTCGGCGGCCGGCTGATCGCCGGCGTGCTGACCGACCTGACATCCTGGCGGCTCGGCCTCGGCGTGGTCGGCCTGTCCGGCCTGGTCTGCGCCGTGCTGTTCTGGCGCAGCCTGCCGCCCTCGGCCCATTTCACGCCCCGGCCGCTGCGGCCGCGGCTGCTGCTGGCCGCCTTCGCCGACCATCTGCGCGACCCCGGGCTGCGCTGGCTGTTCCTGGAAGGCTTCCTGCTGATGGGCGCCTTCGTGACGCTGTACAACTACACCGGCTTCCGCCTGCTCGCGCCGCCCTATGGGCTGAGCCAGACGGCGGTGGCGGCGATCTTCGTGGTCTATCTGATCGGCATCGGCGCGTCGATCTGGGTCGGCCATCTTGCCGGGGTGCTCGGCCGCCGTCGCGTGTTCTGGGCGCCGATCGTGCTGATGCTGGCCGGCATCGCCCTGACCCGCGGCGAC
>NZ_JBCNNF010000203.1:0-12306 GCF_039594555.1 Inquilinus sp.
TGTCGCCGATCAGCAGGCTGTCGCACTGGGTGTAGTTGCGCGCGCCCTCGGCGCCCGGCAGGATCCGCACCAGGCCGCGATAGGTGTTGTCCGACTTCCCGGCCGAGATGCCCTTGGAGATGATCCGGGAGCTGGTGTTCTTCCCGATATGGATCATCTTGGTGCCGGTGTCGGCCTGCTGGCGGTTGTTGGTGATCGCCACCGAGTAGAACTCGCCGACCGAATTGTCGCCCTGCAGGATGCAGCTCGGGTACTTCCAGGTGATGGCGGAGCCGGTCTCGACCTGGGTCCAGCTGACCTTGGAGTTGCGGCCGCGGCAGGCGGCGCGCTTGGTGACGAAGTTGTAGATGCCGCCCTTGCCCTCCTCGTCGCCCGGATACCAGTTCTGGACGGTGGAGTACTTGATCTCGGCGTCGTCCAGCGCCACCAGCTCGACCACTGCGGCGTGCAGCTGGTTCTCGTCGCGCTGCGGCGCGGTGCAGCCTTCAAGATAGGAGACGTAGCTGCTGTCGTCGGCGATGATCAGGGTGCGCTCGAACTGGCCCGTATTCTCCGCATTGATGCGGAAATAGGTCGACAGCTCCATCGGGCAGCGCACGCCCTTGGGGATGTAGACGAACGACCCGTCGGTGAAGACGGCGGAGTTCAGCGTGGCGAAGTAGTTGTCGGAATAGGGCACCACCGAGCCGAGGTACTGGCGCACCAACTCGGGGTATTTCTGCACCGCCTCGGAGATGGAGCAGAAGATCACGCCTTCCTTCTCCAGCGCCTCCTTGAAGGTGGTGGCGACCGAGACGCTGTCGAACACGGCGTCGACGGCGACGCCGGCCAGCTTCTCCTGCTCGCGCAGCGGGATGCCCAGCTTCTCGTAGACGGCCAGGATGTCGGGGTCGACCTCGTCCAGGCTGCCCAGCTTGGGCTTCTTCTTCGGCGCCGCGTAGTAGTAGGCGTCCTGATAGTCGATCGGCGGGTGGCTGAGCCGCGCCCAGTGCGGCTCCTCCATCGTCTGCCACAGCCGGAAGGCGCGCAGGCGCCACTCCAGGAGCCATTCGGGCTCGTTCTTCTTGGCGGAGATGAAGCGGACGGTCTCCTCGGTCAGCCCCTTCGGCGCGGTCTCCATCTCGATATCCGAGAAGAAGCCATGCTTGTAGCGGCTGTTCGTGATCTCTTCGACCTGCCGGACCGTCTCCTGGACTGCCGCCATGCCTCGCTCCTCAACCCTGTGCCAGAACCGATTAACCGAGTGGGCTAGTCGGGTACTCCGATGCGGAAGGCCCCAAAGGTTGCCCCTTGGGAGGCCAGTGTTGCCGCCCTTCTCACGCCAATAGATAGGCGTTTCGGCGGCGATTGCCAGCGAAAACCCGACCGCGAGAGTCGTTCTCAGCCGCGCTTCGCTGGACCCCGGCATGCGGACCGCTCATGCGGGAACGTCCTTGTATCACATCATGTTGTTGCTGCCGCCCGGCAGCCGGACCGTCAGCCCGTCGAGCTCGTCATTCATGATGATCTGGCAGCCGAGGCGCGAGGTCTTGGTCAGGCCCCAGGCGAGGTCGAGCATGTCCTCCTCGTCCTCCCGCGCCGGCAGCAGCTTTTCGTACCAGTCCGGCTCGACGATCACATGGCAGGTCGAGCAGGCCAAGGAGCCTTCGCAGGCGCCTTCCAGATCGACGTCGTATTTGTGCGCGATCTCCATGATCGACAGCCCGGCCGGGGCGTCGATCTCGCGCCGGTTTCCGTCCGGCTCGATGAAGATGATCCTGGGCATTCCGGCCCTGCTCCTGCTCGAAAACGTGGTGTTCTACGAAAGCCGGCGAGCCGCGGCAACCGGCGAAACCTCATGCCTCCTCTCAGGCGACCGCACGGCTGCGCCTTCGCCGCGACAGATCGGCCCAGGCGGCGGCGCAGCGCTCGATGGCCTCGGCGTCGGTCCCGGGGCCCAGACTGATGCGGATCGCGCCTTCGACCAGGTCTCCCGGCAGGCCCATCGCCTCCAGCACATGGCTGCGGCGCACCTTGCCGGAGCTGCAGGCCGACCCGGCGCTGACCGCGACCCCGGCGAGGTCCAGCGCCGCGACCTGGGTCTCGGCGGTGACGCCCGGCATGGCGACACAGCTGGTGTTGGCGACCCGCGGCACCCCGGCGCCCAGCACGACGGCGCCCTCGGCCGCCAGCCGGATCTCCAGCTCATCGCGCAGCGCCGCGATCCGCGGCATGTCCGCGCGGTCGGCCACGGCAGCGGCGGCGGCGGCGGCGCCGAAGCCGGCGATGCCGGCGACATTCTCGGTGCCGGCGCGGCGCCGGCCTTCCTGCGCTCCGCCGCGCAGCAACGGCGCCAGCGGCAGCCCATCGCGCAGCACCAGGGCACCGATGCCCTGCGGCCCGCCGAGCTTGTGGGCGGAGAGGCTGAGCACGTCGACCTCCGCCCCGACCACGGGCAGGGGAATACGCCCGGCGGCCTGGACCGCGTCGCAATGCACCAGCGCGCCGTGGCGGCGGGCGATCGCGGCGGCCTCGGCCACCGGCTGGATCACGCCGGTCTCGTTGTTCACCGCCATGATCGAGACGATCGTCGGCTCGCCATCGGCCGCCAGCATCCGGTCGAGGGCGTCGAGATCGACCCGGCCGTCACCGCCGACGGGGATGCGCTCGGTCGCCCAGGCCAGGGCGCTGTCATGCTCGATCGCGGAGGCCAGGATCCGGCGCCGGCCGAGGCCGGTCAGCGCCAGGGCATTGGCCTCGGTGGCACCGCCGGTGAAGACGATCTGGGCCGGGGCGACCCCGGCCAGGGCGGCGACCTGTCGACGCCCGGCCTCGACCAGCCGCCGGGCCTCGCGGCCGAAGCGGTGCACCGAGGACGGGTTGCCGACGGCGTCCAGCGCCGCGAGCATGGCCTCGCGTGCCTCCGGCCGCAGCGGCGCGGTGGCGTTGTGATCGAGATACACGGTGGAGGTCACCTGCCTCACTCGGCGGCGACGGTCACGCCCTGCCCGGCGGGGAACAGATGGCTGGAGCCGAGCACCCGGCGGTTGACCACATCCTCGACCGTGACCGAGGACAGGTACATGTGGATCTGGTTGCCCAGTTCCTCCCACAAATCGTGGGTCAGGCAGCGGCTCTTGTCGCTGTGGCAGCCCAGCGGGCTGTGCTTCTCGCAGCGCGTGGCCTGGATCGGCTCGTCCACCGCGAAGATGATGTCGGAGATGCGCACCGTGCCGCAGGGCCGGGCCATCAGATAGCCGCCGCCGGGCCCGCGCACGCTGCGGACCAGCCCGCCGCGACGCAGCTTGGCGAAGAGCTGCTCGAGATACGGCAGCGAGATCTCCTGACGGAGGGCGATGTCGGCGAGCGCCACCGGGCCGTCGGCCCCGTGCCGCGCCAGGTCGACCATCGCCATGACGGCGTAGCGTCCCTTGGTGCTCAAACGCATCTTCTGCGCCCCCATCGGCCCGACCTGCCCGCCGGACCGGAAACCATGCAGCTGCCCGCGCCGCGGACCGGAGACCCATCACCTCCGGCGACCCGCTCTGAAGCGCAATCCGCGTCCCTCAGCCCCATCCGGTCCGGTGTGCCTCGATCAAGACCCTTGAACACGCAGGCCGTCCCGATGCTATACGAACATTACGCGTGGATCGTGTTGAGGCGGGTGGCCGGCACGGTCCGCGACGTGGCAGGGTGAGTGACCGCTTAGATATAGATATCCGAGTGTGATGGTCAAGAAAGCCGCCTTACCGCGCCGGACCGCCCCGCCGCCATCTCGAGGAGCTTAACGGCCGATGCCGGACGTCATCTTCAACGGATCCGAGGGTCGCCTCGAAGGTCGCTACACCCCGAGCAAGCGGACCAACGCGCCGATTGCGCTGCTGCTGCACCCGGACCCGCTGGGCGGCGGCACGATGTTCAACAAGATCGTGCACACGCTGTACCAGGCGTTCAAGAAGCACGAATTCACCGTGCTGCGCTTCAACTTCCGCGGCGTCGGCCGCAGCCAGGGCATCCACGACCGCGGCGAGGGCGAGCTGTCCGACGCCGCCTCGGCGCTGGACTGGCTGCAGGCGCTGAACCCGAACGCCGAGGCCTGCTGGGTCGGCGGCTTCTCCTTCGGCGCCTGGATCGGCATGCAGCTGCTGATGCGCCGGCCGGAGATCGACGGCTTCATCTCTATCGCGCCGCCGGCGAACAAGTACGATTTCACCTTCCTGGCGCCCTGCCCGTCCTCCGGTCTGATCGTCCAGGGCGACAAGGACGACCAGGTGCCGCATGACGCGGTGCAGAAGCTGGTCAACAAGCTGTCGCAGCAGAAGGACATCAAGATCGACTACCGGGTGATCCCGGGGGCGAACCATTTCTTCACGCTGCACAACGACCAGCTGCTGGCCCATATCGACGAGTACCTGACCAAGTCGGTGAAGCTGGCGCCGCCGCAAGCGGCGGATTGATCAACCGACCGGCCTGAAGCCGGACGCAGAGGATCGCGCATGGCGAAGACCGAAGCCGAGACGCCGAACGCCGACCAGATCGCCTACTGGAACGAGGCCGGCGGGTCGGTCTGGGTCGAGATGCAGGACCGCTTCGACCGGATGACCGCCCCGTTCAGCCGGCAGACAGTCGCGGCGCTGGCGCCCAGAACGGGCGAGACGCTGCTCGACATCGGCTGCGGCAGCGGCGGCAGCACGCTGGAGCTGGCGCGGCTGGTCGGCCCCGGCGGCCAGGTGCTCGGCGTCGACATCTCCGCCCCCATGCTCGGCCTCGCCCGGCGCCGCGCCGCCGAGGCCGGGCTGGACAATGTCCGCTTCATCGAGGCCGACGCGCAGACGACAACGCTCGAGCCGCACGCCTTCGACGGGCTGTTCTCGCGCTTCGGCGTGATGTTCTTCGACAATCCGATCGGGGCCTTCACCAACCTGCATAGCGCGCTGAAGCCGGGCGGCCGCCTGGCCTTCGTGTGCTGGCGCGCCATGGCCGAGAATGGCTGGGCCGCGGTGCCGCTGGCCGCGGCGCTGCCGCATCTGCCGCCGCTGCCGCCCCCGGTTCCCAGCGCGCCGGGGACTTTCGCCTTCGCCGATCCGGACCGGATCCGCGACATCCTCGGCCGCGCCGGCTTCTCCGGCATCGCGGTTGCGCCCTTCGACACCAAGGCCGGGGTCGGCGACCTCGACGAGACGGTCGCGCTGATGCTGCGCAGCGGCCCGGTCGGCGGGGTGCTGCGCGAGCATCCGGACCGGCGCGACACCGTCGCCGAGGCCGTGCGCCGCGCGCTGGCGCCACACCAGACCGCGGACGGCGTGGTGCTCGACGCCGCCACGTGGATCGTCACCGCTACGGCCTGATCCATCCTGCCGGGGAAGTTCGGTTTGAGGCACGGGCGGCCCTCGTGCTACAGCCCTTCCCCGTCAGCCCGCTGACAGACAGCCATCTCCGACAAGCAGTCGACGATCATGACCGGATTCCGCTCCGACTTCCTGCGCACCCTCGAGGCGCGCGGCTTCATCCATCAGGCGACGGATGCCGAGGGCCTGGACGCCCTGGCGGCGAAGGGCGGGCTCACGGCCTATATCGGCTACGACGCCACGGCGGACAGCCTGCATGTCGGGCATCTGGTGCAGATCATGATGCTGCGCTGGCTGCAGAAGACCGGCGGCCGGCCGATCGCGCTGATGGGCGGCGGCACCACCAAGATCGGCGACCCGTCCTTTCGCGACGACGCCCGCCCGCTGCTCGACAACGCCACGATCGACGCCAACATCGCCTCGATCCGGCGGGTGTTCTCGCGCTTCCTCGATTTCGAGGCCGGCGCGATCATGGCCAACAACGCCGACTGGCTCGACGAGCTGGCCTACATCCCGTTCCTGCGCGAGGTCGGGCGGCACTTCACCATCAACCGCATGCTGACCTTCGATTCGGTCAAGCTGCGGCTGGACCGCGAGCAGCCGCTGACCTTCCTCGAATTCAACTACATGATCCTGCAGGGCTACGACTTCCTGGAGCTGGCGCGCCGCCACGACTGCGTGCTGCAGATGGGCGGGTCGGACCAGTGGGGCAACATCGTCAACGGCATCGACCTGGCGCGCCGCATCGCCCAGCGTGAGCTGTACGGCCTGACCTCGCCGCTGCTGACCACCTCCTCCGGCGCCAAGATGGGCAAGACCGCGGCCGGCGCCGTCTGGCTGAACGAGGAGCGGCTGCCGGTCTACGACTATTGGCAGTACTGGCGGAACACCGAGGACGCCGATGTCGGCCGCTTCCTGAAGCTGTTCACCGAGCTGCCGCTGGAGGAGATCGACCGGCTGGCGGCGCTGGGCGGGGCCGAGATCAACGACGCCAAGAAGATCCTGGCGACCGAGGCCACGGCCCTGGTGCATGGCCGGGAGAAGGCCGAGGCGGCGGCCGAGACCGCGCGCCAGGCCTTCGAGCAGGGCGTGTCGGCCGAGGGCCTGCCCTCGATCGACGTGCCGCAGGCCGAGCTGGCAGCCGGGATCCAGGCCTTCCGCCTGTTCGCCCGCGCCGGCCTCGCCGCCTCGAACGGTGAGGCCCGGCGGCTGATCCAGGGCGGCGGCGGCCGCGTCAACGACGCCGCCATCGCCGACCCGGAGCAGCCGATCGGCGACCGCGACATCGGCGCCAACGGCGTGATCAAGCTGTCCGCCGGCCGCAAGAAGCACGCGCTGGTGCGCCCGGCCTGACGGCCGCCATCGCTTTCGTCCGGGCCGCCTTGCGGCGGTCCGGGCAACGGCGCAGCATTCCTCCTGAGTCTCGCGTCCCAAGCCGGCGCGGCCATAGGACAACAGGAGGGGCATGATGATCCGGCATGCAATGGCATCGTTGGCGCTGTTGGCCTGCGCCCTGGGCCCGGTGACGGTCCGGGCCGCCTCTCCGCCCGCCGTCGAGGCGCCGGATGGCATGGTGGTGTCGTCGCAGCACCTTGCCTCCGACGCCGGGGCGGAGATCCTGCGGGCCGGCGGCAACGCGGTCGACGCCGCGGTCGCCACCGGCTTCGCCCAGGCGGTGACCAACCCCTGCTGCGCCAATATCGGCGGCGGCGGCTTCATGGTCATCCACCTGGCCAAGGAAAACCGCGACACCTTCATCAACTTCCGCGAGACCGCGCCGGCGGCCGCGACCAAGACGATGTATCTCGACGCCGCCGGCAACCCGGTCAAGGGCGCCAGCCTGTACGGCTACCTTGCCGTCGGCGTGCCGGGCAGCGTGCTGGGGCTGGACACCGCCCTGGCGAAATACGGCAGCATGACGCGCGAGCAGGTGATGGCCCCGGCCATCAGGCTAGCCCGCGAGGGCTTCGTCCTGACCCGCGGCGACACCGACATCCTCGACGCCGGCGCCAAGCTGCTGAAGCAGGACCCGGTGGCGGCGAAGATCTTCTTCCGCCCCGACGGGTCGGCCCTGCAGCCGGGCGACCGGCTGGTGCAGACGGATCTCGCCGACACGCTGGAGGCGATCGCCAAGGGCGGGCCGGACGCCTTCTACAAGGGCGCGGTCGCGCAGAAGGTCGCGGCGGCGATGCAGGCCAATGGCGGCGTCATGACCGCCGAAGACTTCGCCGCCTACACCGTCACCGAGACCGCGCCGGTCACCTGCAGCTATCGCGGCTATGTCGTCGTGTCCTCGCCGCCGCCCTCCTCCGGCGGCACCACGATGTGCGAGATCCTGAACATCCTGGAAGGATACGACCTGAAGGCGCTGGGCTGGCACTCCGCCGCCGGCGTGCATCTGATGGTCGAGGCGATGCGCCACGCCTATATGGACCGCAACACCTATCTCGGCGACCCGGCCTTCGTGCAGAACCCGCTGGACCGGCTGCTGAGCAAGGACTACGCGGCGGAGATCCGGACGAAGATCCTGCCGGACAAGGCGACCCCGTCGAAGGAGGTGCAGCCCGGCGTGCCGCCGCATGAGAAGACCGAGACCACCCACTATTCCGTGGTGGATAAGGCCGGCAACGCGGTCTCGGTGACCTACACCATCAACGGGCTGTTCGGCGCCGGGGTGATCGCGCCCGGCACCGGCTTCCTTCTGAACGACGAGATGGACGATTTCACGGTCAAGCCCGGCGTGCCGAACCTGTTCGGCCTGGTGCAGGGCGAGGCCAATTCGATCGCCCCGGGCAAGCGGCCGCTGTCGTCGATGGCGCCGACGCTGGTGACCAAGGACGGCCAGATCGTGATGGTGCTGGGCAGCCCCGGCGGGTCGCGGATCATCACCATCACGCTGCAGGCGGCGCTGAACATGATCGATTTTGGCATGGCGCCGCAGGAGGCGGTGGACGCGCCGCGCATCCACCACCAATGGCTGCCGGACGAGGTCTATGCCGAGCCCTACGCCCTGTCGCCCGATACGGTGAAGCTGCTGGAGCAGATGGGCCACAAGGTGACGGTGCAGTCGCCCTGGGGCGCCACCGAGTTGATCGCCCTGCAGCCCTCGGCCGCCGCCGCGTCCGGCCCCGCCTCTTCCGGCAATGACCGGGCCTTCGGCGGCAAGATGCTGCCGGGCTTCGTCTACGGTGCCAACGACAACCGCCGGCCGGCCGGCCTGGCAGTGGGCGAGTAGCTATCGGTCGCTGCCGTGCTCGCGCGGCGGTGGGGCCGGCGGCCTCGGCCGTGGCGGTCCGACGTTCGCGGACGGCGTCTCCTCGAAGAACAGGCGGCGCAGGAAGCCGGGGGCCAGCACCGACAGCGGGTTCACCGAGACCGAGGGGTCGGCGAAGGTGCCGCGGATCGTGTAGGTGAAGGCGAACAGGCCACCGCCGGCGCCGCCGGTCAGGATATCGCCGATCAACGGGATCGAGCTGATCACGCTGTTGATGTGGTAGATCGGCACGATGGTGCCGGCCAGATCGATGGTCTCGCCCCTGAGATCGATCACGCCGTCGAAGGCCAGGCCGAGATCGCCGCCGGCCCCCCGCCCCTGCTTCAGCGTGACCCGCCGCTGCGCCGCGGCATAGGTGAAATCGGCGTCGAGCCGGTTGAAGGTCAGCCCGCTGGTGCCGAACAGGTCCTGCAGGCCGGAGGGCGAGGTGGCCGCCAGGAGGCGGGCCATGCCCGGCGCGTCGCGCAGCACGAAGCCGCGGGCGTCGAGCTGGCCGTCGATCGCGCCGGTGACGCCGTTGCGGGTGCCGGTGGCCAGCAGGCTGCCCCCGGTGATGTTGTCGGCGATATCGAAGATGCGCAACGTCTCGCCGGCATCCTCGCTGCGCACGGTCAGGATCTGGCGGTCCGGCTGTCCCTGCTGCGGCGTCAGCCGCAGGTCCATCGGCCGCCCGCCCGGCAATTGCGCCGCCAGGGTCACGTCCTGAAGGTTGGTGGTGCGGCCGATCGCCCGGCCGTGCACCGCCTTCAGCGAGCGCTTGTCGCCGAAGGACAGCTCCGCGACATCGAAGGTGGCGTCGATCTGCGGCCCGGGCGCGGGATCCGCCGGGCCGGCATCCGCGGTGGGCTTGTCCCGGGCGGCGCGCCGCTGCTCGAGGATGCCGGAGACATCGAGATGCGAGCCGGTGAGCGCCAGCCGGTAGCTGTCCGGCCCCAGCACCTCGACCTGGCCCTTGACGTCGTTCGGCCCCTGCCGGAACGAGGCGATGCTGAGCTGCGACAGCGTTCCGTCGCGGGCAAAGTCGGCGCTGCCGGAGGCGGTGATGTCGCCGCCCGAGACGCTGAATTGCGAAACCTTGCTGACCCGCTCGCCGGCTAAGGCCAGGCTGACCGTCGCATTCGCCTTACCGCCCGTCGGCTTGACCCAGCCGATCGGGTCGATCGCGATCCGGGCCTCGGTCAGGTCCAGCTTGGCGTCCAGCGTCGCCATGCTGCCCGAGCGCTTGGCGAAATCGACATCAGCGCCGATGGTGCCGTCGACCGGCCCGATCGATGGGATCTTCAGCGCCTCCCGCGCCGCCGGGGTCAGGCTGGCCTGGGCCGACACCCTGGTCTGCACCGCGGAATCGTCGAACGCCTCGTGCCAGGAGAAGACGACCGGCACGGTGTTCACCTGGCCCTTGCCCGCCAGCGTCATCCCCGCCTTGTCGAGCGTCAGCCTAGCATCGGTCCCGGCCAGGTCGTAGCCCGGCTTCACCCCGCCGATGCCGACATCGCTGAGCGTCCCCTCCACGCCCATGCGCACCGCCTCGAACGGCAGATCGGCGAGCAATGAGAAGCCGAAGCGCATCCGCGCGGCTGCCCGGCCCGACATCCGGTCGGGCACCAGCCCGACCTTGCTGGCGTAGCCGAGCCGCGGCGTGTCGAGCACCGACATGATCGTCTTCACCGGCCCTTCAACCCGGGCGTCGATGTCGATCACCTGATCGTGCTGGTCGAGGCCGGTGATGGTGATGTCGGAGGGCTGCAGCGCGATCTCCTGCAGCGTCCCGCCGGCCGTGGCGATGCGCATGGTCGACTGGTTGAAACTGGCCGCGGCGTTGAGGCCGGTGATCGGCGGCAACCCCTTGAAATAGGTGACCGTCAGGTCGCGCGCCTGCATCGTGCCGTCGGCCGCGACCAGCGTCACCGCCTGGGGGTCGGACAGCGGCGCCCGGGCCTGCAGGCTGAATTCGGTGCGGTCGATCACACCCTCCTGCAGGCTGGTGGCGATCCAGTCATGCAGCCCGCTGGGCACACCGGGGGGCCACAGGCTGTCCAGCAGGGCGACCGGCACGCTCGTGACGGTGCCGGCCGTAATCACGTCGATCGTGTCGCCGGCCGCGTCGACCTGGCCGGAGAGCGAGATCTTCGGGCCGCCGAGGTCGACGGTGAAATCGTCCAGCGTCAGGCGCCGCTTGGCCAGGTCGACCGACCCCGACAGGCTGGTCCGGGCGGCGCTGAACGGCGCCGTCCACAGCGGCGGCAGCAGCAGCCTGGTGTCGACGCTGGTCAGCGAGAAGCGGCCCCCCGTCGCCTGGAAGCGGGCATCGAAGTCGGCCTCGAGCCGGCCGGACACCGGACTTTGGATCGCCTCCAGCGGCGCCAGCACCGGCGAGATCCGGGTCAGCGCCGCCGGGATGACATTGGCGAAGGTGACCGAGGCCTGGCCGCTGCGGCTCGCCCGGATGTAGTGGATCTCGGCGCCGAACTGCGCCGTGCGCCCGTCGGAAAGGACGGAGAGCGACGCCTGGCCTTCGACCCCCGCCGTGGTGCGGCTGAGGTCAGCCGAGGCCTTGGGCGCGACCCAGCTGCGCCCCAGCATGCGGTCGTCGATGCGGACGCTGCCGTCGACCAGCGTCAGCCGGGTCAGGGAGGCGATCGGGCTGTCCTCGCTGCCGATCCGGGCGTCGAGCGCGGTCAGCAGATCCTTGACCACGTCGCGGGTCGGTGCCCCCTCGGCTGGGGTCGACGGCCCGCCTTCCGCGGCCTCGCTCTCCCCCAGGCCGAAGCTGAAATCGCCCGCTTCGGTCCGGGTCACCCGCAGATGCGGCCGGATCAGGTCGATGCGCAGCGGCGCCACCACTCCGCGCAGCAGCTTCGGCATGCTGACATCGGCCGAGCTTTCGGGCACGACCGCGATCAGCGTGCCGTCCTTCTGCCGCACCCGCACGTTGCGGGCGGCCAGCACCACCGGCCGGTCGAACCCTTCCCAGCGCAGGGCGAGCGCGCCGATCTCGACCGAGCCATTACCGTCGGAGATCGCCTGCTCGACATAGGGCGTCAGGAAATCGATCTCCAGCGGCCCGGACGACAGCCGCCACGCCAGCACGACCGCAGCCAGGGCGAAGCCGGCGACCGCCAGCCCGACGATCTCGGCCAGGATCTTCAGCGCCCTCATCCCGAACGTTTCACCCTCGCTTGACCCGTCCCTGCGGGACCCCGATGCTGCGCCCGCACCTTAGGGAGTTGGACAGCGAGATGCCACGTTACGACGCCAAGCCGGCTGATGCAGCCTGGCCCCGCGCGGGCGATCCCGACCGTGCCCGGCGCGGAGTCGAACGGTGGCTTGAACGCGCGACCGAGCAATCCGATCCCAAGCTTGGTGATTTCATCGCAACCCTGCCCGGCGACCCGCAGGGCCGGGCGCTGCTGGAGGCGGTGTTCGGCGGCAGCCCCTACCTGACCGAATTGGCGCTGAAGACCCCGGCGACGGTCCGCCGCTTCCTGGCCGACGGACCGGACGCCGCCGTCGCGGCGGAGCTGGCGGCCCTGCGCGCCGACAGCGCGGCCGAGGCCGACACCACCCGGCTGATGCAGGCCTTCCGCCTGGCCAAACGGCGCATCGCGCTGCTGATCGCCCTGGCCGATATCGGCAGGGTGTGGCCGCTACAGCAGGTGGCCGGCGCTCTCTCCGACCTTTCGGAGCTCACGCTCGATCTCGCCG
>NZ_JBCNNF010000204.1:0-12290 GCF_039594555.1 Inquilinus sp.
CAAGGGCCACCAGAAGCTGGCCGAGATCGACGAGGCCGATGAGGAGATCATCGAGCTGATGGCCGGCGAGGAAGAGTGGCTGAAGGCCGGCGTGGCGCCGCAGAGCCCGGCCGGCGCGGTCGGCTCCGACGAGGAGTCGACCTTCGGCATCGACGCGTCTGACGAGGATGCGGAGGATGAGGCCGAGGATGAAGAGGACGGCCGCGGCGACCTGGAAATCGGCTCCTCCGAAGACGACATCTGATCTCAGCGGGACTGCCCGGCATGGTGTCAGGCCGCCTGCCGGGAGACACCACGATGCAGCTTGACCGGCCGGGTCAGGGCATAGCTGCTGCGCGCCTGCCGAATTTGATCCACAACGCGGCGGGTTGTGGTTCAACATATTGTCCGGACGGGCGCGTGGACGCCCGTCCGGGAGAATCACATGTGGATCGGTGGCGCGCGGCATGATCCGCCAATATGAGCTGGTCGAGCGTGTCAAAGCCTACGACCCGTCGGCGGACGAGGACCTGATCAACCGCGCCTACGTCTATTCGATGAAGGCGCACGGGTCGCAGAAGCGCGCCTCCGGCGACCCCTATTTCGTCCATCCGATCGAAGTCGCCGGCATCCTGGCCGGCATGAAGCTCGACACCGGCTCGATCGTCACCGGCCTGCTGCACGACACGGTCGAGGACACCGGCGCGACGCTGAGCGAGCTGGAGGGCCTGTTCGGGCGCGAGACAGCGCAGCTGGTCGACGGCGTCACCAAGCTGTCCAAACTCGAACTGCAGAGCGACCAGTCCAAGCAGGCGGAGAATTTCCGCAAGCTGGTCCTGGCGATGTCCAAGGACATCCGCGTGCTGCTGGTCAAGCTGGCCGACCGGCTGCACAACATGCGCACCCTCGGCGCCTTCAACAACGAGGAGAAGCGCCGCCGGATCGCCCGCGAGACGCTGGAGATCTACGCCCCGCTGGCCGAGCGCATCGGCATGCACGGCATGCAGGAGGAGCTGGAGGACCTGGCCTTCGCCCAGCTCCATCCCGATGCGCGCGAGAGCATCGTCCGCCGCCTGGCCCAGCTGCGCGAGGAAGGCCAGGACGTCGTCTCCAAGATCATCGCCGAGCTGCAGCGGGTGCTGGAGGAGGGCGGTCTGAAGGCCGCCGTGCTCGGCCGCGAGAAACGCCCGTACTCGATCTGGCGCAAGATGCAGCGCAAGAACATGGCGTTCGAGCAGCTGACCGACATCATGGCCTTCCGGATCGTGGTCGAGACCGAAGGCGAGTGCTACCACGCGCTGGGCCTGATCCACGGCCGCTACGCGTCACTGCCCGGCCGGTTCAAGGACTATATCTCGACGCCGAAGCCGAACGGCTACCGGTCGCTGCACACCGCGGTGATCGGGCCGATGCGGCAGCGCATCGAGGTCCAGATCCGCACCCGCGACATGGCGGAGATCGCCGAGCTCGGCGTCGCCGCGCACTGGGCCTACAAGTCGGGCGAGCGCAACCAGGACGGCACCCAGTATCGCTGGCTGCGCGATCTGCTGGACATTGTCGACCAGGCCCAGAAGCCCGAGGAGTTCCTGGAGCACACCAAGCTGGCCCTGTTCCAGGACCAGGTGTTCTGCTTCACCCCGAAGGGCGCGGTGATCGCCCTGCCGCAGGGCGCGACGCCGGTCGACTTCGCCTATGCCGTGCACAGCCAGATCGGCGACACCTGCGTCGGCGCCCGGGTCAACGGCCGGATGGTGACGCTGCGCCACCTGCTGCAGAACGGCGACCAGGTCGAGATCATCACCTCGAAGACTTCGACGCCGTCGCCGGAATGGGAGCGGTTCGTCGCCACCGGCAAGGCGCGGGCCTGCATCCGCCGCTTCATCCGCGGCCAGCAGCATGACGAGCATGCCAAGCTCGGCCGCTCGATGCTGCAGGGCGTGTTCCGGCAGGAGGGCTACGAGTTCTCCGACAAGGCGCTGGAAGGCGTCCTCAAGATCTTCAAGGCGGCCGAGCCGGACGACATCCTGGCCAATGTCGGCGCCGGCCTGCTCGGCGCGCGCGACGTGTTCCATGCCGTGTTCCCGGGCCACCGCGCCCAGGTGCAGCAGGAGAAGGAGCGGTCGGGCAAGGTCGTGCCGCTCACCCGGGCGCGCAAATCCAACGCGGGCGGGCCGGGCGCGATCCCGATCCGCGGCCTGATCCCGAACCTGGCCGTGCACTATGCACGATGCTGCCACCCGATCCCGGGCGACCGCATCGTCGGCATCGTCACCACCGGCAAGGGCGTGACCATCCACACCATCGACTGCGACACGCTGGAGAGCTTCTACAACGCGCCGGAGCGCTGGCTGGACGTCAGCTGGGACGCTGGCGTCGACACGGTCGAGGACCATGTCGGCCGGATCCAGGTGACGATCAGCAACGAGCCGGGCAGCCTGGGCACGCTGACCACCGTGATCGGCAAGAACGGCGGCAACATCACCAACCTGAAGATCACCAGCCGCTCGGTCGACTTCTTCGAGATCCTGATCGACATCGACGTCAAGGACGTCAAGCACCTGACCAATATCATCGCGGCCCTGCGTGCCATGCCGGTGATCAGCGCGGTGGACCGTGCGCGCAGCCGCTGACCGCCTTTCACCTCCGGCTGCGACCATGTCGCCCCTGCCGGTGATTGATTTCCCGCCGCCGCCGGACCATACAGGGGCGCCATGAGCCAGAACCAGAAGACGATCGAGATGTCGAAGAAGAAGGGCGGCGGATGGGTCGAGACCATCCTGACCGTGGTCTATGCGATCGCGATCGCCTTCGGCATCCGCACCGTCGCCTTCGAACCGTTCAACATCCCGTCCGGCTCGATGATCCCGACGCTGCTGGTGGGCGACTACCTGTTCGTGTCGAAGTTCTCCTACGGCTACAGCGCCCAGACCATCGCCTTCGGCCTGCCGCTGTTCGACGGCCGCATCCTGGGCAGCCCGCCGTCCCGCGGCGACGTCGCCGTGTTCCGGCTGCCGAAGGACACCTCGGTCGACTACGTCAAGCGCGTGATCGGCCTGCCGGGCGACCGGGTCAAGGTCACCGGGGGCCGGCTGTACATCAACGGCCAGATGGTCGAGCGCCGAGAGATCGAGCCCTATGCCGCGACCACCGGGTTCGGCCAGCGCATCGTTCTGCACCAGTATATCGAGACGCTGCCGGGCACGGACGGCAACCCGCCGGTCGAGCACAAGATCCTCGAGATCAACGACAACCAGCCCTATGACGACACGCCGGAATACCAGGTGCCGGCGGGCCATTACTTTATGATGGGCGACAACCGCGACAACAGCCTGGATAGCCGTGCCGATGTCGGCTACGTGCCGGTCGAGAACTTCGTCGGCCGGGCCGAGTTCCTGTGGTTCAGCCTCGACGACGCCAGCTTCTGGCAGGTCTGGAAATGGCCGTTCGCGCTCCGCTTCAGCCGCATGTTCACGGGGATCCACTGATCTCCGGCGGCACCGAGGGAGAGGGCCTCGACGCGTTCGCCCGGCGGATCGGCCACGCCTTCCGCGAGCCGATGCTGCTGGTCGAGGCGCTGACGCATCCCAGCGTCAGCGGCCAGAAGCGGCGCGTCGCCAAGCACGGCTATGAGCGGCTGGAGTTTCTGGGCGACCGGGTGCTGGGTCTGGTCATCGCCGAATGGCTGCTGGAGCGCTTCCCGAAGGAGGCCGAGGGCGCCATCGCCAAGCGCCATGTCGCCCTGGTGCGGCGCGAGGCGCTGGTCGAGGTGGCCCAGGCGATCGGCCTCGGCCGTCATCTCGTCCTGTCCCCGGGCGAGGAGGCGGGCGGCCGCGAGAACCCGACCATCCTGGCCGATGCCTGCGAGGCGGTGATCGGCGCCCTCTATCGCGACGGCGGGCTGGCGGCGGCCGCCGCCTTCATCCGCGCCGGCTGGGCCGGCTTCATCGACCGCCACGCGGCCCCGCCGCAGGACCCGAAATCGGGGCTGCAGCAGTGGGCGCTGGCCCGCGGCCTGCCGCTGCCGCGCTATGTCGAGGTGTCGCGCGGCGGCAGCGATCACCTGCCGGTGTTCGAGATCCGGGTCGAGATCGATGGCCAGCCCTCGGCCAGCGCCAGCGGCCCGTCCAAGCGGGTGGCGGAGCGAGAGGCCGCCGCCGCCCTTCTGCAGAGGCTTTCCCAATGACCGAAGACGCGACCCGCTGCGGGTTCGTCGCCCTGATCGGCGCCCCCAACGCCGGCAAGTCGACCCTGCTCAACACCCTGGTCGGCACCAAGGTCGCCATCGTCTCGCCGAAGGTGCAGACCACGCGCAGCCGGGTGCTGGGCATCCTGACCGAGGGCCAGGCCCAGATCGTGTTCGTCGACACGCCCGGTATCTTCAAGCCGCGCCGCCGGCTGGACCGCGCCATGGTCGCGGCGGCCTGGGGCGGGGCGGCGGAGGCGGACTTGGTGCTGCTGCTGGTCGACGCGTCGCTGAAGGGCGTGCGCGAGGAGACCCGCGGCATTGTCGAGAAGCTGGCCGAGACCAAGCGCAAGGCGATCCTGATCCTGAACAAGATCGACGCCGTCCGGCACGAGGTGCTGCTGGCCCTGGCCGCCGACCTGAACGCCTCGGGCGTGTTCACCGACACCTTCATGATCTCGGCCCTGACCGGCAGCGGCGTCGGCGACCTGCGCCGCCACCTGGCCGGGCACCTGCCGGAAGGCCCCTGGCTGTTCCCGGAGGACCAGGTCTCCGACATGCCGATGCGGCTGCTGGCAGCGGAGATCACGCGCGAAAAGCTGTTCCTGCGGCTGCAGCAGGAGCTGCCCTACGCGGTCGCGGTCGAGACCGAGAGCTGGGAGGAGCAGGAGGATGGCAGCGTCCGCATCTCCCAGATCATCTATGTCCAGCGCGACGGCCAGAAGGCGATCGTGCTCGGCCGCGGCGGCCAGATGATCAAGGCGATCGGCACCGCCGCGCGGCTGGAGCTGGAGGAGATCACCGAGCAGCGCGTGCACCTCTCGCTGTTCGTGAAGGTGCGCGAGAACTGGCTCGACGACCCCGCCCGGTACTCGGTCTGGGGTCTCGATTACGACGCGTGACCGGCCGCTTCCTCCTTGGTGTCATTGCCGGGCTTGACCCGGCAATCCAGGGGCCACCCGGAGCGGCATCGACATCTCTGGATGCCCGGGTCAAGCCCGGGCATGACATAGGAAGAAGGGAGCACGCATTCCGCAGCTTCAGATGTTCCTGTTTCGTGCTATATCATCGGCATGAGCTCGAACGGGGCATGATGTGGACTGGCGCGACGACGGCATCGTCCTGACCGTCCGCCCGCATGGCGAGGCGGCGCTGATCACCGGCGTGCTGACGCGGGAGCACGGCCGCCATCTCGGCGTCGTGCACGGCCAGCGCCGCCGCGCCCAGCTGCCGCCCGGCACCCTGGTCGCGGCGCAATGGCGCGGCCGGCTGGCGGATCATCTCGGCACCTGGATGCTCGAGGTCGACCGCACCCCGGCCGCCGCGATCATGGACGAGCCGCTGCGCCTGCTGGCCCTGGTCTCGGCCTGCGCCGTGCTCGACGCCGCCTTGGCCGAGCGGCAGCCGCTGCCGTCCGCCTATGACGGCACGATGGCCTTCCTCGACACCCTGACCACGCCGCATTGGGACGCCGCCTATGTGCAGTGGGAGGTCGGGCTGCTCGGCGTGCTCGGCTTCGGCCTCGATGTCTCGCGCTGCGCCGTCACCGGCAGCAACGACCATCTCGCCTTCATCAGCCCGAAGACGGGCAGGGCGGTCTCGCTCTCCGCCGCCGGGCCGTATCGCGACCGACTGCTGCCGCTGCCCGGCTTCCTGATCGGGCGCGAGCCGGCGGCGCCCGCCGCGGTGACCCAGGGGCTGGAACTGACCGGCCATTTCGTCGACCGCCACCTCTTCGCCCAGGCCGGCCGCCCCCAGCCTGAGGCGCGGACCCGCTTTGTCGAGGCCTACCGCCGAAGCGCGCTTCGGCCGGCCGCACCGTTGCGATAGACTAACGACCATGACCAGCACGCCTTCCGAGTCGATCCTGCCGGTGCCGCTGCACGACGCGCTGAGCACCCGTTATCTCAACTACGCGCTGTCGACCATCACCTCGCGCTCGCTGCCCGATGTCCGCGACGGGCTGAAGCCGGTGCATCGCCGGCTGCTCTACGCGATGCGGCAGCTGCGCCTGGCTTCGACCACGCCGCCGAAGAAATCGGCCCGCGTGGTCGGCGACGTCATCGGCCAGTACCACCCGCATGGCGACGCCTCGATCTATGACGCACTGGTGCGCATGGCACAGGACTTCGCCCAGCGCTACCCGCTGGTCGACGGCCAGGGCAATTTCGGCAATATCGACGGCGATAACGCCGCGGCGATGCGGTACACCGAGGCCCGGCTGACCGCCGTCGCCGAGGCGCTGTTGGAAGGCATCGACGACGACGCGGTCGATTTCCGCGAGACCTATGACGGCGAGGGGCGGGAGCCGGTGGTGCTGCCGGCCGCCTTCCCGAACCTGCTGGCCAATGGCAGCCAGGGCATCGCGGTCGGCATGGCCACCTCGATCCCGCCGCACAATGTCGGCGAGATCTGCGACGCCTTGCAGATGCTGATCAAGCGGCCGTCGGCCACGGTCGACGACCTGCTGACCGTGGTGGCCGGGCCGGACTTCCCGACGGGCGGCGAGCTGGTCGAATCCGCCGCGGCGATCCGCGAGGCCTATGCCACCGGCCGCGGCGCCTTCCGCGTGCGGGCGCGCTGGGAGATCGAGAAGCAGCCGCTCGGCATGTACCAGATCGTGGTCACCGAGATCCCGTACCAGGTGCAGAAGTCGCGGCTGATCGAGAAGCTGGCCGAAATCGTCACTGCCAAGAAGCTGTCGACGCTGGAGGATGTGCGCGACGAATCGGCGGAGGATGTGCGCATCGTCCTGGTGCCGAAGAGCCGCAACGTCGAAGCCGACATGCTGATGGAGCAGCTGTTCCGGCTGACCGAGCTGGAGAGCCGCTTCAGCCTGAACATGAACGTGCTGGACGCCACCAACGTCCCGCGCGTCATGGGGCTGAAGGATGTCTGCCGCGCCTTCCTCGACCACCGGCACGAGGTGCTGGAGCGGCGGTCGCGCCACCGGCTGGCCAAGATCGAGCGGCGGCTGGAGATTCTCGCCGGCTACCTGATCGTCTTCCTCGACCTCGACGAGGTGATCCGCATCATCCGCGAGGAGGACGAGCCGAAGCAGGCGCTGATGGCGCGCTTCACCCTGACCGAGGTGCAGGCCGACGCCATCCTCGACATGCGGCTGCGCAGCTTGCGCAAGCTCGAGGAGATGGAGATCCGGCGGGAATTCGACGGCCTGTCGGGCGAGCGCGACCAGATCCAGGCCCTGCTGGCCGATGAGGGCAAGCGCTGGAAGGCGATCTCGGCCGAGATCGGCCAGATCAAGAAGAAGTTCGGCCAGGACACGGAGCTGGGCCGCCGCCGCACCAAGATCGGCGAGCCGCCCTCGGCCGTGGTGGTGTCGCTGGAGCCGCAGATCGAGCGCGAGCCGATCACCGTGTTCCTGTCGGAGAAGGGCTGGATCCGCGCCCTGCGCGGCCACGGCCTGGACCCGGCCGAGATCAAGTACAAGGACGGCGACGCCGAAGGCTTCGTGCTGCAGGCCGAGACCACCGACAAGATCCTGCTGTTCGGCAGCGACGGCCGCTTTTACACGCTGGGCGCCGACAAGCTGCCGCGCGGCCGCGGCTTCGGCGAGCCGGTGCGGATGATGGTCGACTTGGCCAATGACGCGGACATCGTCGCCCTCCTGGCCCATGTGCCCGGCCGCAAGCTGGTGCTGGCCTCGACCGACGGCCGCGGCTTCGTGGTGCCGGAGAGCGACGTGGTGGCCCAGACCCGGGCCGGCAAGCAGGTGCTGAACCTGAATGACGGCGCCAAGGCGGCGGTCTGCCGCCCGGTGACCGGCGACACGGTGGCGGTGATCGGCACCAACCGCCGCCTGCTGTGCTTCGCCCTGTCCGAGCTGCCGGAGATGTCGCGCGGCAAGGGCGTGACGCTGCAGAAATACCACGGCGCCGCGCTGTCCGACCTGACCGTATTCAAGCGCGAGGAGGGGCTGATCTGGCAGATGGGCGGCGGCCGCACCCGCACCGAGCCGGAGATCCCGGTCACCGCCCGCGGCCGCACCGGCAACCTGCCGCCGCGTGGCTTCCCGCAGACCAACAAGTTCACGTGACCGCCGTTTTCCCAACCTGTCATGCCCGGGCTTGACCCAGCCATCCAGAGGGTCTCGACATCTTCTGGATTGCCGGGTCGAGCCCGGCAATGACATTAAGGGGCCGGAACCGGCCGGAGACCGGCCGAACGAGATGATTGGAGCCGAGCCATGACCACCCGCACCCTGCCCCCGATGCTGTCCCTGTGGCGCGCCGACGGCCAGTCGGGCCTGCTGCGCGCCGCCGTGCTGGTGGTGCTGGGCTCGGCGCTGATGGCGCTGTCGGCCAAGGTCCAGGTGCCGTTCTACCCGGTGCCGATGACGCTGCAGTCCGGCGTGGTGCTGCTGATCGGCGGCGCCTATGGCTGGCGCCTGGGCGGCCTGACCATGCTGGCCTATCTGGCCGAGGGCCTCGTCGGCCTGCCGGTCTTTGCCGGCCTCGCCGCCGGCCCAGCCTACTTCGCCGGCCCGACCGCGGGCTACCTGGTCGGCTTCGTCGCCTCGGCCGCGCTGATGGGCCTGGCGGTGGAGCGCGGCTGGACCCGCAGCGTCGCCGGCATGGCCGCCGCCATCACCGTCGCCTCGGTGGTGCCGTTCGTCACCGGCGTGGCCTGGCTGGCGGTGCTGTTCGGCCCGGCGGCGGCGATCGCCGGCGGCCTGACCCCGTTCATCCCGGCGGCGGTCCTCAAGGGCGCCCTGGCCGGCCTGCTGCTGGCCAAGTTCGACGGCCTGGCCCAGCGCCGCGGCTGAAGAAGAACCGGTCCAGCCTTTCACGTGACCGCTCCCGCCTGGCGAGAGCGGTCACGCGTAGGGTCGACTGCGGAATCGGACCTTTTTCTTCGCAGATATGAACCCTCCGTTGCGTCCCGGCCCTGACTTTCATTAGATGACTGCGGCGCGGCGGCGACCGAATCCGCCGCCGCGGGATTGTCATGCCCATCGAGGCGGAACAGGGGGGACTGCAGAGGATGAAGCGGCGGAATTTCATCGCGACCGCGGGTGTGGGCCTGGCGGCCGCGCCGCTGGCGGCGCCGGCGATCGCGCAGGACAAGCCGGAGGTCAAATGGCGCCTGGCGTCGAGCTTCCCGAAATCGCTCGACACCATCTATGGCGGCGCCGACGTGCTGTCGAAGACGCTGTCGGACCTGACCGACGGCAAGTTCCAGATCCAGGTCTTCCCCTCGGGCGAGCTGGTGCCCGGCCTGCAGGCGCTGGACGCCGCGCAGAACGGCACGGTCGAGGCGGCGCACACCGTCGCCTACTACTATGTCGGCAAGGACCCGACCTTCGCCATCGGCTCCTCGATCCCGTTCGGCCTGAACGCCCGGCAGCAGAACGCCTGGCTGTATCACGGCGGCGGCAACGACCTGCTGAACACCTTCTTCGCCAATTACGGCGTGGTTGGCTTCCCCGGCGGCAACACCGGCACCCAGATGGGCGGCTGGTTCCGCAACGAGGTCAAGTCGCTGGCCGACCTCAAGGGCCTGAAGATGCGCATCGCCGGCCTCGCCGGCCGCGTCGTGGAGAGGATCGGCGTGGTGCCGCAGCAGATCGCCGGCGGCGACATCTACCCGGCGCTGGAGCGGGGCACGATCGACGCCACCGAATGGGTCGGCCCCTATGACGACGAGAAGCTCGGTTTCTACCAGGTCGCCAAGTTCTACTACTACCCGGCCTTCTGGGAAGGCGGCCCGACCGTGCATTTCCTGTTCAACAAGGAGAAGTACGAGGGCCTGCCGGACGGCTACAAGAAGGCGTTGGCCGTTGCCACCGAGATCGCCAACTTCAACATGCTGGCGCTGTACGACGTGAAGAACATCGCCGCGATCCGCAGCCTGGTCGGCAAGGGCGTGCAGCTGCGCCCGCTGCCGCGCGACGTGCTGGACGCCGCCTATGCCGAGTCCTTCAAGCTCTATGACGAGCTGTCGGCCTCCAACGCCAACTGGAAGGCGATCTACGAACCCTGGAAGAAGTTCCGCGGCGAGGCCTATCAGTGGTTCCGCGTCGCCGAATACACCTATGACAGCTACGTCTACGCCCAGCAGGCGGCCGGGAAGTAAACCGATCGTCCGTTGAGAAAGAAGAAGGGCCGGTCCTGGCGGGACCGGCCCTTTTGTTATTTGAAGTCCGGCGGCGGTAGCGGATCGCCGGGCGCCGGGGCCGGAGCGGGCTGGCCGCCCGGAGCTGGCGGCGCGCCGAAATCCGGGGCCGGAGGGGTATCGAAATCGGGCGCGGCCGGGGTGCCGAACGGGTTGGCGCCGTCGACGCCCGGCATCGGCACGTCGATGTGGATCGAGGCCGGGTCGACCTCGGCCTGGCCCGCCTTGTAGTGGGTCACCAGCCCCGGGAAGGCGATCACGATCGCCACCATCAGGATCTGGATGACCACGAAGGGGATCGCCCCCCTGTAGATCTGGCCGGTCGTCACCGGCGCGATGGTCTTTCCCGTCACCTTGTCGCGATAGGCCCGGGTCGGCGCCACCGAGCGCAGGTAGAACAGCGAGAAGCCGAAGGGCGGGTGCATGAAGGAGGTCTGCATGTTGACCGCCAGCAGTACGCCGAACCAGACCAGGTCGATGCCCTGGCTCGCCGCCACCGGGCCCAGCAGCGGCACGATGATGAAGGCCAGCTCGAAATAGTCGAGGAAGAAGGCCAGGATGAAGACCAGGATGTTGGCGACGATCAGGAAGCCGATCACGCCGCCTGGCACCGAGGTCATCAGGTGCTCGACCCAGACATGGCCGTTGAGGCCGTAGAAGGTCAGCGAGAAGACGCGGGCGCCGAGCAGGATGAACAGCACGAAGGCGGACAGCTTGGTGGTGGTGTCCAGCGCCTGGCGGATCATTGTCATGTTCAGGCGCCGGTTGATCGCCGCCAGGATCAGCGAGCCGACCGCGCCCATGGCGCCGCCCTCGGTCGGCGTGGCGATGCCGAGGAAGATGGTGCCCAGCACCAGGAAGATCAGCACCAGCGGCGGGATCAGCGAGGTCACCACCTTGCCCGCCAGGGCCAGGCCGCGCAGGGTGCGGGCCTCGCGCGGCAGCGCCGGGGCGCTGTTGGGCCGGAAGATCGACATGATCAGGATGTAGCCAGCATAGAGGCCGGTCAGCACCAGCCCGGGCAGCAGGGCGCCCTGGTACATGTCGCCGACCGAGCGGCCAAGCTGGTCGGCCATGATAATCAGCACCAGGCTGGGTGGGATGATCTGCGCCAGCGTGCCGGAGGCGGCGATGACGCCCGAAGCCAGCGACCGGTCATAGCCGTAGCGCAGCATGATCGGCAGCGAGATCAGCCCCATCGAGATCACCGAGGCCGCGACCACGCCGGTGGTGGCGGCCAGCAAGGCACCGACGAAGATCACCGCATAAGCCAGGCCGCCGCGGATCGGGCCGAACAGCTGCCCGATCGTGTCCAGCAGGTCCTCGGCCATGCCGCTGCGTTCGAGGATCAGCCCCATGAAGGTGAAGAACGGCACCGCCAACAGCGTCTCGTTCGCCATCTGCTGGTAGAACCGGTCGGGGATGGCGCCGATCAGGTTGAACTGCAGCACGCCGAGTTCCACCCCGATCAGGTAGAAGACGAAGCCGACGGCGGCTAGGGAGAAGGCGACCGAGTAGCCGAGCAGCAGCACGACCACCAGGGAGGCGAACATGAGCGGCGCCATGTTCTCGATCAGGAACTGCGTCATTCGGGCAGGCCTTCAGGAACCGGTGGTGCGGGTCAGAGCGGATCGGCGTCGTGGTCGTGCGCCGGCACGATGTCGGGAATGCGCCCTGACAGGATCGCCAGCCGCTTGATCAGTTCCGACAGGCCCTGCAACGCCAGCAGGGCGAAACCGGCCGGGATCAGCGCCCAGACCGGCCAGCGGATCAGCCCGCCGGCGTCGCCCGACGTCTCGCCGCTGACATATTTGTCCACCACCACCGGCCAGGAGATCAGGATCGCCACGACGCAGAAGGGCAGCAGGAAGAACAGGGTGCCGAACACCTCGATCCAGATCTGGGTGCGGCGCGAGCAGCGGCCGTACGGTCTCGCTGCACCGACCTCAACACCATTCCGCTGGCGATTGTCGAACGCATCGAAGTGCTGGAA
>NZ_JBCNNF010000205.1:0-12257 GCF_039594555.1 Inquilinus sp.
CCGGCCGGGCCGCTGGCCACTGGCAGGGCTGGCCGCATTGATCCTGGCCGGGGTGCTGTCGGACAGCTTCGTCCTGCCCTATGCCGCAGCACCGGCCCTGGCGCTGGCGCTGCTCTGCGCCCTGGCACCGCGGACCCGCGGGGCGGCCCTGGCGGCCGCGGCCGTGGTGGGGGCGGCGGCGCTGGCCGCCTATCTGCTGCAGGACTGGATCAACCCGCTGAACGGCGTCTATCGCCGCCAGCTCGACCTCGGCATCGGCTATGGCCTGGTCCGGCTCGGCGGCGTGCTGTGGCGGGCAAACATGGCGGAGACGGCGGTCAATCTCGGCCTGATCGCCTTCGGCCTGATGCCAGTGCTGCGCAGCCTAGCCGTGCTGCGCGCCCTCGCCGCCGGGCACCGGGTGATCGAGCCGGCGGAACGGATCGCGATCTTCGCGGCGGCGTCCTCGCTGGCGACGCTGCTGGCCGTGGTGCTGTTCGGCATCTTCCGCGACGATTCCTTCCTGCGCTACTTCCAGCCCTGGTGGCTGCTGACCGCGCTGTGGCTGGCCCATCTCGCCGCCGACCGGCTGCGCGTGCCGCACTGGTCGACCGGGCTGGCGCTGACCGTGCTGCTGGCCGCCGCCGCGGCGCTTTGGGCCCGGCCGGCGCAGCTGGCGGTGCGGATGGTGCCGCCGCCGACGCTGGCCTGCTTCGCGGGTCAGGCGCCGGTCGCCGGCCTGGCCGGATACTGGTGGGCCAAGCCGCTGGTGCTGCATTCCGGCCGGCGGGTCCAGATCGCCCAGGTGGCGCGCAACGGCGCCCCCTATCACTGGATCGTCAACGAGGACTGGGCCCGGACCGACTGGGCCGGCGGCGCAGGTGCCTCGCAGGCCCCGCCCTTCGGCTTCATCCTGATGGACGGTCTGCACGCCCGCGCCATCGCCGCCCGCTACGGCATGCCCGACCGGGTGGAGCGCTGCGCCGGCATCCCGCTGTGGCGCTATGACGACCCCGACCGGCTGCGCCGCCCCCTGGCCGCCGCCGCGCCGGTGATGCTGCCAGACTAGCGGGATTGGACCCGTCGCTGCGTCTCGGCTAGGCTCGCCTTATCATAATCGTTGAGGGGAGGCGGCGATGGATGCTGGTGCGAACGTATCCCCGTGGCGGGTGGCGGCCGTTCTCGTCGGCCGGCTGATCTTCGCCGTGGTCTTCCTGCTGGCGGTCAGCTTCAAATTCATGGGCATGGGCGACACCGCGGGCTACATCGCCGCGGCGGGTTTCCCGATGCCGATGCTGCTGGCCTGGCTGGCGGCCATCCTCGAATGCCTGCTGGTGATCGGCTTCCTAACCGGGGCGTTCTTCACCGAGACGTGCCTGGTGGCGGCGGTCTATGTCGTGTTCCTGGCCTTCGCCTTCCACGGGCCGTCGCACTGGACGGGGAACCAGGCCGAGTTCGGCTTCTTCGTCGACCACTTCGTCTTCCTGGCCGGGCTGCTCTTCGCCGCGGCGCATGGGCCGGGGCGGATCCTGGCGGTGCGGCGATCGGTGATCGGCTAGGCCGGCCAGGCGGCCATCGCCCGGCGCACGATCTTCATCAGGTCGTCGTATCCGGCGCCGTCCAACGCCTGCACCGACAGGCCCTGGATGATGGCGCCGTAGAACCGCGCCAGCTCGTCCGGATCGGTGCCGGGCGGCAGCTCGCCCTCCTCCAGGGCGCGGGTGAAGCGGGTTCGCAGCCGTGCCACCGTGTTGCCGCGCATCGATGTCACCGCCGCCGCCGCCGGCCGGTTCTCCGGGGCGCAGGTCAGCACGGCGGTCGAGATCATGCAGCCGGGCGGGTGCGCCGGGTCGCTGAAATCCCGGGCCGAGCTTTCCAGGATCTGCTGCATCGTCTCCCGCGCCGACGGCGCCGCCATGGCCCAGGGCGCGGCGCGGCCCGGGTCGGCGCGGTAGCGGTCCAGCACCTCGCGGTACAGCCGCTCCTTCGACCCGAAGGCGCCGTAGAGGCTGGGCGTGGTGATGCCCATCGCCGCCGTCAGGTCGGCGATCGAGGCGCCTTCATAGCCCTGGCGCCAGAACACCGGCAGCGCCCGGTCCAGCGCCGCGTCGCGGTCGAAGCCCCGGGGGCGGCCGCGGGGACGGGGCGGATCTGTTTTCATAGCGATCGATCTGAAAATCTGGTTGACACGGACTCTCCGATCATATTTCGTAGCGATCAATCCGAAAATGGAGTCCTGCGATGACGATTGCCCTGTTGGACACCGAGCCCGCCGCCGGCTCCGCCCTGGCGCGGGGGATCGACGCCGCGATTGACCGGGCGCTGGCCGAGAAGCGCATCGTCGGCACGGTGGTGCTGGCGGCGCAGGACGGCCGGCTGCTGTACCGCCGCGCCGCCGGCCTGGCCGACCGCGAGGCCGGGCGGCCGGCGCGCGAGGACACGGTGTTCCTCTACGCCTCGCTGACCAAGCCGATGGTCACCGCCGCCGCGCTGCGGCTGGTGGAGGAGGGACGGATCGCCCTCAACGACCCGGTGACCAGGTTCCTCCCCGACTTCCGCCCGAAGCTGGCCGACGGCAGCGCGCCGGTGATCACCATCCATCACCTGCTGACCCACACCGCCGGGCTGAGCTACAGCTTCGCTGAACCGGCGGACGGCCCCTATCGCCGCGCCGGCGTGTCCGACGGGCTCGATGCGCCGGGCCGGTCCTTCGAGGACAATCTGCGCCGCATCGCCTCGGCGCCGCTGGCCTTCGCCCCGGGCTCGGCCTGGGCCTATTCGGTGGCTCTCGACGTGCTCGGCGCCGTGCTGGAGCAGGCCGCGGGCGAAGGCCTGGGCGAGATCGTGCGCCGCCGGGTCACCGAACCGCTCGGGCTGAAGGACACCGGCTTCGCCCCGCCGGACCGGTCGCGGCTGGCCGTCGCCTATGCCGACGACACGCCGGAGCCGGTGCGGATGGGCGAGACCTACACCATCCCCGAATCGCGGGAGTTCGCCGGGCTCAGCTATGCCCCGGGCCGGATCTTCGACCCGGCCTCCTACCCCTCCGGCGGCGCCGGCATGGCGGGCACGGCGCCCGACTTCCTGGTCTTCCTGGAGGCCCTTCGCCGGGGCGGAGAGCCGATCCTGAAGGCCGAGACGGTGCAGGCCATGGCCACCAGCCAGATCCCCGGCCTGGCGATGCCGCAATCGCCGGGCATGACCTTCGGCTACGGCTTCGCCCTGGTGACCGACCCGGCGGCGGCCGGGGTGCCGATGACCGCCGGCACCTGGCGCTGGGGCGGCGTCTACGGCCATTCCTGGTTCGTCGACCCGGCGAACCGGCTCAGCGTCGTCGCCCTCACCAACACCGCGCTGGAGGGCATGAAGGGCGATTTCGTCACCGATCTGCGCGCCGCGATCTATGCCGGACTCGAATAGCGGGGTTCTGGGGGCTGCCACGAACCCTGGTTGACCCGCCCCGTACAGACCCCCATCCTTTGGGGGTCTGCCGTTCTGCGGGAGGTCCGTCGTGGCCGAGCCGGGCGATATCGCGACCCAGATCTGGGACATGAAGTACCGGCTGAAGCAGCCGGACGGCACGGCCTTGGACCAGTCGGTCGAGGACAGCTGGCGCCGGGTCGCCACCGCCGTGGCCGCCGCCGAATCGGACCCGGACCTGTGGACCGAGCGCTTCCTCGGCATCCTGCGCGACCACCGCTACCTGCCGGCCGGGCGCATCCTGGCCGGCGCCGGCACCGGGCGCGAGGTCACCCTGTTCAACTGCTTCGTCATGGGCACGGTGCCGGACAGCATGGCCGGCATCTTCGCCCATCTGCGCGAGGCGGCGCTGACGCTGCAGCAGGGCGGCGGCATCGGCTACGACTTCTCCACCATCCGGCCGAAGGGCGCGCCGGTCGCCGGGGTCGGGGCCGACGCCTCCGGCCCGCTGTCCTTCATGGATGTGTGGGACGCGATGTGCCGCACCATCATGTCCGCCGGCTCCCGCCGCGGCGCGATGATGGCGACGTTGCGCTGCGACCACCCGGACGTGGTCGAGTTCATCGAGGTCAAGCGCAACCCCGGCCGACTGCGCATGTTCAACCTCTCGGTCCTGGTCACCGACCCGTTCATGCAGGCGGTGGCGGACGATGCGCCCTGGGACCTGGTGTTCGGCGGCCGCGTCTTCCGCACCCTGCCGGCGCGTGAGCTTTGGGACCGGATCATGCGCTCGACCTATGATTCGGCCGAGCCCGGCGTGATCTTCATCGACCGCATCAACGCCCGGAACAACCTCCAATATTGCGAGCGAATTCAAAGCACTAACCCTTGCGGAGAGCAACCCCTGCCGCCCTATGGCGCCTGCCTGCTCGGCTCGGTCAACCTGGCGAAGCTGGTGGCCGACCCGTTCACGCCTGAGGCCCGCTTCGACCACGCGGCGCTGGCCGAGATCGTGCCGGTGGCGATCCGGCTGATGGACAATGTCGTCGACGTCTCGCGCTTCCCGCTGCAGGAGCAGCAGGCAGAGGCCTGGGCCAAGCGGCGCATCGGCCTCGGCGTCACCGGTCTGGCCGACGCCTTCCTGATGCTGGGGGTGCGCTACGGCTCGCCCGAATCCGCGGCGCTGACCGAGGAGTGGCTAGAGGCGATCAAGCTCCACGCCTACCGCGCCTCGGCCGAGATCGCGGCGGAGAAGGGGCCGTTCCCGCTGTTCGACCGCGATGCCTTCCTGGCCGCGCCGGGCGTCGCCGAGCTGCCGCAGGAGATCCGCGACCTGATCGCGGAGCACGGCATCCGCAACGCGCTCCTCACCTCGATCGCGCCGACCGGCACCATCTCGCTCTTCGCCGGCAATGTCGCCTCGGGCATCGAGCCGGTCTTCGCCTGGACCCACACCCGCAACGTGCTGCTGCCCGATGGCAGCCGGCGGGCGGAGACGGTGGAGAATTACGCCTACCGGCTGTTCCGCGAGATCCACGGCGCCGACGCGGCCCTGCCGGACTATTTCGTCGACGCGCAGACGCTGCAGCCGGCCGACCACCTGGCGATCCAGGCGGCGGCGCAGAAGCATATCGACAGCTCGATCAGCAAGACCATCAACTGCCCGGAGGACCTGTCCTTCGACGCCTTCAAGGACGTCTACACCCAGGCCTATGCGCTGGGCTGCAAGGGCTGCACCACCTACCGCCCGAACCCGATCACAGGCGCGGTGCTGGAGGCGAAACCGGCGGAGCGGCGGGCCGCCGACGCGCCTGGCCTCAGCGCCCCGGCGGCGCGGCCGGAGGTGCTGCCGGGCGAGACCTACAAGCTGCGCTGGCCCGACAGCGACCACGCCATCTACGTCACCCTCAACGACACGGTGGTGGACGGCCAGCGCCGGCCCTTCGAGATCTTCATCAACTCCAAGAACATGGAGCACTACGCCTGGACCGTGGCGCTGACCCGGATGATCAGCGCCGTGTTCCGGCGCGGCGGCGACGTCGCCTTCGTGGTCGAGGAGCTGAAGGCCGTGTTCGACCCGCGCGGCGGGCAGTGGATGGGCGGGCGCTACGTGCCGTCGCTGCTGGCCGCGATCGGCGAGACGATCGAGCGGCATATGGTGGCTACGGGATTCCTGGAGAAGCCTGAGGGCATCGTGCCCGAGGTGGCGGTCGAGGTGACGGCGGAAGCGACCGGCGCACCGGTCCGGCCGCCCGGCCGGTCCTGCCCGAAATGCGGCCACCCGACCCTGATCCGGCAGGAAGGCTGCGACACCTGCCTGAACTGCGGCTATTCGCGCTGCGGGTAAGGGTGATCGCGGCGCGAGCTTTCCCGTCATCCCGGTTCTGCAGCGCAGCACGCAGTGATGCGCTGCAGAACCGGGATCTCTTCGGGTCCGAGGAAGATCCCGTGTCTGCGCAGCGGCATTTGCATGCCGCAGCGCGCACGGGATGACGATTCGTTGAAGCGTTACGGAACCGTGGCCGGCGCGGGCTCCGCGCCCTCCGCCACCCGTTCCGCCAGCGCGAACAGCGCGCCGTCGCGGATGCCGAGCTCGCGCAGATGCTCGACCGTGTTCAGCAGGTAGTCGCGGTTCGGGCCGCTGGAGCCGACGCCGGTGCGGATCATCGCCAGCGTCTCCTCCGGCCCGAGCTCACCCCGATATTGCCGGTGGCCGCGATCGGCCAGGAAGCAGCAGGCGGTGACCGGGCCGGACAGCAGGCGGATCTGCTTCAGGCTCGGGCGGTAGACGCCGGTCACCATCTCGCGCTCCCAGAGATAGGCGACCACCTCCTGCACATGCTCGGGCGCCACCTTGAAGGCCATGCCGCGGCAGGAGCCGCCGCGGTCCAGCCCCAACACCAGACCCGGCCGCTCCGGCGTGCCGCGATAGCGGTGCGACAGGACGCAGAAGCGCCGGTGATAGCCGTGCAGCACCGCCGGCTGCTGCTCGAGATGCGGGAAGCCCGGATTCCACATCAGCGAGCCATAGCCAAACACCCAGAGCGGCTCGCCCGGGGTCAGCGGCAGGTTCGGCGTCTTCCAGTCGTGGTGACCATCGGCCATCTGCAAGATGTAGCGTGTTGCATATGCGAAGGGGAGGGGCCTCGTGTCGCGTCCCGCGGGTTCGGCTTGACTCCGGGGCCCAGTCGCGGCCACGTGCCATCCTCGCGCCGCCATTGGGGCGCCACCATCCGGGACCGCCATGCGCCGCCGCCGCCGTATCGTCGCCGTTCCCACCACCCTCGTCCTCCTGCTCGCCGCCGGCTGGACCGGCGGCTGGTACTGGGCCGCGGGCAAGGTCGAATCGCAGGCGCAGGCCTTCGCCGCCAACCCGCCGCCGGGCGTCACGGTCGACCCCGGCACGCTGAGCGTCGAGGGTTTCCCGCTGGCCTTCACCGTCGAATCGCAGGCGCCCAGCGTGCGCCGGGTCGACGGGCTGACCTGGAACGCCGCCGGCGTGGTCGCCACCGCCAGACCCTGGACCCTGCCGGAGGTGGGCTTCACCATCGCGCCGCCGCAGCGCGTCACCCTACCGGGCAGCCCGGCCCTGATCGCCGAGGTCAAGGGCTCGGGCAGCGGCACCGCCCGCATCGGCACTGACGGCAAGCCGACCCGGGTGCTGCTGACCCTGTCGCAGGTCGAGCTCTCCGGCGGGCTGCTGCCGGCGGCGCTGCCGGTGGCCCGGGTCAACGGCTCGGTCGACCGCGCGCCGGAGGAGGCCGGGGCCGGCGGCGCCGCCGCGATCGACATTGAGGGGCTGGAGACGCCGGATCTCGGCCTGCAGGCGATGGGCCGGCGGGTCGACATGGTGGCGGCGCGGCTGACCGTGCTGGGCACGCTGCCGAAGGCGGCGACGGCGCCGGATCTGGCGGCGTGGCGGACGGCCGGCGGCAAGCTGCGGGTCGACCAGCTGGCTCTGCGCTGGGGCCCGCTGCAGATCGACGCCGGCGGGACGCTCGACCTCGACGACAGGCTGCAGCCGCAGGGCACGCTGACGGCGAAGATCCGCGGCTACGGCGCGGTGATCGAGGATCTGCAGAAGGCCGGCGTGGTGAAGGATCGTGACGCCGGCTTCGCCAAGGTCGGGCTCGACCTGATGGCCGGCCAGCCGGCGGCGGACGGCAGCCGCACCGTCACCGCCCCGATCACGATCGAGAAGGGCAAGATCTCCTTCGGCCCGCTGCAGGTGGCGAAGCTGCCGGAGATTCGTTGGGCTCAGTGAGCGCGTAGGTTGGATTCGCGTCCGCGAACCCAACATTTCGCTCACACTCCCAGCTGTCATGCCCGGGCTTGACCCGGGCATCCAGGAGATGTCGATGCCGCTCCGGGTGGCCCCTGGATCGCCGGGTCAAGCCCGGCGATGACAAGGAGGAGAGGTTGCAGCGGTGGGGTCGCAAGCGCGAGCCCAGCCTACGAGACCCTCACTCCTCGTCCTTGGTCAGGCGCGCCGCCTTCTCCGGCTCCATCTCCTCCTGATGGGCGTCGACGACGCCGCGGCGGATGGCGCGGGTGCGGGTGAACCAGGATTGCAGCGTGTCGCCCTCGCCGCGCCGGATGGCGCGCTGCAGCCGCACCAGATCTTCGGTGAACTGCTGCAGCACCTCCAGCACCGCGTCCTTGTTGGTCAGGAACACGTCGCGCCACATCACCGGGTCCGATCCGGCGATGCGGGTGAAGTCGCGGAAGCCGCCGGCGGAGAAGCGGATCACCTCGGCCTGGGTCGCCTCCTCCATGTCCGAGGCGGTGCCGACGATGGTGTAGGCGATCAGATGCGGGATGTGCGAGGTGATAGCCAGCACCCGGTCGTGATGCTCGGCGGTCATCTTTTCGACCATCATGCCCATGCCGCGCCACAGCGCCTCGACCCTGGCGACGGCCTGCGCGTCGACGCCCGGCTCCGGCGTCAGCACGCACCAGCGGTCGATGAACAGCTCGGCGAAGCCGGCGGACGGACCGGAATGCTCGGTGCCGGCGATCGGGTGGCCGGGCACCAGATGCACCCCGGCGGGCAGATGGGGGGCAATGGTCTTCGCCACCATGCCCTTGACCGAGCCGACATCGGTGACCACCGCGCCGGGCGCCAGGGCCGGGGCGATCGCCTTGGCCAGCTGCTCATAGGCGCCCATCGGGGCGCAGATCATGACGATGTCGGCGCCGGCCACGGCGGCGGCCGGGTCGGCCTCGACCCGGTCGAGGAAACCGAGATCCATCGCCTCGTCGCGGGTCTCGGGCCTGCGGGAATGGCCGACGATCTCGCCCACCAGCCCGTACTTGCGGGCGGCGCGGGCGACCGAGGATCCGATCAGGCCGATGCCCAGCAGGGCAAGCCGCTTGAAGATCGGCGCCGTTGCCGGCGCGGGACCGGCCGCCGTCATCGGCCGCGCAGATGCTCGGCCAGCGCCGCGACCACGGCCCGCATCTCCTCCTCGGTGCCGATGGTGATGCGCAGGCAGCTCGGCAGCCCGTAGCCGCCCATCTGGCGCACCAGGATGCCGTTGTCCTTGAGATAGAGGCGCGCCGCCTCGGCGTCGCGGTCGCCGAAATCGACCAGCAGGAAGTTGCCGGCCGAGGGCAGGGGCGACAGGCCCAGCTTCGCCAGCTCCGCCGCCGTCCAGCCCCGCCATTCGGCGTTGTGGGCGCGGCTCTGCTCGATGAAGGCCTCGTCGGCCAGCGCGGCCACGCCCGCCGCCTGGGCCGCGGCGCTGACGTTGAACGGCCCGCGGGCGCGGTGCAGCACGTCGGTGACGCCGGCCGAGGCATAGGCCCAACCCAGCCGCAGCGCGCCCATGCCGTAGATCTTCGAGAAGGTGCGCAGCATCACGACGTTCTGCGCCCGGTCGACCAGCTCGGCGCCGGCGCTGTACGCCGGATCGTCGATGTATTCGGCATAGGCGGCGTCGAGCGCCAGGATCACGTCCGGCGGCAGGGCGGCGTGCAGCCGCTCGACCTCGGATTTCGGCAGCAGGTAGCCGGTCGGGTTGTTCGGGTTGGCCAGGAACAGGATGCGGGTGCGCGGCGTCACCCGGGCCAGCAGGGCGTCGACATCGGTCTTCAGCTCGGCCTCGGGCGCCGCGATCGGCGTGGCCCCGACCGCCTTGGCCGCGATCGCGTACATCAGGAAGCCGTGCCGGCTGTACAGCACCTCGTCGCCCGGCCCGGCATAGCTCTTGGCCAGGAGCGCGATCAGCTCGTCCGACCCGGCGCCGGCGACGATGCGCTCCGCATCCAGGCCGAAGCGGACGGCCAGGGCCTGGCGCAGGGCGCTGCAGCCGCCGTCCGGATAGCGGTGGATCTCGCCGCCCAGCTCGCGATAGGCCGCGGTGGCCTTCGGGCTGGGGCCGAATGCGCCCTCGTTCGAGGCCAGCCGGATCGGCCGGCCCAGCTGCGAATGCGGCACCGCCTTGGCCTCGCCGCCGACATAGGGGTCGATGTCGAGCAGGCCCGGGCGGGGGCGCGGCGCTTGGATCACGGTCATGGCAGTCTCACTCAGCTCCGGCGGCCGATGGTGATCGGCGTGGCGAAGCCGCCGATCAGGCGGATGCGGGGGGCCAGTCCGTCCAGCCGGTCGGCCAGGGCGGCCATCCGGCCGTCGCCGGGCGCGACGTAGTCGGCCACATCGACCAGATGGATGGCGGCGTCCTCGGCGGCGCGCGCCGGCCGGGTCCAGAACGCCACCGGCGGCAGGCCGGCGGCCTCCAGCAGCTGCTTCAGCCGGCTGCGGCTGATGTCGCCGGTGACCTCGACCGCGACCAGCCCATGGTCGTCGCCGGTCTGCTCGGGGTCGAGATGGGCGACGGCCAGGGCCAGCGGCTCGTCGCGGTGCCGCTCGGTCACCACGAAGGGCAGGGTGCCGACGACGCGCGGCGCGCGTGGGTCGTCTGACACCAGCACCTGCCACCAGGGGTCGGTGTCGGATTCGACCGGCCAGGGCAGCACGGCCACCGCGGCGCTGCCGTCATAGACGGCGCGGATCGCCTGGATCGGCCCGGCCACCGGGGTCATCGGGGTGTGGCTGCCGTAATGGTCGCGCGCCAGGTCCCACAGCTCGGTCTGGGCCTCGGGCGCGTGCACGGCCACGGCGAAGGGGGCCTGCATGCGGGTGCAGCCGGCGATCAGCTCGCGCCAGATCCGGGTCAGCTCCGGCAGCGGGAAGTCGCCGCCGTGGCGGGCCGCCAGCCGGCGCAGGATCGCGGCCTCGCGGCCCGGCCGCATGGCCAGCGGGTCGCCGTTCTTGGCGATGGCGATGTCGTGCACCACCCCGGCCCGCTGCATGATCAGGTCATGCAGCGCTTCGTCGATCTCGTCGATCCGCTGGCGCAGCGAGTCGAGCGTCTGGGGGGAGTCTGGCATCGTCTGGAACGGGCTGAAGCCTGCCGGGTCGAGGGCGATCAGGTGTAAAACGCGGCAGGGGCGAAAGCAAAGGAAACATCTGGGGTTTTACGCATTGCGGAACCGGGCTTCCGCATGGCCCCGGGCCGCTGCGCCGGGACCGGCCCTAGCCCGGCTGCTCCTCGCCCTCGCGCCGCACGCCCAGGGCCGGCTGCGCCGCCCCCACCGGCACCAGCACCGGCCGCCGGGCGCGGACCTTCTTGCCGCGCGACAGCTGGTAGATCTGCTTCGACGCCTCGACCATCACCGTGCCGGCGACGCGCTGGAACCAGCGGGCGCCGACCTCCTCCCACACCGGGGCGGTGGACAGCAGGAAGCGCGACCGGGTCGGCGGCAGCCACAGGGCGCGGGCCACCCGCTCCGGCACGAACTGGTGCTGGCGCAGCATCTGGTTCAGCTGGCTCGAGGAATAGGGCTTGCCGTGGCCGAACGGGGTGCGGTCGGACCGCGCCCACAGACTGCGCCGGTTCGGCACCACCACCAGCAGCCGGCCGCTGCCGTTCAGCACGCGCCAGATCTCGCGCATCAGCTCGCCCAGCTGCTCGGTCGCCTCCAGCCCGTGCACCAGCAGCACCCGGTCGACCGACATGTCGGGCAGCGGCAGCTCGCATTCCTCGCTCAGCGCCACCAGGCCGCGGCCGTCCGGCGGCCAGTGGGCCACGCCCTGCTCGGCCGGCATGCAGGCGATCACTCGCTCGGCCTCGCCCAGGAAGGGGCGCAGGAACGGCGTGGCATAGCCCAGGCCGAGGATGATCTGGCCATGCGTGTCTGGCCACAGCAGGCGGATCTGCCGGCGCACCATGCGCCGCACCACCAGGCCCAGGCTGGTCTCGTAGAACTCGCGAAGATCGATGACGTCGCTGTACATCCGCCGGTCGTCCCCAGGGCCCGCCCACGTTAGGATAACGCGTCGGCGGTGGCGATGGACCCATCGCCGCATCAGGCTGCCACACAACAGGATATTTCAGGAGTCGCTGCATGGCCCGCAAGACCGAGCCTCGTGGAATCGACCCGGAGCGCCTGAAGCAGGCCGCCCGCGAGGCCGCGGACCTCTATCTCGACCACCCGAACGTGACCTCGGTCGGCATCGGCCGGAAGCTCGAGAACGGCAAGCCGACCGGCGCGCTGTGCATCCAGTTCACCGTCGGCCGCAAGGTCGCGCCCCAGGCGCTGGTGGAGGAGGGCATCCCGCCGCTGCCGAAGAGCATCACGGTCGACGGCGTCGCGATCCCGACCGATGTGGTCGAGCGGCGCTACAAGCCGTCCTGGCAGCTGGTGCCGCAGGCGGTGAAGGACGAGCGCAAGCTGCGGCACGACCCGATCATGCCCGGCATCAGCGTCTGCCATCCCTCCGGCACCGCCGGCACGCTGGGCTGCATCGTCTATGACCGGCAGGAGGGGCGGCCGCACATCCTGTCGAACTGGCA
>NZ_JBCNNF010000206.1:0-12093 GCF_039594555.1 Inquilinus sp.
TGGTTGACCTGGAGGGCACGGTCACCACCGCCGGCGCCGAGGTGCTGCGGAACGCCCCGCCGGCCAAGGCCGACGCGCCGATCGCCCGCCACCTGGCCGCTGCCGGCATGGTCAGCCTGGGCAAGGTCAATCTCAGCGAGTTCGCCTTTTCCGGCCTCGGCATCAACCCGCACTACGGCACCCCGGCGAACCCGTTCGACGCCACCTCGCCGCGGGTGCCCGGCGGCTCCTCCTCCGGCTCCGCCGTAGCGGTGGCGCGCGGCCTGGCCCCCTGCGCCATCGGCACCGACACCGGCGGGTCGGTCCGCATCCCCGCCGCCTTCAACGGGCTGGTCGGCCTGAAGACCACCGAGGGTCGAATCGACAAGACCGCCGTCTACCCGCTGTCGCAGACCCTCGATTCGGTCGGCCCGCTGGCCCGGACGGTGGAGGATTGCATCCTGCTGGACGCCGCCCTGCGCGGCGCCGTGGCCACCGACATCCGCCGTGCCGAGCTGGCCGGCCTGCGGCTGGTGGTGCCGGAGAATGTGGTGTTCGACCAGGCCGAGGACGGCGTGGTCGCCAATTTCGAGCGGGCGCTGTCGGTGCTGGCCGCCGCCGGGGCGAAGATCGAGCGCCGGCGTCTGCCCGTCATCGACGAGATGTTCGCGACCGGCGCCGCCCATGGCTCGCTGACGTCGGCGGAGTCCTATGCCTTCCACCGCGAGCTGATGGAGGGGCCGGATGCCGGCCGCGTCGACCCGCGCATCACCTCCCGCATCACGGCCGGCAAGCGGATGACGGCGCTGAGCCTGCTGGCGATCCAGGACATGCGCCGCCGGCTGACCGCGGCGCTGGCGGCGGAGCTGGGCGGCGCCCTGCTGGCCTTCCCCACCGTGGCGCATGCGGCGCCGGAGATCGCGCCGCTGGAGGCCGATGTCGACCTGTACCACCAGATCAACCTGCGCAGCCTGCGCAACACCATGATCGGCAACGTCCTGACCCTGTGCGGCCTGGCCCTGCCGACCGGGCTGGACGGGCGCGGCCTGCCGACCAGCCTGCTGCTCTCCGCCCCCGCCGGCGACGACGCCCGGCTGCTGGCCATCGGCCTGGCCGCCGAGGCCGCCGGCATCGACCAGCGCGGCTGATCGAAGGGCCCGGCCAAGTCCCCCTCGGCCGGGCCCTTCTCCCCTCCCCGTCCCCCCGGACGGAGCCGGTGCCGCTACCCGGCCTGGAATGTCCCTTCCGATACGATGCTGCTAAGCGGCTTGCGACCGCTGGGGGCCTCGCGCGACTGCAGGCTCTCCGGCAGAATCGACTTGTCGCCGATCCGGCCGATGGCGATAGCGGCGTCGGCGGCGTAGTCCGCCGGCAGGCCCAGCAGGCTGCGGGCCTTGTCGCGGTCGAATCCCGCCATGCCATGGGTGTGCCAGCCGGCGAGTAGCGCCTGCAGGGCGAAGTTCGACCAGGCGGCACCGGCGTCGAAGGAATGGGTCGGCAACGGCGTCTCGCCCTTGCCCGGCTGGTCGAAGCTGGCCTTCGACGCCACGATGATCAGCGCGGCGGCATGCTGTGCCCAACCGCGATTCCACTCGTTCAGGATCTCGAGGAACACCGGCCAGCCCTCCGTCCCGCGGCGGGCATAGACGAAGTGCCAGGGCTGGGCGTTGTAGGCCGAGGGCGCCCAGCGCGCCGCCTCGAAGAAGCGCAGCAGCTCCGACTCCGGGATCGCCTCCTCGATGAAGGCGCGCGGCGACCAGCGCCGCAGGAACAGGGCATCGATCTCGTGCTCGGCCACGCGGCCGTTGAGGCTGGTCATGTCGGCTCCATGGGCCGGTCCGGACGACCGGCGGGCTGCGGCTGATCGCAAAAGACCATTTTGATGCCGGCCAAAGGAACGTCAAACCAATTTCTGAATGTGCAATTGGACGGCATCGCTGCTCTGCGGCCGCGGTCGAGACGCTCGCTTGGCCTTATCGCCGCCAGACAGGTCTTAACCAGATCAACACATTAGATATTATACACTTATATTTTGATGTTTATTGCAAAATAACATTGACTGAGATTGTCCATCCGCCATTATCTACATCTCAGCGGCGCTCGCTGTGCCTTCCGCCCCCCGGCAACAGGACATCGCCTTGGCCACCCTCTCGCTGACCCAGCCTGCCGGCGGCTTCCGGATCGAGCGGTTCCGCCGCTTCATCCCGCCGCTGGTGATCGTGCTGCTCTGGCAGGCCGGCTCCTCCGCCGGGCTGATCCCGCCGCGGTCGATCGCCTCGCCGGCCACCATCATCGTCACCTTCTGGACGCTGCTGGCCTCGGGCGAGCTGCTGCAGCACCTGCTGGTCTCGCTGGGCCGGGTCACCGCCGGCCTGGCCCTCGGCGTCACCACCGGCGCCGCGCTGGCGCTGGTCGCCGGGCTGTCGAAGCGCGGCGAGGACCTGGTCGACGCCACGATGCAGATGCTGCGCACCCTGCCCTTCCTGGCGCTGGTGCCGCTGTTCATCCTGTGGTTCGGCATCGGCGAGACGCCGAAGATCGCGCTGGTCGCGCTCGGCTCCGCCTTCCCGATCTACCTGACGCTGTTCGCCGGCATCCGCGGCGTCGACGCCAAGCTGGTCGAGGCCGCCAGCGTGTTCGGCCTGTCGCAGCGCGAGCTGGTGCGCCAGGTGATCCTGCCGGGCGCCCTGCCCTCCGCCCTGGTCGGCCTGCGCTACTCGCTCGGCTCCGCCTGGCTCAGCCTGGTGATCGGCGAGCAGATCAACGCCTCCAGCGGCATCGGCTACCTGGTGATGACCGCGCGCGACTTCCTGCGCACCGACATCATCTTCGTCGGCCTGATCGTCTATGCCCTGCTCGGCCTCGGCGCCGACCAGCTGGTCCGCGCGATCGAGCGCAGCGTGCTGCGCTGGCGCCCCAGCTTCGTCAAGGCCTGAGCCTCGAAAGGATGCGCCCCGTGCCCCTCTCCGCAGCCCGGCATCGCGCCGACCTCGACGCCGCCCCGCAGGACCGCCCGGAAATCGTCCGCATCCGCGGCCTGACCCGGTCCTTCGGCGGCCCCAACGTCCTCGACCATCTCGACCTCGACATCGCCGACGGCGCCTTCGTCGCCCTCTTGGGCCGCAGCGGCTCCGGCAAATCGACGCTGCTGCGCACCCTGGCCGGGCTGGACCCCGCCCCGGCGGGCACTGTGACCGTGCCGTCGGAGCGCACCGTGGTGTTCCAGGAGCCCCGGCTGCTGCCGTGGAAGAGCGTCTGGCGCAATGTCGCGCTGGGCCTGTCCGGATCGAATGCCCGCGACCGCGCCGTGGCGGCGCTGCAGGAGGTCGGGCTGTCGCATCGGATCGACGCCTGGCCGCTGACCCTGTCGGGCGGGGAGGCGCAGCGCACAGCCCTGGCCCGGGCCCTGGTGCGCGAGCCGCGCCTGCTGCTGCTGGACGAGCCCTTCGCCGCGCTGGACGCGCTGACCCGGATGAAGATGCAGGGGCTGGTCGGGTCGCTGTGGCAGGCGCATCGCCCGGCGGTGCTGCTGGTCACCCACGATGTCGACGAGGCCCTGCTGTTGGCAGACCGGGTGCTGGTGCTGGCCGAGGGCCGCATCGCCACCGACATCCCGATCGTGCTGGACCGGCCGCGGCGCCACGGCGACCCCGGCTTCGTCCGGCTGCGGACGAAGCTGCTGGCCGATCTCGGCGTCGACGAGTTCGAGGGCGGGGCGGCGCCGGCCGCTCCACGTCCCGCCGGGCGGCCCGTGGTCGCCGGCCATCCCATCCCCGCCGGGGCCTGAGGCGATGGCGCGGCCGGAGCAACCCCTGCGCAGCGTTGACGCGCCGCCGAGCCTGGCGGAGACCGTGGCCGCCCTGGCCGCGGCGTTCGCCGGGACCGCGGCGGAGCATGACCGCAGCGGCGCCTTCCCCTTCGCCAATTTCGACCGGCTGGCCGAGGCGGGCCTGCTGGCCCTGGTGACGCCGCGGCGCTTCGGCGGGCTGGGCGGCGGGCTGCAGGACGCGGCCACCGTGATCGGCGGCGTCGCCCAAGGCGAGCCGTCCACCGCGCTGGTGCTGTCGATGCAGTATCTGCAGCACGCCTCGATGGAGGAGCGCGGCTGGCCGCCGCATCTGGCGGAGCGGCTGGGCCGCGAGGCGGCCGCCGGCGTTTCGCTGATCAACGCGCTGCGGGTGGAGCCGGAGCTGGGCACCCCCGCCCGCGGCGGCGTGCCGGCCACGATCGCCCGTCGCACGCCGGAGGGCTGGCGCGTCTCCGGCCATAAGATCTTCTCGACCGGCATCCCGATCCTGTCCTGGCTCGCCGTCTGGGCCGTGACCGACGAGGCCGAGCCGCGCGTCGGCACCATCCTGGTGCCGGCAGCCGCGCCCGGCATCCGGGTGGTGGAGAGCTGGGACCAGCTCGGCATGCGCGCCACCAACAGCCATGACGTGATCCTGGACGATGTGCTCGTGCCCTTCGACCACGCCGTCGACCTGCGCCCGCCCGAGGCCTGGCGCGTGCCGGAGCCGGTGAAGTCGGCCTGGGGCGCGGTGCTGATCGGCGCCCTCTATGACGGCATCGCCCGCGCCGCCCGCGACTGGTTCGTCGGCTTCCTGAAGACCCGCGCCCCGGCCAATCTCGGCGCGCCGCTGGCAACCCTGCCGCGGATGCAGGACGCGGTCGGCGAGATCGAGGCCCGCCTGGCGGTCAACGCCCGGCTGATCGCCAGCGCGGCGCGCGATGTCGATGACGGCCGGCCGCCCTCCCCCAATGAGAGCGGCATCGTCAAGCTGACCGTCACCGGCAACGCCATCGCCGCGGTCGAGTCCGCGGTGCGGCTGACCGGCAATCCCGGCCTGGCCCGCGCCAACCCGCTGGAGCGGCATTACCGCGACGTGCTGTGCGCCCGCATCCACACGCCGCAGGACGATTCCATCCGCCTCGCCGCCGGCCGCCTGGCCCTCGGCCTCTGACATCGCTTCGAGGATTTCGCCATGAGCGTCGAATTCATCGGTTTCATCGGCACCCGCGACTTCTCCGAGACCCGCCCCGCCAGCGGGCCGGTGATCGACGTGCCCTATATCGAGACCGTGGCCCGGGCGCATGAGGCCGCCGGCTTCGATCGCGCCCTGGTCGCCTTCCACTCGACCTCGCCGGAAAGCATCCTGATCGCCGGGCACGCCGCTTCGGTGACCGAGAAGCTGGGGCTGATGATCGCGCACCGGCCGGGCTTCACCGCCCCGACCCTGGCGGCGCGGCAATTCGCGACGCTGGACCAGCTGACCGGCGGTCGCGTCGCCGTGCACATCATCACCGGCGGCGACGATGCCGAACTGCGCCAGGACGGCGACTTCCTGACCAAGGACGAGCGCTACGCCCGCACCGACGAGTATCTCGGCATCCTGCGGAAGATCTGGACCAGCGACGCGCCCTTCGATCACGAGGGCGCGCATTACCGGTTCGAGCGCGGCTTCTCGACCGTCAAATCGGTGCGGCCGCCGCACATCCCGGTCTATTTCGGCGGCGCCTCGGACGCGGCGATCCAGGTCGCCGGCAAGCATGCCGACATCTATGCGCTGTGGGGCGAGACCCACGCCCAGGTGCGCGAGTTGACCGGACGGGTGCGGGCCTCGGCGGCGAAGCACGGCCGGCAGCTGCGCTTCAGCCTGTCGCTGCGGCCGATCCTGGCCGAGACCGAGGAGAAGGCCTGGGCCCGCGCCGACGCGATCCTGGAGCAGGCGCGCGCGGTGCAGGAGAAGACCGGTTACAAGCGCACCGTTGAGCCCGCCAATTCCGGGTCGCTGCGCCTGCTGGAAGCGGCGGCGCAGGGCCCGCGGCTGGACAAGCGGCTGTGGACCGGCATCGCCGCGCTGACCGGCGCCAAGGGCAACTCGACCGCCCTGGTCGGCACGCCGGAGCAGGTGGCCGACGCGCTGCTGGACTATTACGACCTCGGCGTCACCACCTTCCTGATCCGCGGCTTCGACCCGCTGGACGACGCCATCGACTATGGCCGCGAGCTGATCCCGCTGACCCGCAAGCTGGTCGCCGACCGGGTCCGCGCCAGTGCGACGGCGGCAGAGTAAACGCCAGTCTTACCCGCCTCTTCTTCATTGTCATGCCCGGGCTTGACCCGGGCATCCAGGAGGTCTCGACACCCTCTGGATTGCCGGGTCAAGCCCGGCAATGACAGCAAAAACAAGAGCCCATGATGAGCCTGTCCGGAGTTCCTGTCATGAAGCGCATCCTGGCCGGGCTGGCCCTGGCCCTGGCGATCACCGGCGCGGCGAACGCCGAGACCGTGCTGCGGGTCGGCGACCAGAAGGGCAACGCCCGGTCGGTGATGGAGGCGGCCGGCGTGCTGTCCGACCTGCCGTACAAGGTGGAATGGAGCGAGTTCCCGGCCGCCGCGCCGCTGCTGGAGGCGCTGAACGCCGATGCCATCGACGCCGGCAGCGTCGGCGACGCGCCCTTCACCTTCGCCGCCGCCGCGGGGGTGCCGGTCAAGGCGATCGCCGCGATCCGGTCGAAGCAGGACGGGCTGGCCATCGTCGTGCCCAAGGAGTCGCCGGTTCAAGGGCTGCAGGACCTGGTCGGCAAGACCCTCGGCACCGGCCGCGGCTCGATCGGCCATCAGCTGATCCTGGCGGCGCTGGAGCATGCCGGGCTGAAGCCGGACGCCGTCACCATCGTCTTCCTGCTGCCGGCCGAGGCCAAGGCCGCCTTGTCGAGCGGCGCCATCGACGGCTGGTCGACCTGGGAGCCCTACACCTCGCAGCTGGAGCTGCAGGAAGGCGCACGCCGCGTCGTCACCGGCGTCGACATCACGCCCGGCTTGAGCTTCCTGGTCGCCCGGCCGGACGCGATCGAGGCCAAGCGCGCGGCGCTGCAGGATTTCGTCGGCCGGCTGGCCAAGGCGCGCAGCTGGGGCACCAGTAACTATCCGGCCTATGCCGAGATCTGGAGCAAGCTGGTCGGCCTGCCGCAGGAGGTGGCGCTGCAGTACCTGTCGCGCCAGGCGGTGCGGCCGGTGGCGATCGACGACGCGGTGGTGGCGGATGAGCAGAAGACCGTCGACCTATATTTCCGCGCCGGGCTGATCCAGACCCAGCTGGACGCGAACACCGTGCTGGACCGCTCGTTCAACGACCCGGTGCTGGCGGAGCTGGCGAAGAAATGAGCCTCGACACCCTGCTTGCCCTGGCGGCCGCCGGGCTGGAACCCATGGAGGAGCGCCATCCTCCGGTGACCAATGACGCCTTCCGCGGCGCCATGCGGCACCTGGCTGGGGCGGTCAGCATCGTCACCGCCGGGCTGGGGGCGGAGCGCAACGGCCTGACCGCCACCTCGGTGGTGTCGCTGTCGGCCGACCCGCCGACCGTGCTGGTCTGCGTCAACCGCTCGGCCTCGGCCTGGCCGCTCCTGGTCCGGCACGCCCATTTCGGCATCAATGTGCTGGCGGCGTCGCAGCACCCGATCGCCGACCGCTTCGCCGGCCGCAATGGCGAGAAGGGCGAGGCCCGCTTCGCCGGCGCCCGCTGGATTCAGCTGGCCAGCGGCGCGCCGATCCTGGCCGATGCGCTGGTCGCCTTCGACTGCACGCTGGAGGAGCGCATCCAGCGCCACTCCCACGACATCCTGATCGGCCGGGTGCGGGCGCTGCATGGCGCCGGGGGCACCGACCCGCTGCTGTACTGGCGTGGCGCCTATGGCGCGATCCGCCCCCCTGTCTGAAAGACCGCCTTGCGGCTGGGGAAGTCGCCGCCGACATGATAGGACAAGGGCGGAGCCGAACCCGGCGCAGCCATCCCGGTCCCGAGGACAGCCATGAGCCGTGAGAGCTATAAGTCCGCCCTGATCGTCGGCACCGGCAGCGGGCTCAGCGCCTCGCTGACCCGGCTGCTGAGCCGCCAGGGCCTGCGCGTCGCAGTCGCCGCGCGCGACACCGACAAGTTGAAGCCGCTTCTGGAGGAGACCGGCGCCGCCGGCTTCGCCGCCGACGCTTCGGACGCCCAGGCGGTGGCCGGGCTGTTCGACGCCGTGCAGCAGCGCTTCGGCGGCGACCCGGACGTGGTGGTCTACAACGCCAGCGGCCGGCTGCGCGGCCCGCTGGCCGACCTCAACCCGGCCGAGGTGCAGCGGGTGCTGGCGGTGACGGCCTTCGGCGGCTTCCTGGTCGGCCAGCAGGCAGCCAGGCGGATGCTGCCGAAGAAGCGCGGCGCCATCCTGTTCACCGGCGCTTCGGCCAGCGTCAAGGGCTATGCCCGCTCCGCCCCCTTCGCCATGGGCAAGTTCGCGCTGCGCGGCCTGGCCCAGAGCATGGCGCGCGAGCTGTCGCCGCAGGGCATCCATGTCGCCCATGTCGTGATCGACGGCCAGATCCGCGAGGCCGGGCGCGAGGACCCGCCGGCCAAGCCCGACAGCACCCTGGACCCCGACGCCATCGCCCAGAGCTATGTCGACCTGCTGCGCCAGCCGCGCAACGCCTGGAGCTGGGAGATCGAGCTGCGGCCCTGGGTGGAGACCTTCTGACATCCCGAGCACCGGAGGCCCCATGGACACGATCGGTTGGCTGATCCACACGTTGGAGAGCCGCTTGCCGGAAGGGCCCGAGGATCGCGCCGAACCGCCGCGCCGCACCCGGCCGGCGGCGCCGCGCCTGCTGGACCGGGTCCGGGCCGCCATCCGGCTGCCCCCGCCCCGCTGACGACCGAGGTTTCGCCATGCCGGATTCGCTGACACCGCCGGGCCTCGCCCCCGAATTCCTCGCCGGCCAGGCGCTGCTGCGCGAGAGCGGCATCGTCCAGGCCGATGTGCTGGCGACGCCGGTCGTGGTCGCCCGCGGCCATGCGGCGACGCTGCAAGCCTTCCTGAACCAGGACGCCCCGCCGCTGGCCCGAGTCGAGGAGCATGTCCTGTCCCACCTGCCGGTGCCGGTGCGGGTGCGGCTGTACTATCCGGACAACGCCGCCGGGCCGCTGCCGGCCTATCTGCACGCCCATGGCGGCGGCTTCGCCCTGGGCGGCATCGACTCGCTGGACCGCTGGAAGCGCGAGGTCGCGCGGGACGCTGGTGTCATCGTCGTCGGCCTCGACTACGCTCTGGCGCCCGAGCACAAATTCCCGACCGCGCGCGACCAGGCCGTGGGCGTGGTGCAGTGGCTGCGCGCCAATGCGCCGGCGCTGGGCCTGGATGCCGGGCGGATCGGCATCGGCGGCGATTCCGCCGGCGGCAACCTGGCCCTGGCCACGCTGCTGCGGCTGCGCGACCTGGGCGAGACGCTGCCGCGCTTCGGCGCTCTGGTCTACGGCATGCTGTCGGCGAACCACGACACGCCGTCGCACCGCGATTTCGGCGACGGCCGCTACGGCCTGTCGACCGCCAGGCTGGAGTGGTTCTGGACCCAGTACCTGCGCGACCCGGCGCTGCGCGACGATCCCCAGGCGGCGCCGCTGACCGCCGACCTCGGCGGCCTGCCGCCGCTGCTGCTGCTGGCCGCCGCGCTGGACCCGCTGCTCGACGACACGCTGGCCCTGGACCAGCGGCTGACCCGGATCGGCGCGGCGCACGATCTCAAGGTCTATCCCGACATGCCGCACGGCTTCCTGGCCCAGACGCGCCTCTTGTCCCGGGCCCGCGAGGCGCGGGATGACGTGGTCGCGGCGCTGAAGCGGCACCTTGTCTGACAACCCGGCCGCCGGCATGGACAAGGCTGCTGCGGGCGACTATCGATAGCCTCATCGATCGGCCGTCTGGTCATCAGCGGACAGAGAAGAGGCATCAGATGAGCGACGCGGATATCGCAGTCGTCGGCTTGGCCGTCATGGGCCGGAACCTCGCCTTCAACATGGCGGAGAAGGGCTTCCGGGTGGCGCTGTACAACCGCAGCCAGGAGAGGACCGACGAGGCGATGGCCTTGGCCGGCCCGCTGGCCGACCGCCTGGTGCCCTGCCGCACGCCGGAGGAGCTGGTGGCGGCCGTGCGCAAGCCGCGCGCGATCCTGCTGATGGTGCAGGCCGGCGCCGCGGTCGACGAGACCATTGCCCGGCTGCAGCCGCTGCTGGAGAAGGGCGACGCCCTGATCGATGCCGGCAACGCCAATTTCCACGACACCGTGCGGCGCGAAGGCGCGCTGGACAAGGCCGGCCTGGCCTTCCTCGGCGTCGGCGTGTCGGGCGGCGAGGAAGGGGCGCGCCACGGCCCGTCGATCATGGTCGGCGGCAAGCCAGAGGTCTATGGCCGGGTCGACAGGATCTTCACGGCGATCGCCGCCAAGTTCGAGGGCACGCCGTGCTGCGCCCTGCTGGGCACCGACGGCGCCGGCCACTTCGTCAAGACCATCCACAACGGCATCGAATATGCCGACATGCAGATGATCGGCGAGGTCTACGGCCTGATGCGCCGCGGCCTGGGGCTGACCCCGGCCGAGATCGGCGACGTGTTCGAGCGCTGGTCGAAGGGCCCACTGTCCTCCTACCTCGTCGACATCACCGCCACGGTGCTGAAGACCACCGATCCGAAGACCGGCAAGCCGCTGGTCGACGTCATCGTCGACAGCGCCGGCCAGAAGGGCACCGGCCGCTGGTCGGCGATCGAGGCGCTGGCGCTGGGCGCCCCGGCCTCCTCGATCACCGCGGCGGTGGAGGCGCGGGGCGTATCGGCCGAGCGTGCCCTGCGCAAGACGCTGTCCGAGCGTTTCCCCGGCGCGGCCCAGAAGCTGACCCTGGCCGGCAACCGCGAGGCGGCGATCGAGCTGCTGGAGAAGGCGCTGCTGGCCGGCAAGATCCTGGCCTACACCGAGGGCTTCGCCATCATGTCGGCGGCGTCGCGCGAGTACGGCTGGAAGCTGCCGCTGGCCGAGGTGGCGCGGATCTGGCGCGCCGGCTGCATCATCCGCTCGACCCTGCTGGACCGCATCGCCTCGGCCTATGACGAGACGAAGGATCTGGAGACGCTGGTGCTGGCGCCGGGCCTGACGCCGCTGTTCGAGGGCGCCGCCGGCGCGCTGACCGAGGTGGTGGCCGAGGCCTTCCGCCACGGCCATGCGGTGCCGGCCCTGTCGGCCGCGACCTCGCGCTGGCTGGCGCTGCGCCAGGCCCGCTCGACCGCCGATCTGACCCAGGGCCAGCGCGACTTCTTCGGCGCCCACGGCTTCGGCCGCATCGACGCCGAGGGCCAGCATCACGGCCCCTGGAGCCAGGCGCACGGCTGAGCCTGACGCCCGGGCCTCACCCCCTTCGAGTCCCCCCTCCCCTCGCGGGAGGGGGTTAGGGGGAGGGGGTTCCCGCCGCGAGAACCGGCCTCATTTCGGGACCGTGACTCTGACCGGCACGATCCAACCTATACGCGCGCGGACGCGCGCAGCCCCCCTCCCCGTGCCCCCCTCCCGCAAGGGGAGGGGGGACTGCAAAAAACCAGCAGCGCCGGGCAATGCCCCGCCTACAGATCGTCCCGGATGCACGCCTTCGCATGCCCCGGCGCAACCTCGCGCAGCGGCGGCACCACCGCCGCGCAGTCCGGCACGGCGTGCGGGCAGCGGGTGCGGAAGACGCAGCCGGAGGGCGGGCTGATCGGGCTGGGGATGTCGCCCTGCAGCAGGATGCGCTCGCGCCGCACCGTCGGATCCGGCACCGGGGCGGCCGAGAGCAGCGCGCGGGTATAGGGGTGGCGCGGCGCGGTGTAGAGCGATCGGGCCGGCGCCGATTCCATGATCCGGCCGAGATACATCACGATCACGCGGTCGCAGAGATACTCGACCACCGACAGGTCGTGGGCGATGAACAGCACGGTCAGGCCCAGATCGCGCTGCAGGTCCTGGATCAGGTTCACCACCTGGGCCTGGATCGAGACGTCGAGCGCAGAGACCGGCTCGTCCGCCACGATGAAGCTGGGCTCCACCGCCAAAGCCCGGGCGATGCCGATGCGCTGGCGCTGGCCGCCGGAGAATTCGTGCGGGTAGCGGGTGATCGCGTCCGGCCGCAGCCCGACCCGGCGCAGCAACCCGGCGATCCGCTCCGGCCGCTGCCGGCCGCGCGCCAGGCCGTGGATGGTCAGCGCCTCGCCGACGATCTCGCCCACCGTCATCCGCGGGTTCAGGCTGGCATAGGGGTCCTGGAAGACGATCTG
>NZ_JBCNNF010000207.1:0-11918 GCF_039594555.1 Inquilinus sp.
GAAGAGCGTGGCCTCGACATCGACCACCCGCTGCATCGCCGGCTTGTCCAGGATCCCGTCCCGGTCCGGCAGGGTGTAGTCGAACTCGCTTCCTGCCATTTCCGCGAGGATTCGGGCCTGGCGCACCTGCAGGGCGAATTGCTGCAGCTTCAGGTCGGCATAGTCCTGCTCCGCGCCGATCATCTGCAGCGTGCCGCTCTCACTGGTGAACTGGGCGCGCCGCAGGCCGCCGCCGATGGCCACCAGCTCCAGCGCGGTCATCCCGGGCCGGAACTGGAACTGCCCGGGCCGGTCGACATCGCCGACGACGAACACCGGGGCATACTCCTCAATGGCGACCCGAACGGCGTTGCCGGCCTGGAGATACTGGCTCAGCCCCTGGCCGATCCGGTCGGCGATCTCGCCGGGCGTCAGCCCGGCCGCCGTCAGGTCGCCAAGCAGCGGGTAGCTGATGCTGCCATCCGGACCGACCGGGAACTTGCCCGAATACGCCTCCTGGCCGGCGACGGTGATCGTCAGCCTGTCGCCCGGACCGATCCTGTAGGGCTGGATGCCGTCGGCGAGCGCGTGTCCGGAGCAGATCGAGGCGGCCATGCCGGCGAGAAGCAGCAGGGCGAGATGCGTCCGCGGCAAACGGCGGCGTGGCGTCGGCGAAGGGGTGAGAAGGGACATGGGTCTGGAGTCCAGGGGCTGTCGAGACATGGCGTCAGGCTTCCCGCACCACGGTCAACTCGTCCTTGACCTCATAGGGACGGAGACGCGGGAGCGTGCCGTCGGCCGGTGCCGAAGCCGGATCGCCGATATCGTCGCGATCGGGCTGGCTGCCCTGCACGCCGTTCAGGACGAGGCCGGAGACCGGCGCTCCGTGGAAGGACAGCCGCCGGATGCAGGATGAGAGGGCGGCACGGGTGGTCTTGCCCCAGCGGACGACAACCAGCACGGAGTCGACGAGCAGCCCGAGCTGGGTCGCACTCGTGGAGGCTTCGACCGAGCCGAGATCGATGACGATCCGGTCGTAGCGCTTGCGCAGCTGCGCCAGGAGATTCCGGAACCCGGCCTCGTCGAGGAGATGCTCGGCGGCATGCCGGTCCGGCGCCGCGGCGATCACATGCATCGGCGAGATCCGGTCGGTGGCGGCCGCCTCATCCAGGCGCCGCCCGTCCCGGATCAGATCCAGCAGCCGGACCTCCGGCTCGATGCCGATCAACGACGCCACCGTGGGATTGCGCAGGTCGGCATCGACCAGGACGACCTTCTGGCCGGACATCGCCATTGACCGAGCCAGGGTGATGCACAGCGTGGTCTTGCCATCGCCGCTGCCCCCGGACGTGACCGCCACGACCTGAGCTCGCCGCATCGCCGGGGCGAGGAGCAAGGATGTCCCGAGGCGACGCGCCGCGGCGCTGAAATCCGATCTCGGCGCCTTCACCACGGCGGCATGCGTGGGAACGGCGGGGGTCGCCCGCAGCTGCGGCACGAGATCGAAGATCGGCAGGCCGGTGATTTCATCGAGATCACGCCGCGACCGGATCCGGGTGTCGAAGGTCTCCCGCAGCGAGGCGATGCCGATGCCGAGGCCGGATCCGGCGAGGAGGCTGAGGACCACGAACGGCACGATCTTCGGCGTCGCCGGAAAGCCGGGGGCTTCGGCCCGGGATATCATCCGGGCTTCGGGCAGCGCCAGGCCGTCCTGCTCGATGGTCTGCTTGTATCGCGTCAGATAGCTTTCATAGACCGTCCGGTTGGCGCTGGCTTCGCGTTCGAGCTGGCTCAGCTGGAGCTGGGCCGCGCTGGCGGTCGACTGCGCCGCTTCCGCCTGCTCGAACTCCGCCTGCAGGACGCCCTCCTTCCGCCGCTCGACGTCAACATCATTGGCCAGGCTGGCGACCACGCGGTCCACCTCCTGCCTGATCTGCTGCTTGAGCGAGGCCTGCTGCGACCGGAGCATCGGCAGGTCCGCGCTCTTGGTCACCCCGGTATCCTCATATCCGGAAAGCTGGCGATCGACCTTCGCCTGCTCCGATCGCAGACTCTGGATGATGGCGGATCCCAGCACGGCGCCGAAGGAATCGAGGCCGGTGTCGCTGCCGGCCAGGGCCGTCGCGGTCTGATAGCGAGCCTCCGCCGCGGCACGATCGGACCGTGCCTGCGCCAAAGCACTGTTCAAGGCGCTCAATCGCTGCGCCTCCAGGCTGGTGCCTTGGGAAACGACCAGCCCAGACTTTTGTCGAAAGGCTTCGACCGCGCTTTCCGATCCTTCGAGCTGCTTGCGCAGATCCCCCAGCTTGGCGCCGAGCCATTCAGTGGCGTGCCGGGTCGCAGCTGCCTGGGTATCGGCCTGATAATCGAGATAGGCCTCGCCGAAGGCGTTTGCGACGGTGGCCGCGTAGGCGGGGTCGGTGGCGGTGAACATGATGAAGATCGTGTAGGACCGGCCATCGTTGCTGACCGTCAGATTGTCGAGCAGCCGATCGATCCCGTCGCGTTGGCTCTCCGGCTCCTGGGCGTCGGCCGGCGCGTCCGCCTGGCCGATGATCAGCCTCGCGATCTTCGTCTTCAGCGATGGGGCGGGCGGCGGAGGCGTGATGCCCTGCCGTCCCAGCCGCTCCAGCACGCGCTCGGCCATCAGCCGGGAATTGATGATGTCCAGCTCGGTCCTGAGCACCGGGCTCTCTTGCGGCAGGGGCGAGAGAACCGCCTCGGTCGAGAGGATCTGGAGGCGCCGAAGATCGAGCGCGACCACCGCCTCGGCGTTGTAGCGGCGCGGTGACGCTGAGTAGAGGGCCAGCCCCACGGCAACCGAGACCAGCGCTGGAATGGCAATCGACAGCTTGCGACGCCTCAGGAACCGCAGGTAGTTGGCCAAACCAGATGGCTGGCGCGAAGTCGTCTGTTTCGACACGATCACTTCGGTTGTCCTTTGCCAAGCCATCTGAAAGTTGTTCGCCAGTATAACCAATTACGCTTGCAAATAGTCGTCAGATGATGGGTATTTAGTGAGAATCTCTGCGCTTATCGGCAGTGCCATTGGAGAAGAGATCGTTGATCTTGAAGGCAACCTCGGTTCTATTTCTTGCTTTGAGCTTCTTCATGATATTTCTAATATGTACTTTTACGGTGCTCTCGCAAAGATTGAGCTCATAAGCGATGATCTTGTTGGCCTTGCCGCGCCTCAAGGCGTCGACGACCGCCGCTTGGCGGGATGTGAAGAGGGTGCTCAGCGTCGTTTGCGGCGAGGTCGTCTCCGCAACCATGTGCTTGTGTATGGCTGTCAGGCTGCTGGCCGGCACGAATGTGCCGCCGGCGCGGGCGAGACGGATCGCCTCGATCGCCACATCGAGGCCGACACTCGTCGGAATATAGCTGCGGGCGCCATATTCCAGGATCTTCATGATATGGCTCAGCCCGTCGAGATCGCCGATGGCAATGACCGGAATATCTTTGAATTGAGCGACAAGTTCCGCGATGTCGGCCTGCACCTCGGCATCGCCGCTGTCGCGCGCACCCAAGCTGAAGAGTATGGCTGATGCGGGCCTGTGCAGTTCGTTTGCCCGTCGCCATTCCTCGATTGATCCGAAGGAATGGACCCTGATGCCGACATTGTTCGCCGCTAGCCCCCGAGCGAGACACTCCCTGTCGAGGGTTCGGCTATCGATGATGATGATGCTGTCGGTGTGCAGCCATCCTCTGGCCTGTGCGTGCCCTCTCGCGCCAGCGAATGCGATGTCCGGTCCAAGGATATCGAGGCCTTCATCGGTGGGGCTGTCTGCCGATTCAATCTGGTACGACATATCTGCTACCCCTTGCGTCAGTCAGTGCGCATAAATGTTTCCTTAGTTTTATTTTATTTTTACGAACTTTTGTTCGATTGTTGCACTCGTGTTCGTGGCAAGGATCCAGGATCCCTTCTCTATAGCGCAAGAATTATTAAGAATTTATTTGGTGTTCAGTAGTCTATCTTTCAGCATATCGCAATAATATAAGAGTGCTCTGCAAATGTCTCTAACACAAGTTAACCAAGGCCTACCTCTTTCGGGTGGAGTTCGTTCTCGTCGATAGGTGTTTGGTCTAGCGTCGGCGGAGTCTGCCACCTCGAATCTACTAGAAAGTGTGGTGGTTGAATCGGGTGCCCCTCAATGGTGTGCCGAAAGTGCAAGGCGGGTCTCGATCATTCCGGCGCTAATCAGGGCTGTTGAAGCCCGATGGGTGGTCGACGTGCCATCTCCAGGCTGATCGAATGATGGTCGCGAGATCGCTGTTGGCCGGCTGCCAGCCGAGGTCGCTTCGGATCCGGTCGGTGCAGGCGACCAGCGTCGACGGATCACCGTTCCTGCGCGGCCGACGCCTCACCGGGATATGACGGCCGGACTCCCGCTCGACCGCATGCACGATATCCCTGACGCTGTACCCTCGGCCGCTGCCGACATTGTATCGCAGATGGCCTGCCGTCCTGAGGGCGAGCAGGGCCTTCACATGTGCATCCGCGAGGTCAAGGACATGGACATAGTCCCGCACGCATGTCCCGTCCGCGGTGGGATAGTCGTCGCCGAAGATGTCGACGCCGTCCCTCAGTCTCAACGCTGCCTGGATGACGATCGGAATGAGATGGGTTTCTGGATCGTGAGCCTCGCCGAGATCAGCGGAGAACAGCGCCCCCGAGGCGTTGAAGTAGCGGAGCGCGGCGGTCCGGATGCCTGTCGTGGTGTCGAGCCAGTGCAATACCCGCTCACACATCGCTTTGGATTCGCCATAGGGATTGTCCGGCCGTACCGGCGCGTCTTCGGCCACGGGCCGTGGCGCTTCGGCGCCGAAGATGCTGGCCGTCGATGAGAGCAGGAAGCTGGAGACGCCGATCTCCGCCGAGGCTTTGGCCAGGTTCAGGGTAATGGCGAGGTTGTGGGCGATATAGCGCAGGGGATCCCGATACGAATCCCCAACCAGGCTGAGAGCCGCGAAATTCATCACCGCGGTAGGGCTGCACTCCGCGAAGGCACGGGACACCTGCGTGATATCGCGCGCATCGCAGTGGATGAAGCGGGCGCAGGACGGAACGGCGTGGCGATGTCCAGTGGACAGATCGTCGAGGACGGTGACCCTGAAGCCGAGACGGCATAGAAGCCAGGCCACATGGCTCCCGACATAGCCCGCCCCTCCTGCCACCAGCACATGCTCGTCCGGCAAAGGGGTTGCCGGGGTCAGGTTGATCATATCGATGTCCTTGGCATGAGTGAGAGCGCGCGCCGCTTCTGCGGCCTTGCGCCCCTTGAGAGGTTTATCGACGGCGAAGATCAACTCGAAGCGAGAGATCCGAGAGTGCCGCTCGAGGGGAGCGTCTCGACTTGCGCCAATGAGATCAGGTTGTGGGGATCCTGGATCTCGACCTCGCCGTTCCGGAACATCAGAATCCGACGTTCGCGGAGGTGTCGCAGCACCCGATTCACATGGATGGACGACAGGCCCAGGGCGTCGGCGATGTCGGCCTGGGTCAGCGGGCAGCGAAAGCTGTTGCGGGTGCCCAGGCCGACGATTTCCAGGCGGGTGCCGAGCTCCAGAAGGAAATGCGAGACCCGTGAGAGGGCTGGTCGCCGCCCGACGCTGACGAGGCGCTCAGCCAGGAGTTCGCTATCCTGGTTCGCGATCAGGACCAGTGCCAGCGCGAGGCGTGGCCAGTCTCTGAACAAGGAAGGGATCAAGCGGCTGTGAATCTCCACAGCTTCGACTTGCCCGATCGTGCGAAGCCCCTGGGGGATGCCGAGAAGGCTGGTCCGGAGCCCGGCAATGTCACCGGGAAGAATGATATCGATCAGCTGACGATCGCCGTTGCCGAGATGCCTATACGTATATCCCCAGCCCTTCAGGATAATGAGGGCCGATTTTCCTAGTCTCCATCCCGGTGTTATTCCCGGATCGAGATGGATGCGTCGGCGATTATGCAGGTGTTTTAGAATATCTATTTCCTCTTTGGAGAGTTGTATGAGTCGCCGTATCCGGAGCATCAGCGGCATGAAGCTATCATCCATATTTTTGCTCAGATGTGGGTTCCGTGTGGCGTATTTTGACAATTAATGGAATATAATCTCTGATTGGAAGGCGCCGATATATGGTAAATTTGTATATAATATCACCAATATCGAAATATATTGCGGTCTATATTTTGGATAACATCAGTGAATCGGAGTATGGATTGACATCCAATATGTCGATGATTGCCGAAGGCTACTGTTCGGGAGAAGGTGCGGTATACTCCGGACGGGACGAAAGGTGGACGAAGCAAGCCGGTGCATCATCCTTGTTGCCCTCTCCAATCGGTCGAGAGGTGGAGGAGGCCGCATCAGATGGGATGGCCAGAATCGTGATCCAGATCAAATCAGCTGAGAGTGATGCATTGCACTCGTGAGGATCCGTCGATCCCGCCGAATTGCAGATATCGCCATGCCACTCAGGATAACCGTGATCGTGACGCGTAAGCATGGCCCGACGACACGCGGTATGTCTCCCGTACCACGGCTATCCTCGTTGTGATCGGAACGGCCGACGCCGGCGATCCTCGGCTGGCCGAAGAGATCCGATTCGAGAGCAACTCGGAGGACAATAGCCGCGGGAGTGGAGGCAGCCGGTTTTCAGCGATGATCTCCGCCGTGCATCAGGCCGCGAGCTGGTTGAAGGTGACGTCCACCCAATAATTGGTCTTGTTGAACGAATTCGTCGGAAAGGCGTCGCTCGCGCTGTAGGCGTAGACACCATTGCCTCCGCCTGACGCGTCCGACAGCGCGCTGAGATGACCATTGATGACGCCCGATCCGAAGAAGTCTCCGGTCGCGGCGTAGTGACCGTTGCTGTGATAGGCCGCGATATAGGTGGTGTTCGCCGCGATCGAGACCGGCTGGGAGAGGTTGACGGTCTGCCACCCGCTGGCGGTTTCACCGGCGGACACCGCGCTGGCGAGCAGTGTGCCGCTGCTCGACCAGAGATCGACGGTGTGCGGCCCGGTGTCCCCGGTTCCCTTGTAGAACTGGATCGCGGAGATCGTGCCCGCGACATCGGACTGGAACTTCATGCCGAGTTCCACCGGGCTGGGATCGTTCACGTTCGTATTGGCCGGCGTGCTCGAAGCCGAGAACAGGGTCTGGGTGGTGCTGGGTGCCGTCACGACAAGGGAGACATTGGCGCTGGCGGTACCGCCATGGCCGTCGGTGATGCTGTAGGTGAAGCCGGCGTTTCCGGTGTAGCCGCTGGTCGGGGTGAAGGTGATGGTGTTGCTGGCGGAGTCGAAGCCGACCGTGCCGTTGGTCGGGGCGGAGACCTGGGTGATGCTCAGCGGATAGCCGTTCGGGTCGGTGTCGTTGGCCAGGAGCGCCGAGGCGGAGATGGTCAGCGGCGCGTTCTCGGTGGCGGTGAAGCCGCTGTCGTTGTTGGCCACCGGCGGTTGGGAGGTGAGCGAGCTGAAGGTGACGTCGACCCAGTAGTTCGTGGCGTTGTAGGTGCTGGTGGGGAAGGGGCTGCCGGTGCCGTAGGTGTAGACGCCGTTGCCGCCGCTGGAGCCGCTGGCCGGCGCCGTCAGCGGTCCGCTCGAATGGGCGCTGGCGAAGTAGTTGCTGTCGGCGGAGTAGAAGCCATTCGTGCTGTAGCCGGCGACATAGGTGGTGCCGGCGGCGATGTGGACGGGGTTGGAGAAGGTGACGGTCTGCCAGCCGCTCGCTGTCTCGCCGGTGAAGGTGGCGCTGGCCAGGAGCGTCCCGGTGCTGGTCCACAGTGAGCCGACATGCGGGCCGGTGTTCTGCGCGCCCTTGTAGAAGCGGATGCCGGTGATCGTGCCGCCGGTCGAGGCGCTGAACTTCACGCCGAGCTCGACCGGGTTGAAGTCGACGACAGTGACGGTGCCAGGCGTGGTGCTGCCGGGGAACAGGCTGAAGGTCGTGCCTGGCGCATAGACCGACAGGCTGACATTTGCCGATGCCGTGCTGGAGCCATCGGACATGGTGTAGGTGAAGCTGGCCGGCCCGGCATAGTTGGCATTCGGCGTGAAGGTGACGGTGTTGCTGCTGGCATTGAAGCTCACCGAACCGTTCGTGGCCCCGCTGACGCCGACGATCGTCAGGGTGTCGCCATCGGGATCCGAGTCATTGGCCAGGAGGGCCGACGCCGCGATCGTCAGCGCGGTGTTCTCCGGCGTGACGAAGCCGGAATCCGCCACCGCCGTTGGCGGCAGTTGCGAGCCGGACGGCACAAACAGCACATCGACCCAGTAGTTCGATGCGCCGAAGCTGGAGGTCGGCATCACGCCCGAACTGTAGGTGTAGACGCCGGCATTCGCGGCCGTGGACAGGGCGCCGTTCGTCCGCGCCGCGGTGAAGAAGTTGCTGTCGACCGGATAATGGCCGTGGCTGAGATAGCTCGCCACATAGGTGGCTCCGGCCGTGATCGACAGGGGGCTGGAGAATGTCAGCGTCTGCCAGCCGCTGGCGCTCTCTCCGGTGAAGGTCCCGGTCGCGAGGACGGTTCCCGAGCTGCTCCATAAGGTCCCGGTATGGGTCCCGATATCGTTGATGCCCTTGTAGAACCGGATCCCCATCACGAGCCCGGATGTGGAGGCGGTGAACCTGACGCCGAGCTGGACCGAGTTGTTGTCCCCGGAATCGAGATTGCTGGATGCGGTGGTGTTGACCACGACGTCGCCGGGCGACTTCGTGAAGAGGCTCTGATTGGGGGACGAGGACGCGCTCACCGTCGTCGCGTCGCTCGGCTTCTCCACATTGGCCCAGTCGTCGGTGGCGCGCGTTTCGATCGTGTAGCTTCCGGCGGAGGGGACGATCCAGCTGTAGGTCCAGCTGCTGAACCCGGTCGCCCTGTTCCAGGTCTTGCCGCCATCGGTCGAGATCTCGACCATGGCAATCCGGCCACCGCCCGCATCCGTCGCCGTGCCGCTGATCGTGACCGTCTGGTCGGCGGCCAGTGCCCCGCCCGAGCCGATGCTGATGATGGTCGATGTCGGTGGTGCGTGGTCGGTCGACGCGGTCGCCAGGACCAGGCTGGCGGTCAGTGTCTGCGGCTGGACCCCCATCTCGGCGAAGAGATTGACCATCGCCTGCTGGACGTTGGGATCGGCGGGCGTGGCCTCGTTGGCATGGTTGGAGCTCAGCCCCCACGACCAGTAGACGGTGCCGGCGCCGAAGACCAGCGCGCCGCTGGTGGGATCCCGGTAGAGGGTCAGATTGTGTGTCGCGGTGCCGGCGCCGATCTGGGCGGCATAGTCGAGCAGCAAGGTCGAGACGCCGAGCGTGGTCGAGGACAGGTCGATCAGGCCGGCAGGCCGGAAGCCGTTGTTGGAGTTCGTATCCCACTCGTAGCCCAGCAGGTTGGGGATCAGCGAGCCGGTCTGCCCCGGCTGCAGGTTGGCGATGCTTGTGTTGGTCCAGAAACCGAATTTCGACAGGCTATAGGGGATGGTGATGGTGTCGAGCTGGTAGGCGTCGACGTTGAAGATGGTGCCGGTCAGCGCGTTCTCCGGCTGGTCCGGGCCGTAGACCGGGTCGCGGAAGGTCGATGCGCCGCCCCCGCTCGTGCCGTTGGGGTTGAGCTGGGCGCCGGACCAGGGATCCTTGTATTCGACGATGGTGCGATACGGCGTGGCGCTGGCATCGAGGCTGGGGGCATAGGCGATGTTCCAGAACATCTCGTTGCCGCTCAGGAAGGCGAGGCTGACGCCGGCATCCGCGGCCGCTTGGACGTTGGCCCGCTGGGCCGACGACCAGTATTCGTCGTGCCCGACATCCATGTAGACCTTGCTGTTGAGGAGCAGGGAGCCATTGCGGGCCGCATCGATGCCCGAGATATAGCTGACGTCGTAGCCGTTCTGTTCCAGCCAATAGATGGCGGGAAACTCCGCACCGAAGACGAAATCCTGCGGCCCGGCCTCGTTGTTGGTGGAGTTGACGACGACCGGCCGGTTGTAGCTGACCGCGTAGGCCCGGTCGCTCGCGAGCCCGTCCGGTCCCTGATAGAGGTTGTAGCCACCCCAGGGGTTGTAGGCCTCCCAGGTCTGGTCAGCTGTCTGGAAGGTGATCCCCGAGGTGCGCCCGTCGTTGCGGACGATGAAGGGGATCATGTTCTCCCCTGTCGTGCCGTCCTCGCGCGTCAGCTTGGCGAAATAGACGCCCGACACGGCATCCGACGGCACGGCCCAGGATGCGGAGACCGACCAGTTCCCGGCATCCACCTCGCGCGTCGACGAATTGAAGAGAGGATCCGGCTGCACCTGGGCGGATGACAGTTGCCGGTCCATCGTTGCGACCAGCCGCGCCCCGTCACCCCCATAGTAACCCAGGCGATAGATATCGATGCGGTAGTGGGTGGAATCGGTATCGATCTTGAAATTGATCGTCTGGCTGGCATTGACGCTGATGTTGTCGGCAAAGCCTTCGATGTTGCTGTCCCCGACCCCCGCGATGCTGCCGTGAATTCCCCAGACGCTGACGGGCGTTCCCTGCTTCTGATTCTCCAGCGTGACCGGATTGGACGTCGAGGTCGTGGCGGAAGACGGCGTCGATTGCAGCGTGATGATCTCGCCGACAGGCGATGTCGTCGGCGCGGCTGCGCTTGTCAGCGGCGCGGTGCTCAGGGCCGGCGCGGTCTGTGTGGAGGCTGTTGGAACTTCTGTCCCGCTGAACGGTCCGGTCAGGGTCGTCGAGACCGGGAGGAGGCTGGCCGCGCCTCCAGGCAGAATGCCTTCGGCGGCCGGCAGGGATGCGAGCGGAGAGCGGGTCAGGCCGGCGGGCGTTACCGGCGTGTCGACCCGGGATTCGGAAACGGGCCGGGGAGCGGCCGCCGAAGGCTGGTTGGCGATCGGCATTGCCGGACCGCGGGTCGGGCCGGAGCTCTCGGTAAGGTCCGGCAATGTCGCCGGCCCGAGATGGGGCGTGTTGGGCCGCGCCTTCCCCACGGGTCCATCTGCGCCGAGGGAAATGGGCTCGATTGCAGCCAGGGGGGAGCTCGGCTGTGCGTCAGGGGGTGGAGGCGCAACAGGGCTGATCGGCCGGGCGGGAATGGCGAGGCTTGCGAGCAGGGCCAAAGCCGTTGGGCCGGGGGCTTGGCGTAGAGGCTCGGCGGCATCGCCGTCACTCTGAAAGGACGGTTCCTCCAGCAACGTCTTGGCTTCGTGCAAGCCAAACGCGACGGCGGGGAGAACAAAGCCGGCGGCCACGACGGAATCATCCTGGTCCTGGATGGCCGCGCGATACCCCGATCTCCTGATATCCATGCCCAGCCTCACGCTGCTGAAAGCGGGCGGAGAGCGCCGCTCAGGCTGAACAGTGTCCCTCATCACGGACTGCCGCCCCATTCGGCCAGATGGAATTCCTCGAGCCGTTCGGCACATCAGAAGGCATGAGCCCGATACCGCGCAGGTGTAGGGGACACGCCCTTGGGGTGGGTGACCGCAGGCGACTGACGCAGCCGGACTTCGGCGACCGCGAAGCTGCGCCGCCCATGTTCGGTGGCCTTGATGATGCCCATCGAGCTTCGGCAGCGGATCGAGGCGCGCTCAGCACGGACGACAGGAATTGGTCGAGCGTGTACTCCTTCTCGTCATGGCCACCGCCCGGGAAGAAGGCCGCGCGGGCGGGCCGAGCGCCTCCAGCTGATCGGCGCCCTTCTCACGGGTGACGGCAGCGTCAGAGGAAGCCGCCCTCCTTCAGATAGGCCGTGGCGACCGCCTCGATCGATTTCTTCTGCACGTCGACCTCGCCGTTCAGGCGCTGCATCGTCGCATCGTCCAGGCGGGTGGCGAGGCTCTCGAGCAGCGGCTTGAGGTCGGGATGGGCGTCCAGCACGTCCTTCCGCACCACCGGGACGAGGGCGTAGTTGGGGAAGAAGCCCTTGTCGTCCTTCAGCAGGATCAGGCCCATCGCGGCGATGCGGCC
>NZ_JBCNNF010000208.1:0-11875 GCF_039594555.1 Inquilinus sp.
ACAACCTCAGGAGACATGATGTGATCACCAGAATCCCGGTTCCGGTCCTGGCCGGTTTCGCGCTGCTGGCGACCATCGGCACCGCCCTGGCGCAGGGCGACGGCTGCATCCAGCGCAACGCCAAGGCCGGGCAAAGCACGCCCACCACCACGCAGGCCCCGGCGCCGGCCTCGGACGCGAAGCCGGGCTGAGGCGGGGGCGGGCACCGGCCCCCACCCGGTGCCCGCACTCCGCATGACAACGACCCGGCCCCACCCAGCCCAACCGCGAGGCAGCCATGGCCTTCACCCTCAGGATCAATGGAACCGAGCGCAGCGTCGACGTCGAGCCCGACACGCCCCTGTTATGGGTGCTGCGGGAGCAGATCGGCCTGACCGGCACAAAATACGGCTGCGGCATCGCCCAGTGCGGCGCCTGCACCGTGCATATCGACGGCGTCGCCACTCGGTCCTGCGCCATGCCGGTCAACGCCATCGCGCCGGAGCAGCAGATCGTCACCATCGAGGGGCTGTCGCCCGACGGCTCGCACCCGGTGCAGAAGGCCTGGGCGGCGCTGGACGTGCCGCAATGCGGCTACTGCCAGTCCGGCATGATCATGGCCGCGGCGGCCCTGCTGCAGCAGAACCGCAGCCCGACCGACGACGACATCTCCGGCGAGATCACCAACATCTGCCGCTGCGGCACCTACAACCGGGTGCGGGCGGCGATCAAGCAGGCCGCCGCCGATGGCGGCCCGGCCCGGAACGGCTGAGGGAGGCGGGAATGACGATCGTGCAGAGCCTTTCGCGCCGCGGCTTCATCGTCAGCGGCGCCGCCGCGATCGGCGGGCTGTCGCTGGGCTTCCGCGTGCCCTTCGCCGGTGAGGCCCTGGCGGCTGAGGCGGTGCCCGAGGTCAATGCCTGGGTGGTGATCCAGCCGGACGAGGCCGTGGTGATCCGCATCGCCCGCGCGGAGATGGGGCAGGGCACGCTGACCGGCCTGGCCCAGCTGGTGGCAGAGGAGCTGGGCTGCGACTGGTCCCGCGTCACCACCGAATACCCGACCCCGGGCGAAAGTGTCGCGCGCGACCGGGTCTGGGGCAATTTCTCCACGACCGGCAGCCGCGGCATCCGCGAATCCCAGGACTATGTCCGCAAGGGCGGGGCGGCGGCGCGTGAGATGCTGGTCGCGGCCGCGGCAGCGGAATGGCAGGTGCCGGCGGCGGACTGCGCGGTCGACAAGGGTGTGATCACCCATGCCGCCAGCGGCCGCAGCACCACCTTCGGCCAGGTGGCCACGGCCGCGGCCCGGCTGCAGCCGCCGGCCGAGATCCGGCTGAAGGACCCGAAGGACTGGACCATCGCCGGCAAGCCGCTGCCGCGGCTGGACACGGCGGACAAGCTGACCGGCCGGCAGGTCTACGGCGCCGACATCGTGCGGCCCGGCATGCTGAACGCCGCGATCAAGGCCTGCCCGATCTTCGGCGGCAGGCTGAGGAGCTTCGACGCCGCCGCCGTCGCCGGCATGCCCGGCGTGCGCCGGGTGGTGCAGGTCGACGACACCGCCGTGGCGGTGGTGGCCGACACCTGGTGGCGGGCCAAGACCGCGTTGGAGGCGCTGCCGGTGGTCTGGGACGAGGGGCCGAACACCGGCGTCTCCAGCGCCTCGATTGCCGATGTGCTGGCGGCCGGGCTCGATGCGGAGGAGGCCTTCACCGGCAACCGGGCGGGCGACGCGCGGGCGGCGCTGGCCGCCGCGGCGAAGACGATCACCGCCGACTACGCTTATCCGTACCAGGCCCATGCCACGATGGAGCCGATGAACGCGACGGCAGTGTGGACGCCGGAGCGTTGCGAGGTCTGGTGTCCGACCCAGAATGGCGAGGCTGCCCTGACCACGGCGGCGGAAGCGGCCGGGCTGCCGCTGGGCCAGTGCGAGGTGCACAGGCTGCATCTCGGCGGCGGCTTCGGCCGGCGCGGCGTCCACGACTATGTCCGTCAGGCGGTGCGCATCGCCCGGCAGATCCCCGGCACGCCGGTCAAGCTGTTGTGGACGCGGGAGGAGGACATGCTGCACGACGTCTATCACCCGACCACGCAGTGCCGGCTGACCGGCGGGCTGGACGCGGAGGGCAACCTGACGGCGCTGCACATGCGGATTTCCGGCCAGTCGATCCTGACGTCGCTGCGGCCGGAAGGCCTGCAGAACGGCATGGACCCGATCGTGTTCCAGGGCGTCAACCCCGGCGGGACGGAAGGGGCGATCGGCTACACCGTCGCCAACCTGCTGGTCGACCACGCGATGCGCAACCCGCCGGTGCCGCCGGGCTTCTGGCGCGGCGTCAACCTCAACCAGAACGCCTTCTACCTCGAATGCTTCATGGATGAGCTGGCCCATGCCGCCGGGCAGGACCCGCTGGCCTTCCGCCGCAAGCTGATGGCGAACCATCCGAAGCATCTGGCGGTACTGGACGCGGTGGCCGAGCGGATCGGCTGGGAGACGGCGCCGCCGCCGGGCGTGCATCGCGGCCTGGCCCAGATGATGGGCTACGGCAGCTATGTCGCCGCCGCCACCGAGATCTCGGTCGCCGATGGCCGCGTCCGGATCCACCGCATCGTCGCGGCGACCGACCCCGGCCACGCCGTCAACCCGGCGCAGATCGAGCGGCAGGTCGAAGGCTCCTTCGTCTACGGTCTGTCCGCCTGCCTCTATGGCGAATGCACGGTCAGGGACGGCCGGATGGAGCAGGAGAACTTCGACACCTATACCCTGCTGCGGATGGACGAGATGCCGGCGGTGGAGACGATCATCATCCCCTCCGGCGGCTTCTGGGGCGGGGTGGGCGAACCGACCATCGCGGTCGCCGGCCCGGCGGTGCTGAACGCGATCTTCGCCGCCACCGGCAAGCGCATCCGCAGCCTGCCGCTGGCGAAGAACGACCTGACGGCGGTGTGATGCGGCGGGGCCGTGCCGGGGCGCCGGTCAGCGCGCCGGCCCGGCCCAGTCGGCGAAGCCCTGGCCAGCCTCGGCCAGGCGGCGCAGCAGCGGCGCTAGGGCCAGCGCCGGCTCGCCCCGGGCGGCGGCGAAGGCGTCCAACCGTGCCGCCACCGTCTTCAGCCCGACCTGGTCGGCATAGTGCATCGGCCCGCCGCGCCAGGCCGGCCAGCCATAGCCGTTGATCCAGATCACGTCGATGTCGCCGGGGCGGGCGGCGATGCCCTCCTCCAGGATCCGCGCACCCTCATTGACCATCGGATAGACCAGCCGCTCGACGATCTCTTCGGCCGGGATCGGGCGGCGCGCGACGCCCAGACGGGCGGAGACCTGCTGCAGCAGCGCCTCCACCTCCGGGTCGCGCACGCCACCGCGGGCGCCCTCGGGGTAGAGGTAGTAGCCGCGGCCGGCCTTCTGGCCCAGCCGCCCGGCCTCGCACAGCGCGTCGGCCACCGGCGCGGTCTGGCCCAGCGACTTGCGGTTGCGCCAGGCAATGTCCAGCCCGGCTAGGTCGCTGACGGCGAAGGGCCCCATGCGGAAGCCGAAGCCGGTCAGGGCGGCGTCGACCTCATGCGGCAGCGCGCCCTCGATCAGCAGGCGCTCGGCCTCCTGGGTGCGGCGGGCCAGCATGCGGTTGCCGACGAAGCCGCGGCAGACGCCGACCACCACCGGCACCTTGCCCAGCCGCTTGCCGAGATCCAGCGCCGTCGCCAGCACCTCCGGCGCGGTGGCTTTGCCGCGCACCACCTCCAGCAGGCGCATGACATTGGCCGGGCTGAAGAAATGCAGCCCCAGCACGTCGCCGGGGCGGCCGGTCGACGCGGCGATCTGGTCGACGTCGAGATAGGAGGTGTTGGTGGCCAGGATGGCGCCGGGCTTCGCCACGCGCTCCAGCGTGCCGAAGATCTGCCGCTTCAGCTCCATGTCCTCGAACGCCGCCTCGACCACCACATCGGCGTCGGCCGCCGCTTCCAGCCCGACCTGGCCGGTCACCAGCGCCATCCGCCGGTCCTGCTCCTCCGCCGACAGGCTGCCGCGCTTGACCGATGCCGCATAGGTGCCGGCGATGCGGTCCAGGCCGCGGGCCAGCAGCTCGTCGGTGGTCTCGATCACCGTGACCGGAATGCCGGCATTGGCGAAGCAGACAGCGATGCCGGCGCCCATGGTGCCGGCGCCGATCACCGCGGCTCGATGGACCGGCCGCCGTGGCGTATCTTTGGCCAGCCCCGGCACGCGGGCGGTCTCGCGCTCGGCGAAGAAGGCGTAGCGCAGGGCCTTGGACCGGTCGTCGGCGACCAGGGCGATGAAGCGGGCGCGCTCCAGCGCCAGACCGGCCTCGAAGGTCTCGGTGAAGGTGGCGCGCACCGCCTCGGCCAGGGCGGCGATGTTCGGCAGGTCCGGGCTGCGCTTCAGCGCCTCGGCCGCCGCCTGCTCGAAGGCCTCGCGGCCGCCGGGCTGCTGCTGCCGGTCCAGGTCGCGGCTGCGCCGACGCGTGCCGGACCCGGCCAGCTCCAGCGCCTTGGCCTTGGCCGCCGCCAGCAGGTCGCCCTCGGCCACCGCGTCGACAATGCCGAGTTGGCGGGCCTGGGCGGCGGAGGCCGGGGCGCCGTCCGCCATCATCTTGAACGCGGGCGCGGCGCCGATCAGCCGCGGCAGCCGCTGGGTGCCGCCAGCGCCGGGGATCAGCCCCAGCTTGACCTCCGGCAGGCCCAGCTTGGCCGCCGGGCCGGCGATGCGGGCGTGGCAGCCTAGCGCCACCTCCAGCCCGCCGCCCAGCGCCGCGCCGCCGATCGCGGCGACGATCGGCTTGCCGACCGAATCGAGCGCGTCGATGACCTCCGGCAGGGACGGCGGCGCCGACGGCTTGCCGAACTCGCTGATATCGGCGCCGGCGATGAAGGTGCGGCCTTCGGCGGCGATGACGATGGCGCGCACAACAGGGTCGGCATCGGCGCGGCGCACCGCCTCGGCCAGGCCGGCACGCACCTCGGCATCCAACGCGTTGACCGGCGGGCTGGCGATGGAGACGACGGCGACGTCGTCCTCGATCCTGCTGCGCACCTTGTCCATCGGCCCTCTCCCTTCGGCGGATCACACCCTTCGGTATAGGCGATGTCGTTGATCCGCAAGCCGGATGGTATAGGCTTCGGGTCCTTCCGACGGCATGGCGGCGGGGTCCGATGGCTCGGCATCACGGGGCGGCACGAACGGGGAGGCAGGCGGCCGTGGCGGCGCTGGCGGCGCTGGCCCTGCTCCGGCCCGGCCCGGCCATGGCCGGCGACTGCATGGCCCGCGCGGCGCTGCAGGCCGGCGTGCCGGTCGAGCTGATCCTGGCCATGTCCTATGTCGAGACGCGCTGGCGGCAGCAGGCGGTGAACGCCGCGAACGGCAATGGCAGCGAGGATGTCTGCATGATGCAGATCAACTCGATCCACTATCCGCGGCTGGCGGCGCTCGGCGTCACCCGCGAGCAGCTGCTGGCCGACCGCTGCGTCTGCCTGCTGGTCGGCGGCGAGATCCTGCGCGAGATGCGCGCGGCCACCGGCGGCAAGGACATCTGGACGGCGGTGGCCGCCTACAATGCCGGGCCGGAGAACTTGGCGGCCGGCCGGTCTTACGCCGACCAGGTCCGGCGGGTGTATGAGGCGATCCACATCATCCAGGGCCAGTGACCATTGATACCGCTACTGGCGCGGCCGTCTGATGGCGGTTTCTCCGCTTCCGGTGCTCACGGACTTAACGTCCGCTGCGCTCCGGTTCTCGAAACCACCACCAGTCGACTCACGCCAGCGCAGTCTCAATGGTCCCTGGGCGGTTGAGCGCCTTCTTACTGCACGATCTCCCAGGTCACGCTGACGCGGGCGGTGTACTCGCTTTCGCCGGCCTCGACCGGGACGGCGGACCGCTTGTCCATGGCATAGGCGGCCATCATCGGGCGCGGGCCGGTGTCGGTGCCCGGCTCGGCGATCGCCAGGATGCGGCCCAGCTTCACCCCGGCCGCCTTGGCGATCAGCTCGGCCTTGCGCTTCGCATCGGCCACCGCGGCCTCGCGCGCCTTGTCCAGCACCGGCGCCTCGTCGGTCACGCCGAAGCTGATGCCGTCGATCTGGTTCGAGCCGGTGCTAACCGCGGTGTCCAGCACCGCACCCAGCTTGGTCAGGTCGCGGATGCGGGCCGTCACCTGGTTGCGCACCTCGTAGCCGTCGATATGCGGCGCCTCGCTCGACCCCTCCTTCGGCTGGGCGTAGCGCGGCTGCACCGAGAAGCCGCTGGTCTGCAGGTCGGACGCCTGGATGCCGGCCTTCTTGAAGGCGTCGAGCAGCGCGGCCATCGCCTTGCTGTTGGCGTCCACCGCCTCACGCGCGGTCTTGCCCTCGCTGGTGACGCCGCTGGTCACGGTGGCCTGGTCCGGCGCGGCGCTGGCCGTGCCCTCGCCGGTCAGGGACAGGGTCTGGGCCGTCTGGCCCGCCTCGGCGGCCATCGCCGGCGCGGTGGCGGCGAAGGTGGCCGGCACCGCCACGGCGGCGAGCAGGGCGGCGGCGAGCAGGCTGGAGCGGAAACGGGTCATGGTCGGTTCCCGGATGGGTTGTGGTTGGCGCGGAGTAGAGAGACGAATTGCGACGATGACAAGGCAGGTATCGGGTCCCATAGGCATCGGCTCCGGGCCGGGGTAGAAGGGGAGCCCGGACGGAGGGACCAACAATGACCGCCGACTTCATCCTGCCGCGCGACGCCGATCTCGGGCTGCGCCGGATCGAGAACCAGACCGGCCTCGCCGCCGCCCTGCTGCCGAACGGCACGATCTTCGCCCTGTCGCACCGGGCGGACGACAAGAGCGATCCGGTGCTGGTCAACCAGGTGCTGGGGTCGCCCGTCGCCGGCGGCATCGGCCGGGTGCTGCTGCGCCTTAGCGGCGGCCGGGTGGTGGAGGCGGTCGGCGCCGCGGCGCGGCTGCAGGCCGGCGTCGGGACCGACCGATTCGTCTGGGCCGGCGAGGCCGAGGGGCTGGCGCATCGCGCCACGCTGTGGCTGGCGCCGGACGCCGATCTCTGGCTGTGGCGGGTCGAGGTCGAGAACACGGGCGCCACGGCGGCCGAGGTCTCGGCGGTGCTGCTGCAGGATCTCGGCCTCGGCAGCCGCGGCTTCCTGATGAACAACGAAGCCTATGGCTCCCAATACACCGACCACCATGTCGCCCGGCATCCGCGGCTAGGCCCCGTGGTGATGAGCCGCCAGGCCCTGGCGCAAAGCGGCCGGAATCCTTGGGTGGCGCATGGCTGCCTGGAGGGCGCGGCCGGCTTCGCCACCGACGCGGCGCAGAGCTTCGGCCCCGGCTTCCGCGACCGGGCCGAGATGACGGGCGAGTTGCCGAGCGAGCGGCTGCAGCACGAGGTCGCCTGCCCGGCCATCGCCTCCGCCCCCGCGACGCTGGCGCCCGGCGCCAAGGCCGCCTGGAGCTTCTTCGGCGTCTTCGTGCCCGACCACAAGGCCGCCTCGGACGACAGCGACCTGGCGGTGGTCGAGCAGGCGCTGAAGGCGGCGGAAGCTTTCCGCCCGACCGAGGTGGCGCTGGAGATGCCGGTGCGCGGCTTGCTGCAGGATGCGGCGCCGCTGGTGGCCGAGGATCTCGACGCCGCCGCGCTGGACGGGCTGTGGCCGGCCCGCCGGCTGGAGGAGACGCGCGACGGCGCGTTGCAGTCCTTCTTCGTCGATGAGGGCGACCTGAACCGCCACGTCGTGCTGCGGGCGAAGGAGCGGGACCTGCGCCGCCGCCACGGCGCGCTGCTGCGCTCCGGCGCCGCGCTGCTGCCGGCCGACGACCTGCTCTGCGCCACGGTGTGGGCGCATGGCGTGTTTGCCGCCCAGCTGACCGTCGGCAACACCTCGTTCCACAAGCTGTTCTCGGTCTCGCGCGACCCCTACAACATCACCCGCGCCTCCGGCCTGCGTATCCTGGTGGATGCCGGTGAGGGGTGGCGCCTGCTGTCCGTGCCGTCCGCCTTCGAGATGGGGCTGGCGGAGGCGCGCTGGATCTACCGCTTCGGCGGCCGCACCGTCACCGTCCGCGCCGCAATCTCCGGCGCCGACACGGCGATGCAGTGGCGGGTGGAGGTCGAGGGCGCGGCTTGCCGCTTCCTGGTTCTCGGCCACCTCGTGCTCGGCGAGCGCGAGCTGGAGCAGGCCGGGCGGGTGTCGATCGACGCCGCCGCCAAGCGCATCGCCTTCCGGCCGGACCCGGACTGGCTGTGGGGCCAGCGCTATCCCGACGCGATCTACCATCTGGTGACGCCGACCCCCGAGGCGATCGAGGCGGTCGGCGGCGACGAGCTGCTGTATGCCGACGGGCCGGGGCGCGGCGGCGGGTACGTCGCGCTGCGCACCGGCGCGGTGTCCGGCTTCGGCTTCGCCGTCACCGGGTCGCTGACCGACCCCGCCGCGGCTGCCGCCCTGGCCGACCGCTACGCCGCCGGCGTGTCCTTCGAAGAGATGCTGGGCTCGGCCAACGCCCATTGGGCGGAGGTGACGCGCGGCCTGCGCGTCACCGGCGGCGGGTCGGAGGGCGCGGCTTTGGACGCCGCCTTCCCCTGGCTGGCGCATGACGCGATGATCCACCTGACCGTGCCGCACGGGCTGGAGCAGTACACCGGCGGCGCCTGGGGCACGCGCGACGTCTGCCAGGGCTCGGTCGAGTTCCTGCTGGCGCTGGAGCACGACGCGGCGGCCAAGGAGGTGCTGCGCACCGTCTTCGCCCAGCAATACGAAGGCCGGGGCGACTGGCCGCAATGGTTCATGCTGGAGCCCTACGCGCCGATCCAGGACCGGCACGCCCATGGCGACGTCATCGTCTGGCCGCTGAAGGCGCTGTGCGACTACATCGAGGCCACGGGCGACATGGCCTTCCTGGACGAGTCGGTGGCTTGGCGCAACGAGCAGGACTTCACCCGCACCGAGCGCCGCGACCCGGTCTCGGCCCATATCGACCGCATCGTCGCGGTGGTGCAGGAGCGGTTCATCCCCGGCACAAGGCTGCTGCGCTATGGCGAGGGCGACTGGAACGACTCGCTGCAGCCGGTCGACCCGCATCTGCGCGACTGGATGGTCAGCGCCTGGACCGTCGCCCTGCTGATCCAGCAGCTCAACCGCTGGGCCGGGGTGCTGGGCCACGCCGGGCAGGCGGCCAAGGCGCGCGAGATCGAGGCGCTGGCCGGGTCGATGCACTGGGACCTGCAGCGCCATCTGGTGCGCGACGGGGTGCTGGCCGGCTACGCCGTGTTCAACCCCGACGGCACCGTGGCCGAGCTGCTGCTGCACCCGGACGACACCCGCACCGGCCTGCACTATTCGCTGCTGCCGATGAAGCGGGCGCTGATCGCCGGGCTGTTCGCCGGCGAGGCGGTGGAGCGCCATCTCGGGCTGATCCGCGAGCACCTGACCTTCCCGGACGGCATCCGGCTGATGGACCGGCCGGTGGCCTATCGCGGCGGGGTTGAGACGCTGTTCCGCCGGGCCGAATCCGCGGCCTTCTTCGGCCGCGAGATCGGGCTGATGTACACCCACGCCCATCTCCGCGCCGGCGAGGCCATGGCGGCGCATGGCGAGGCCGACGCGGTGTGGCGGATCCTGCTGCAGGCCAGCCCGGTGGCGTCGACCGAGGTGGTGCCGAACGCGACGCCGCGTCAGCGCAACGCCTATTTCAGCTCCAGCGACGCCGCCTTCGCCGACCGCTATGCGGCCGGCGCCGACTGGGCATTGGTGAAACAGGGGGCGATCGCCGCGGATGGCGGCTGGCGGGTCTATTCCAGCGGGCCGGGCCTGACCACCAACCTGATGCTGCGCCACGTCTTCGGCCTGCAGCGCAGCTTCGGCGAGCGGATCCTCGACCCGCTGCTGCCATCCGGCCACCCGGACCTGGCGGTGGAGCTGGTGCGGGGCGGGGAGCGGCGGCGCTACGGCCGCGGCTGACCCCGAAGGGCGGCGTCAGCCGCCCTCCGCGTCGCTGATGTGCACGAATTGGCGCGGGCCGGCGCGGCGCAGGCCGATATCCCGCAGCTCGTGGTCGGTCATCTGCTCCAGCCGCCGATGGTCGCGACGCAGGCGATCATGCTCGGCCATGCGGCGCCACAGATCGGCGACGGAGGCGGCCAGGCGCCGCATCGGTGACGGGCGGCGGGGCAGGATGCCGACCATGCTGCGGGGCAGAAGGGTCGGCTGAACGCTATGGATGCTCATGATCCGTCCTCTGGGGTCCGTGGGACGACTGTGGTCGCGACCCCGGTTTCGGGAGCATCACTGTCGCCGGTCCGTGCTGCAGGATGGTTTCCGGATCCGGGAGTCCGGCTACTCCTGAAAACGACTTGGCTCCTATTGGACGCGCTGGTGCGGGCGTGGCGGCCGCAAGATTCAGGTTGCCGCCGCCGGCCCCTCCGGGCCTGATGCCACGATGACCTTCGCCGAGCCCATCCCCCCGATCACCGCCGGGCGGATCGACACGCCGCTTGGGCCCATGCTGGCCCTGGTCGACGCCGCCGGCGCCCTGGTCGGCCTCGATTTCGAAGGCTCCGACGGCACCCCGACCTTCAGCCAGCGCCGCCTGGCGCGGGAGGGGCTGCGGACGGGGCCGGCCGACCCCGTCCTCATTCGCCCGATTGCGGCGCAGCTGGCCGAATACTTCGCCGGCCGGCGCCGGGTGTTCGACCTGCCCCTGGCCCCCTTCGGCACGCCGTTCCAGCGCCGGGTCTGGGCGGCGCTGTGCGCCATCCCCTGCGGCACGGCCCTGACCTATCGCGACATGGCGCTGCAGCTCGACCGGCCGCAGGCGGCCCGTGCGGTCGGCGCCGCCAACGGGGCCAACCCGATCTCGGTGATCGTGCCCTGCCATCGCCTGGTCGGCAGCGACGGCACGCTGACCGCCTATGGCGGCGGCCTGTATCGCAAGGCCGCGCTGCTCGAGTTGGAAGGGGCAAGGCCGCAGACATTGTCGTTGGCGGTCCAGGCCCTCGCCCTGCCGGTCACGCTGCCGCCCGGCGGGGCGACATCCGGCTGACACACCCTCGCGTTACGATTGAAACCTGTGGTTCACTGCGGCGCCACGACAATCGGGGGGCCTTCGCCATGACCGTCACGCCGCGCTTCGTCCTGCACCATGCGCCACGCTCCCGCTCCCGCCGCGCTTTGTGGCTGCTGGAGGAGGCGGGGGTGCCGTTCGAGATCGCGCCGCACGATTTCGCCAAGGCGACGCACAAGGACCCCGCCTATCTCGCCATCAACCCGGCCGGCAAGGTGCCGGCGCTGGCCGATCGCGGCCCGGCCGGGGACTGGTCGCCGCCGGCGGTGGTGACCGAGAGCGCCGCGATCTGCGCCTATGTCGCCGACGCCGTGCCCGAGGCCGGGCTGGCGCCGCCCGTCGGCTCGCGCGAGCGCGCCGCCTATGCCACCTGGATCGCCTACTGCCCTTCTGTGCTCGAGCCGGCGCTGTCCGATTCGGTGTTCCCGCGCCGCGAGGAACCGCCGGCCAGCGCGATCGGCTGGTGTTCCTTCCCCGAGGCGCTGCGGCGGGTGGAGACGGCGCTGCAGGCCGGCGGGCCGTACCTGCTCGGCGAGCGGTTCAGCGCCGCCGACGTGCTGATCGGGTCGCTGCTGCAATGGCTGCAGGGCTGGGGCAAGCTGCCGGAGAACGCGACCCTGGCCGCCTATCTCGCCACCCTGGCCGCCCGCCCGGCGGTGCAGCGTGCCCAGGCCCGCGACGCGGCGCCGAGCGCGGCATGAGGCACCGGCTTCTCCCGGCGGCCGCGGCCGTCGCGCTGCTGGCAGCCGCTGGCGCTGCCCGGGCGGAGGCGGTGCATCCCTGCTCGGCCCACGCCGTCGACCATGCCCGCAAGCTGCTGGCCTTCCATTTCGGCGC